>JAYUUC010000444.1:0-12015 GCA_043755105.1 Myxococcales bacterium
TGGTGGCCACGGTCAGCAGCGACAGCACGGTGCGAGTCTGGGCCACCGAAGGCCAAAGGCTGCTCCTCACCTTCAGCGGGCATACCGACTCCACTCACCAACTGCAGTTCTCACCCGACGGCGCTCTGCTCGCGAGCGCCAGCTTCGACGGAACAGCACGTCTTTGGGACGTGGGGCTCCTCCTGAACAGCCAACGGAGCTTTGCTCTCCCCGATGCAATCTCGGGCCGGGTCACTGCAGACGGCACGCGGGCAGGGATGATCAACGACAAGGGGCAGCTGAAGTTGTGGAACCTGAAGACAAGCCAGACCATCGGGTCGTTCGACTTCCACACTCCCATGCTGAACGACGTTTCCTGGAGCGCCGCGGTCGACAAGATCTCGATGATCGAAGCCACCGATCGCCCGGAGGTCACCAAGACACGGCTGATCGAGCTCAAGACCGGCATCACCTACGCGACACTCGAAGGTCACAAGCACGCGGTGTTCGACTCAACGTTCGACCGGACTGGCAAGCGAGTGGTCTCCGGCTCGCGCGACCGAACCGCCATCCTGTGGGACGCAAGCAGTGGCAAGTTCCTCCGAGCGTTCGAAGGGGATACCAATGTTGTGGGCATCGTGGATTTCAGTATCGATGGCAAGACTGTCGTTGGTGCCAGCTTCGACGGGCCAGTTCGGCTCTGGTCGAGCGACACCGGCCAGCTCCTGCATACATTGACCGCACACAAGCTTCCGGTTCGGAGCCTGGGCTTCGCCGCTGACGGCACTACCTTCGCCACCGGTGGCGCGGACAAGCGAATTCTTATCTGGGACCTGCCGAGCGGTAAGCTCTTGCGCGAACTCCAGCCGCTGAGTGAATCGGTGCAATCGATCGCGTTCAGTCCGGACGGAAGTTTGATCTTTGCCTCCAGCTTCGACGGCACCGCCACCGTGCTTGACGGCCTCTCGGGGCAGCACCTCGAAAAAATCCAGGAGCAGGGCGCGATTATCGATATCGGACTGGACCACGACGCCACTGAGCTTTACACGCTCAGCACCGCCGGCCTGCGGATCGGCGAGTTCAAGATAGAAACACAAACGGCACCGCAGCTTGCGGCGCTGGTCCGCTGCAGCCTGCCGCTTGCCTTTTCGGGTAATTCAATCGTTCCCATCGAGCTGCCCACTGACTGCCCGGGGCATTGATCCCCTTGGAATTTCTGCATCGCGCCGGCGGATCACATCTCCTACCTACGCCCATGCTAGGCGCAGATAAAAAAAGGGGCGGCCGCATCCGGCCGCCCCTGGCGAATCGAGAAGCGAGGCTTCCTACGCCGTGACCGGACAGGTAACGGTGTAGTTCGCGCAGATTTGCGCCGTGGAGTAACCCAGTGCGCCTCCATTTGCCTGTTGGAGCTCGCTCTTGTTCAGGGTCTGCAGGGCTTCGCGGTTCAGCTTCAACTTCTTGATGGACTTCTTCATGGGGTGCCTCGGGGGGGTGGGAGTCTTGCTGCCTGTCCTGCTGCCGAGGATGAAGCAATCGCGAGGCCAAGCTCTCTCTGAGCGCAACCTGGCAGATTCACGAGCTTGCCCCAGGCGTTCGGTCCGGAATGAGAGCTTCTTGTGTCTGTATTTGCACCTCCTGGCTCCTTGGGTGCGCATGCAGTACGTGCCGGGGGAGTTGACCGCTGGGTCGACAACTTCTTCTCCGGCATCACGTTGGTCGCTAAGCTCACGGCTCTGGCTTCGCGGGTTGTTCGAATCGCTGCCCGGAGGGCTCACCGCTTGAACAAGAAGTCGGCACTGGTGAATGCGGGATTCTTTATCGCCCGGACCCCGTTGCTTCCCTTTGATGCCCTCAACGCTTGGAGCCGAGAACTGCGCAGCTCGAGGACGGACGCCTGTGCTCCGATTGCAGAGCTCGAAGCTGCGTTGACCGAGGATCTCAGCGTTCAGCGCGCCCGAATCGGAGAATGGTTGGCGGATCCGATGGTGCAGGAGTCGCTCTATCTTGCTTCTCCGGGATTCGTCGACAGCCTTGCCATCTGGAAACAGCAGCCCGACTCGGAGCGAGGTCAAAAAGTGGAAGGTGCGCTGGTTCGCTATCTTCAACGCATGATGACGCGATCAACACCGTTCGGTTTGATGGCGGGAATCTCCGTGGGAACCTTTGGCCCCTCGTCGCGATTCGAGGTGCCTTCTCGCGAAAGCTTGCGTCGGCATTCGCGGCTGGACATGGACTACCTTCAGGGAATGCTCGGCGCTTTGTCGCAGGACCCAGGCCTGCATTCTCAGCTGCGCTATTTTCCAAACTCGAGTCTCTTCCGGGTGAGCGACCGGCTTCGGTACATCGAGCGGAAGATCGAGGGCGGTGACCGAAGAGACGTTGTCATTTCCTGCGAAGCATCCGAATTGCTGGTGGCATTGCTCGAGCGGGCACGTGTCGGGGCTTCTCCTCCGGAGCTTACGGAGTGGATCGTGACCACCGATACCGAGATCGATTCGAGCGATGCGAGTGGATTCGTCGAAGAGCTGATCGCCACCCAGCTTCTGGTGTCCGAGTTGGAGCCCGCGGTCACGGGCGAAGATCCCCTTGCCTCTGCGCTCGCGACTCTCAAATCCCGCGCGCCGTCTCATCGCTCGATTGCCGTCCTCGAGGAGGTGAACCGGGGTCTCTCCGTGCTCGACGAGACGGTTCAGGGCGTCGACGCTGAACAATACCGTGCGCTGGTCGCGAAGCTCGAGCAGCTCGGACACCCCGTAGAAGCGGCGCGGACCTTCCAGGTTGAGATGGTCAAGCCTGGAACCGGTTTTGTCCTGGGGGCCAAGGTCTTCTCTGAACTCGCAGCAGCAGCAAAATTGCTCCACCGTCTCACCGGGGCAAACGGCGTGTTTCCTGAGGCCATGAAGCAGTTCACGGCCTCGTTTCAACTGCGGTACGAAGATGCCGAGGTCCCCTTGGCTCTGGCACTGGATGAAGAGGCCGGGATTGGCTTTGACCGATTTCGGTCCCAGGTCGAGCCGGCCTTGATTCAGGGCTTGCACGTCCAGCACCAGGCCGGCTCCAAGGTCGGAACTCCCGCTCCTCTCCGCTTGACGGATCTGTTGGGTCGCGCCCAGCGAGCGGGGTCGCAGGAGATCGAACTCTCCGCTGAAGACCTCGCTGAAATCGAGCACCCCCACGAGATCGGCGCGGGTCAAAGTCTGTCGATCACGGCTGTGCTCGTCGGGCGCTCCACCGAGGCGGTCAATCAAGGGCAGTTCGAGCTGGTGGTCTCCCGAGGCAGCCCTGGAGCGCCCGCCGCACGGTCGATGGGACGCTTCTGCGCCACCGACCCCGAACTACAACGGCGGGTGATCGAGCTGTGCAGTCAGGAGGCCAAGCTTCGACCCGGGACCGTTCTTGCCGAGGTCGCCTACCTGCCTTTGGCCCGCAATGGCAACGTGATGCACCGCCCTGTGCTGCGGGAGTACGAAATTCCGTTCATGGCGCGATCGGGTGCGCCGATCGAGCGTCAGCTGTCGATCGACGATCTGCGCCTCAGCATTCGCGAAGGCCGCCTCTTCCTCCGATCGGCGTCGTTGAACCAGGAGGTAATTCCTTTCTCCACCACCAGTTACAATTACATAAACTTTGGCCACGCTCTGGCGCGATTTCTCTGGTACCTGAGCAACCAGCAGGCAAGCAACGGCCAGTGGTCCTGGTACTCTCTGGAAGCGCCCTTTTTTCCACGAGTCCGGGTGGGTCGGGTCATCCTATCGCTGGCGACCTGGCACCTGTCCTCGGAGCAGACTGTCGCGCTCTGCGCTCCCACCCGAAGTGGCCGGTGGCGCGCGGCCCAGGCGCTGCGCATGGCAGAAAAAATGCCCCGCTTCGTGCAGCTTCCCAGCGGGGACCAGGACCAAGTGGTCGATTTCGACAGCCCATTGAGCGTCGAAGCCTTCTGCCAAAGCCTCACCTCCGGAACGAGAACGGTCGTGACCGAGCTCTATCCCGGGCCAGACCAGCTGGTGTTCGAAGGTCCGGGTGGCCGGTACACCCACGAGCTCCAGGTTCCACTGCTCGTCGACACGCCTCTGCCTGCGATGCCGCCGGTGGTTCCCGCTCCCGAGCAGCGCTACCTCCCTGGGTCTGATCACCTTTCGGTCAAGCTGTATACCGGTTACGCCGGAGCCGATCGCTTGCTCATCGAGCTGGTGGCGCCGCTCTTCGAGAAGTGGCGCGCGACCGGGCAAGTCTCCCACGCCTACTTCGTCCGCTTCGGCGACCCCGACTGGCACCTGCGGGTGCGAATGCTCGGGGCGCCCGCGGTGCTCCTCCATCAGGTCTACCCTGAGCTGCTCGCCGAGGTGGCTGCCCGCGCTGAGGTGCGACAGCTGTGGCGGGCTGAGCAGGACACCTTCACCCCCGAGCGACAGCGCTACGGAGGGACCGAAGGATTCGCCTGCGCCGAGAAGTTGTTTGGCTTCGACGCTCAAGCGGTGTGCGCGACCCTTGCCTCGGTTCCCGGAGAAGCGGGCCTGGATTCGAGGTGGAGACTGGCACTGGTCTCGGCGGACCGCATCTTCGAGGACCTCGGATTGAGCCAGCACGAGCGGATCGAAATCGCCGGCTCCTGGCGCCGGGGGCTCGAGCGGGAGTTCACCTTCGACAAGGATGCGCTCAGTCGGACCTGCCGCCAGGAGCGTGCCGCGGTCGAACTGTTGCTCCGTGAGCGAATCGCCGAAGAACCTGGACTGCAACAAGGTCTCATCGCACTCGAGCGTCGGTCCGTGCTGCAGCAGCCCGTCTGTGCCCAGCTTCGTGCCGCTGCGGCCGCCGGGCGGCTCACCCTGAGTCTGCCAGAGCTGGCAAGCAGCCTCGTCCACCTCAGCGCCAACCGCTGGTTGCGCTCGGGACACCGGCAACAGGAGCTTGTTCTCTACACGCTGCTCGAGCGTTACTACCTCTCTTCTCAGGCCCGTTCGAAGACGGTGTCTTGAACCGCAAGACTCAATTTTCTGCGAGGTCTCCATGTTCCGTTCGACCTACCTCGGTTGGCAAAGCTGGCTCTTCACAGAAGGAGACAGCGCCCTGCTGGTGGACCCGTTGCTCGTCGACGAAATCGGTCGAGGCTTCGCGCCGGCGCAGGTGAACTTCATGTTCAACCCTCCGCGTCGCTTCGACTTTGCCCATCTGCCCCGAATCAACGGGGTGTTCATCAGCCACGAGCACGAGGATCACTTCAACATCCCGTCCCTCTCCCGGCTCGACCGGCAGATTCCGATCTACATCTCCTCGCGCAGCTCGCGGGCGGCGACGACACTCCTCGATGAGATGGGCTTCAAGGTCCACCGGGTGAGTGAAGGCGAGCGCCACCGCTTCGGGGACCTTTCGCTGAGGACCTTCGCCGCTGACTTCCACCCTTCTGAAGCAGACAACGATGAGTGGGACACCCTCGCCTATCTAGTCACCAGCGATCGCGGCAACGGCCACTTCTTCACCAACGTGGACATCGGGGTCACCCCGAAGATGACCGCGGCGCTGGAAGCGCTGGCCGCAGAACCTTCGGGCGCGGACCTGGTGATTTTCCACGGCATGCAGCTGCAGCGCTGGGGCCCCGGAGGGCTGCGCGAGCTGGAAGGCCACGAGATGCACGGCAAGCCGAAGGCGGACGCCCGCATCGCTGAACCGGCCGAGCGGCTCGCTCAATGGCGAGCGGGTGAGAAGCTCTCGCTCCAGGCGGGAGAGTCGATCGAGCTTGACGGGGGGAAGGCGGTGGAACTCGGGAACCGCTGCCCGTTCCTCGAGCGCGACGACCGACCGGAACGACAGGCAGAGATCAAACCGTTCTTCACCCCGAAGGGGACAATCGACTTTCCCCCGGCGTGCGGGAAGTTCGATTTGCCCGACGGCGAGATCGAAGAGCTCGAATCGCACCTCGACGATCTCGCCACGCACCTCTACGGCGGCACCCTCTTCCGTGCCTTGCTCGCCGTGGACCGCAGCACCCTCGGAGCCGTTCGCCCTCAGCTGCTGCTGGTGTTGCTCACCGACAACGACGGAGGAGCGCTGGCGTACGAGCTCGACTCCACCTCGGCTCGCTTCGAATCCGCCGAGGTCGAAGACGATTTCCACCAGCGCAATGCGATGGTGGTCTGCTGCTGGGCCACGGACCTGCTCGGGGTGATGCGCTCGGAGTTTGAACCGCGCATCATGTCCCGGGCGTGGTTCGAGACCAGCCCGATTATCCTGCCTGCGCGGGTGAGCTTTCTCCGCAACGTGCTCTGGACCTACTTTCACCCGCTCCGTTTTCCAGAGCGCAGCCTCGCCCAGTACCGGCGGAAGCTGGCACAGCAGTCGGCGACGGCGGTGCAAGTGTGGGCGAAGGGCAGTGCCCCTACGGTAAGCCCCTGAATGGAGCGTCCGAGCATGGAAAAAAAACCGAAGGCAGTCAGCGCCGGATTCTTCGTGGCCCGAACTCCTCTGCTCCCCTTCGATGCATTGCAAAGCTGGAGTGAGGGTTTGCAAACCCCTCGGCTCCAGCCAACGGCGCCCCTTCTCGAACTGGAAGCCGCGTTGGTCGCCGACTTGAGGCGGCAGCGATCTCGGGTGAGCGAATGGTTGAGTCAACCGATCATCCGCGAGTCACTTTACCTGGCCTCGCCTGGCTTCTTCGAAAGCCTCGAGCATTGGGAGAAGAACCCTGACTCCGACCGCGGGGCAAAGATCGAAGGCTCCCTCGTCCGCTACCTGCAGCGAATGATGACACGGGCGACGCCGTTCGGGCTGATGGCGGGCATCTCGGTGGGAACCTCGGGTCCGATTGCTCAGTTTGAAGTCCCGCCGCTGGTCAGCCTTCGCCGTCACACCCGGCTGGACATGGACTACCTTCACGGGTTGCTCAGCAGCTTGGCCAAGGACGTCGCCTTGCGTGGCCGGCTGCTCTACTTTCCCAATTCAAGCCTGTACCGGGTGGGCGATCGTTTCCGCTACATCGAACGGCAGGTGGAGGGGGGCGATAGAAAGGACATCTTCACTTCATGCGAGGTGTCCGAGTTGCTCAACGGGCTTCTGGTGCGTGCCCGCGCAGGAGTGTTTCCGGCGCAGCTCGCGTCCGAGATTGTGGGAGCGGATCCCGAAGTGACCCTGGAGGATGCCGCCGGGTTCATCGACGAGCTGATCACCGCGCAGGTCTTAGTCTCCGAGCTAGAGCCAGCACTCACCGGCGAGGATCCGCTCGAAGAGGCACTGCAGACCCTGGAAGCGCGACGGCGGGACCATCCGGTAATCGGGGTCCTTCGACACGTTCAAGCGGGGCTGCGCGAACTCGACGAGGAAGTTCGGGGCGTCGAACCGTCGGCGTACCAGGCACTTGTGGAGAACCTCGAGCGGCTGAACTTCCCGGTCGAGCGGGCTAGGGTCTTCCAGGTCGAGTTGGTGAAGCCGGGCACCGGCGTCTACCTCACGCCCGCTGTCTACAACTCTGTCGCTTCCGCCGCCGAGCTGCTCCGCAGGCTCACGGGTCGCTCCGGTCTCACTGCCCGCGCCATGCAACACTTCATCACTTCCTTCAAGCGGCGCTACGAGGATGCTGAGGTGCCGCTGGGTCTCGCACTCGACGAGGAGTCCGGAATCGGGTTCGAGCCCGACTTCTGTCCGGTCGAACCCTCGCTGATCGCCGGGCTTGGCCTGCGCAGTAACCTCCCAATGCCACTCGCTGCACTCCCCAGTTCCCACCTGATGGAGCTGCTGGGGCGAGCCCACCGTTCGGGCGCACAGGAAATCAAGCTTTCCGAGCAGGACCTCTCGCTACTCGAAGACCCTCACGGCTTCGGGCGCGCGAGAGGCCTGTCGGTGAATGCCGTGGTGGTTGGCAAATCGGCCGAGGCCGTCAATCAAGGTCAGTTCGAGTTGGTGGTGAGCGCCGGAAGCCCTTCGGGTCCGGCCGCCAGCAACATCGCGCGCTTCTGCTCGGCGGATGCAGACCTCTCGAGGCGAGTGAAGGAGCTTTGCGCCAGCGAAGCCAAGCTCAATCCGGGCACCGTGCTCGCCGAGGTCGTCTACCTGCCCAATGCCCGCAATGGGAATGTGATGCTTCGCCCGGTGCTGCGCGAGTACGAAATTCCCTACCTGGCGCGCTCCGGCGCTTCCCCTGAGCGTCAACTTTCGATCGAGGACCTGCATCTGAGCATTCGAGAAGGGCGCCTCATCTTGCGCTCGGCGTCGTTGAACAAAGAAGTCATTCCCTACTCGACCCACAGCTTCAACTTTCCCTCCTTCGGCCATTCGATGGCACGGTTTCTCTGGTTCTTGAGCCGTGACCGTTCCAGCACCGGAATATGGAGCTGGGGAGGCCTGGCCGCGCCCTTCTTCCCTCGCCTTCGGGCCGGCAAGATCATTCTCTCGCTGGCGACGTGGTTTCTCTCCGCTGAACGCGTCGCCGGCCTCACGGTCCAAACCCGGAGCGGTCGCTGGCGAGCAGCGCAGTCGATGAGGTCAGAGGAACGGATGCCACGCTACGTCCAGCTCGCCCACGGGGACCTGGAGCAGGTTCTAGACTTCGACAGCCCCCTCAGCGTGGAAGCCTTTTCTCAGAACCTCATCCCTGGGCAGCGGGCGAAAGTCGTTGAGCTCTACCCGGGGCCAGACCAGCTGGTATTCACCGGGCCTGAAGGGCGGTTCACCCATGAGCTCCAGGTTCCCCTCCTGCTCGATGCCCCGCTTCCAGCCGTTTCGCCAATCGCTCCTGCTGCGGCGCGTCGACTTTTTCCCGGTTCGGATCACCTCTCGGTCAAGCTCTTCACCGGCCCCGCAGGCGCCGATCGCCTTCTCACCGAGCTCGTCTTTCCTTTGATGGAGAAATGGAGGGCGAACAGACAGATCACCCTCGCCTACTTCGTCCGTTTCGGCGACCCGGACTGGCATCTGCGTCTGCGGTTGCTGGGTACTCCCAACGTCCTCCTCACCCAAGTCTACCCGGAGCTGCTGGCAGCGATTGCCGAACGCTTCGAGAACGAGAACCTCTGGCGTGTAGAGCAAGATACCTTCACCCCGGAGACCCAGCGCTACGGAGGCCTGGAGGGATTCGCCCTCTCAGAAACCTTGTTCGACTTCGATTCGCAGGCAGTCCTCGCCTCCTTGGCAGCGTTGCCGGGAGAGGCAAACCTCGATCGGCGCTGGCGGTTGGCACTGGTGTCGGCAGACCGGCTTTTCGAGGATCTGGGATTCGAGCTGTCGACGCGGCTCGACGTGGCCAGGGCCTGGCGCCAAGGGCTCGAGGCCGAATTCACTCTGGACAAAGACGCTCTCAGCCGTATCTGTCGCGAGGAGCGTGACGCGGTGGCGCAGCTGCTCGACCGACGAACCTGCAATGATCCCGGCCTGGAAGTCGGGCTCGCGGCTCTCGAGCGAAGAACAGTGGTTCAGAAGCCGGCCTGTAACTTGTTGCGAATCGCCTCCGAAGCCGGACGGCTGAGCAGAAGCCTTCCCGAGCTCGCTCAAAGTCTGGTCCATCTCAGCATCAACCGTTGGCTGCGATCCGATGCGCGGGCCCAGGAGCGGGTGCTTTACGAACTGCTCGAGCGATATTATCTTTCGAAGCAAGCCCGCTTGAAGAGCGAAGTAAAAGCGACGGCGGTGACTCGCTCACCGCCGTCCCTAGACTCGCACTGAGTGATTTTCCTGGTTAGAGACAAATGTTCGTGGTGCAACTGAGGGTGCTCCCATTGCAGGAGAGCGCGCTGCTCGTGAAACTGCCCAGAGCTCCCCCCGCTTTTTCAAGCTGGGTCGAGTTGAGGGTCTTCAGCGCTTCGCGGTTAAGTTTCAGCTTCTTGGAGTTCTTCATGGGCTACCTCAGGGGCGGTGGGTTGGTGCTGCCTTCAGGGAAAGCAAGGCAAGGGCCAACCGCACAACCTTGATAAGCACCCAGATTTTCAGGCTTCACTCGATTGGCTGACGGGAAGGGTACACAATTCGTCTTCGTGGTTGCACAGACAGACTCTGTCCATGCGCGTTCTGTGAATTCGCAGCCCTCTGACCTTGCCGTGTGTGCCGAGGTGCACGGCCGCCGGCAGTGTAGGTAGCTTGGTTCGGTGAAACTGTAAGGACGGCGATTCTGGACCTCGAATCGATTGGGCTATCATTTCGTCTCTGACATCCCGCCGGATCGTCGTCTCCGGAGCGGCACCCGCTGTCTGTTACCTCCATGTCCCCGGACCCTTCCCACTCCGCCGCTGCACCCGAGGAAAGCCCCGACGGGCCGGCGTTGACGGGGCGGACGCTGGGCGACTTCCAGGTCCACGAGAAGCTAGGCTCGGGAGGCTTCGGGGCGGTCTACCGCGCCGAGCAGGTGACGCTCGGGCGCGAGGCCGTGGTGAAGGTCCTCCATCCGCACGTGCTGCGGGACAGGTCGGGATCGCAGCGGTTTCTTCGTGAGGCGAAGCTCGCTTCCACCCTCGACCATCCATTCGCGGCCCACATCTACGCGTTCGGCGCCGAGCCCGATGGCCTGCTGTGGATTGCGATGGAGCGGGTACGTGGCACCCCGCTGGACAAGGCCCTGGAGACGCACGGGCCGATTGCCCTGGGCCGCTTCGTCCCCCTGCTCGAGCGAATCTGCGAGGTGGTCCACACCGCCCATGAACAGGGCCTCGTCCACCGCGACTTGAAGCCAGCCAATGTGATGGTGCTCAGCCGCGCCGGAAGGCTGCTGCCCAAACTGCTCGATTTCGGCATCGCCAAGTCCATTGCCGAGGGGGAGGGTATCGAGGGAACTTCAGGGGACACCCCGCCTTCTCTACTGAGTAGCAGCGGTTCCCTGGACTCCTCCGCCAATTGGCGTTCCGGGGCGACGAACCTGCCCCGGGTGTTCAGCGGGAACGGCTCGGGCGTTGGTACCAATGGGGACGCCCCGCTCTCTACCGAGATTACTCAGCGCCCGGAACCAGGGGCCTCGAACGAGTCGCAACAGCTCTCCACTTCCATCGCCGGCACGATGAATCTGAAGCTGACCCAGGCCGGCACCTTCGTCGGCTCTCCTCGCTACATGGCTCCGGAGCAATGGATCAACGCGGCGAAGAGCGACGGACGCACAGACCTCTACGCCCTCGGAGTCCTCTGCTACGAGGCACTCACCGGCAAGGTGCCCTTCGACGGCAAGACGGTGCACCAGATTGCGCGCATGCACGCCCGGGGGGTGCCACCGCCGCTTCCGCCCGAATTTCCCAAGGCCCTCTCCGGGGTGTTGCAGAAGGTGCTCTCCAAGAGGGCACAGGACAGATATCGCACCGCCCTCGAATTTGCGGCTGCCTTTCGCGAAGCCTCGGCGGTGGTGGAAGAGCAGGATGCCGTCCCTCAGCTTGACGAAAGTCTGCGCGACAGCGTCATCGCCAAGGCGCCACAGCCGGTGGCCGAGGCGATTGCCGTCCTTGATGCCGCACGCTCGGTGCCCCAAGCGCTCGAGGCCTGCTTTCAAACCGAGCGAGTGATTGCCCGCTTGATTGGCGTCATCGCACTTGCGGCAAGAAGCCGCTCCGGCCCTCCTTCGCGAGGAGACAGCCCCGAGGTCGTGGCGAAGCTGCTCAGCCTCCGCGCCCGCTCACTCACTGTCGAAGGTTGGATTGAGCTCGCCCGAGAGCTTTGCCGGGACAGTCTCGCTCAGAGTCTCGGCCACCCAGTGTCTGAGCTGGTGGCTCTCTTCTTCAACCCCGGGACTTCCGAGCCCAGCGCCCACGACGCGGTGCTTCGCCTGCTCGAGTCGGAGTCAAGGTCCGCCGTGGAAGGCACATCCTTGGGCGGTGCGCGGGAGGGAGGACCGGGGACCGCCTTGACTAAAAGCTCGGCGGCGGCCCCGCCAATGGGTGCATTTACTTCCCGGGGTGTTGCTCCAGCTGCGGCTGCAGCTTTGGCCTCCGCGCCGATAGCCGCGACTTCCTCCGTGGCTACCGCTGCTCAAGCCATCAGCCCCGAAGACGAGCGTGCGCAGCGAAGTCTTCTACGCGAGCGACTGAAGACACTGGCGCTGGTGCTGCAAGCCACCTCCAGCATCCTCGACTGCGA
>JAYUUC010000445.1:0-12005 GCA_043755105.1 Myxococcales bacterium
TACCTGCTCGAGCTGAAGGCGAAGAACCCCAACACCGCCTACGACGCGGTCAAGCTCTGGGTCCGCAAGGCTGATCTGCTCCCGCTCAAGGGCCAGTACTTCGGTACCAGCGGCCAGCTGCTTCGCAGCGCCGAGTTCAGCGAATTCCAGGAGCTGGACAAGGGCTACGTCCGCCCCGCCAAGGTGGTGATGCGCAACGAGCTGGTGAAGGCCCGCTCGTCCGAGATGAAGGTTCGCTCGATGAAGCTCGCGGTCAACGCTCCGCCACAGCGTTTCACCCAGACGGACCTGGGGCGGTGAGTCCGCCGGCGCTTGCATCGGTGTCATCTTGGACTCGACCGGACGGACCGGTGAGCTCCCCGCGCCGTGCGTCGACGCTCCTGAACCTTTGGCTCATTCTCTGCGCGGCAGCCGCTGCACTTTCGCCTTCCGCCGCCAAAGCGGCCGAGGTGAATGGATATGCCGACAGCCGCACGCAGCTCACCCGCCCTCGGGTCACCGGGCTGCTCTCCACCGAGGATCTGCCCAGCGTCTCCCAGTTGCTCGAGCTCAACGCTCAGGTCCGCCATGCTTATCGGGAGCATGGTTTCCTCTACGGCGACGTCTCGTTGCTCACCCAGCTCGCGGGCGCCTACCGCTCGGTCGATGCGTCGGGGACGGAGATTTCGGTTCCCGACCATGATGTCGCCGCCTACCGCCCGCTGGTCTCCCTTAACGAGCTCTATCTCAGCCACGAGGTTCGGCCTCAGCTCAGCGTGTTGCTGGGCAAGAAGCGCCTCATCTGGGGTTCCGGGTTCGCCAGCAACCCGACGGATCTGCTCAACCCGCCCAAGGACCCTACTGACCCCAACTTCCAGCGCAGCGGCGCCTGGCTCGCCCGCATCGAAGTTCCGCTGGAGACCTTCGCCTTCACGCTGGTGGCCAGCCCCGCAGTGCTCGAACAGCAGAGCGGGCTGCCCTACCAGTTCCTCACCTATCCCTCGTGGGACCGGAAGGACGACCAGGCGCACTACCAGCTCGCGGCGCGGGCCTATGCGCTGGTGGCCAATTCCGATTTGAACTTGATGTTGTTCTTCGGCAATCGCTACCACGACGCCTTCGAGAACAAGCCGCGTCTGGGCGCGTCTTTCTCTCGCTACTTCTTCACCGACTACGAGCTTCATGTCGAAGGGTTGTTCCAGACCGGATCGAGCCGGGATTACGTCGTTCCTGACTGTGTCGACAGCGCAACCGGGGCCCTTGGCTGCCTTGCCCGGCAAATCGCGCCAGTGGGGAAGACCCGGCTCGAGGACCCGGCGCTGCTCCCGCGGGTGCTGATCGGGGCTCGCACCCAGCTCGCCGACGAGACCCTGTTCTCGCTCGAATATCTCTACCAGGCTGACGGCTACAGCCGGTCGCAGTTTCAGGATCTGGTCAATGGGCTCGAGCTGCTCCAGCAAGCCCGCGGGCTCGGCTTCTCAGCGACGCCGGGCAACGGAAGTCTGCCTGCCCTCGGCGCCTCCACTGACGGCGTGCCGCAAAAATTCTCGTTCGAGCCGAGCGGAAGGCACTACCTCTTCTTCTCGGTGCAGAAGCCGAAGGTGCACGACGACTTCACCCTCGGCGCGGTCCTGCTCGCCAACTTGACCGACTTCTCCTCCCTGCTCACACCGTCGGTGGCCTGGAGCGTGCGCGAGTGGCTCACCCTCACGCTCTCCGGCTTTGTTCCGTTGCCGGGTCCTCCGTCGCTGGCCGCCAAGGTGCGAGGCAGCGGCGCGGCAGTGAGCGAATACACCGTTCTTCCTCTCGCCTACCGCGGCCTCTTCGAGGCGCGCGTCTTCTACTAGGACCACTTCCTTGGCCACCGAACCCGCAGCGCTGATCGACCTTCGAGGCGTGAAGAAGGACTACTTCCTCGGCAAGACCGTGGTCACCGCCCTGCGGGGAGTCGACCTGGTGGTCGAGCAGGGGGAGTTCACGGTGGTCACTGGCCCTTCCGGCTCGGGGAAGACGACCCTGCTGAACATCATCGGCTGTCTCGACCGGGCCAGCGCCGGCAGCTACCGGCTCGATGGCATCGACGTCAGCGACCGCGACTTTGACGACCTCGCCGAGATTCGTAACCAGAAGATCGGTTTCATCTTTCAGAGCTTCAACCTGATTCCGGTGCTCAACGTCGCCGAGAACATCGAGTTCCCCTGCGCTGTGCGAAGGCGCCCCGAGCCGAAACAGCAGCTTCGCGCCCGGGTCGAGCAGCTGGCAGAGGCGGTGGGGCTGAAGCCCTATCTTCACCACAAGCCCGATGAGCTCTCGGGCGGCCAGCGCCAGCGGGTGGCGATTGCCCGGGCGTTGATCACCGACCCCAAGCTGGTACTCGCCGACGAGCCCACCGCCAACCTCGACTCCCATACCAGCGAGCAGATCATCGATTTGATGCTGGCGCTCAATCGGGAGAAAGGAGTCACCTTCCTTTTTTCCACCCACGACCCTCGGGTGGTCCGCCATGCCCGACGGGCGATGGCGATCGAAGATGGTCGAATGACCGTGGGCTCGCTCGCGGGGGTCGCTGCGCACTGACACACCCAAGAGCCCCCCTTTCTGTCCTGGCTCAGACACTATGTGAGCCCTGGGTACAGCCCCTTTCTTGAAAGGGCCCTGTGCACGCGGGCGAAGGAATGGCTACAGGTGGGCCCTGGCGACGAGGAGTCCGTGTGTCTGCAATCGAAGAGTTCGAACCGATATTGGGAGCGCGCCGAGCGGTAGTCTCCCTTGACTGTCCGACCACCCCCGATTCGCTCGGCGACAAGCTGCGTCAGGTAGAGAACGAGCGCGAGTGCCTCGCCGGTCAACTGCGAGAGCGGGACGCCGACTTCACCTCGCTGCTCGAACACTCGCCGGACATCATCTTCCGGCTCGATCGTCAGCTCCGGCACCGCTACATCAGCAATGCCTGCGAGCGGTTGTTCGACATTCCCGCTCAGAGCTTCATCGGCAAGACCGGGCGCGAGGCGGGGCTGTCGGTGCAGCAATCAGATCAGTTCGAGCAGCTTTGCCGCGAGTCCCTTCGCACGGGCAGAGAGTCCCGGTACGAGACCCGGGTCGGCGGCCGCTGCTTCCATACCCGGTTGATTCCCGAGCCCGACGGCCGGGGCGGCTTCGGCTCGCTGATGGGAATCACCCAGGACGTCACTGCCCAGTGGCGGGTCGAGGAAGAGCGGGCCACCTTGCTCGCCCAGACCCAGGCGGCGCGCTCCGAGGCAGAGATCGCCAACCGGATGAAAGACGAGTTTCTCTCCCGGGTGTCCCACGAGCTCTCCACTCCACTGGCAGCGATGCGAATGTGGGTCCACGTGCTCCGCGGCAACCAGGCCCGCGATCGCGAGAGCGCAGTCGCGGCGATCGAACAGTGCACCGCGATGCAGGCCCGGTTGATCGAAGATCTGCTCGACGCCTCGCGGGTCCTTCGGGGAGAGTTGCGCCTGTCGCTCGAGCCTTGCGAGCCGGTACCGCCGCTGGAGCGGGCGCTCACCGAAGCGGCGCCTCACGCCAAGGCCCGGTCGATCGAGCTGTCGGCTTCGTTTGCTGACGCGCTCCCGCTGGTGCTTGCCGACGAGGGTCGACTCCGGCAAATCGCTGCCCATCTCCTCTCCAATGCGATCAAATTCTCGCCCCCGGGAACCACGGTGCGGCTCTCTCTTGACCCTCAGCGCCAGGGCAACCGCGGCGGCCTCGCCCTCACCGTCACCGACCAGGGTCGGGGCTTCGCCCCCAGCCTCTCCTCGTCGCTGTTCTCGCCCTTCCTCCAGGCCGATGGCAGCAGCACCCGGCGCGATGGAGGCCTGGGACTGGGGCTGACCATCGTTCGAGAGCTGGTCCAGCTTCATGGCGGCACCGTGTCGGCCCACAGCGATGGAGTGGGGAAGGGCGCCTCGTTCCGGGTCTGGATTCCAGAGATGGAGAACGACGGTCGCGATGACCATGACGACGGCGACCGTCATTCCCAGGAGCGCGTGCCTGGGGTCGCGGGGCTGAGTGTCCTGGTGGTCGAGGACGATGACCTCACCCGCCGGGGCATCACCCGGGTACTCGAGCAGGCCGGGGCTCGGGTGACCGCCGCGAGCGGGGCCCAGGAAGGCTTCGAGGCGCTCCACCGAACTGTGCCGGACGTGCTGGTGTGCGACATCTCGATGCCCCACGAGAACGGCTACTCGTTGATCGGCCGGATCCGTTCTCTCCCTGGACCCCAGGCGCGGGTGCCGGCGATTGCCCTCACCGCGCACACCCGCCCCGAAGACCGCGCCCTCGCGCTGAAGGCGGGCTTCGATGCGCACATCGGCAAGCCGGTCGAGCCGGCGGTGCTGGGAACGATCATCGCCGGGCTGGCGCACCCTCGGTCCTGAGGCGTCAGTCGCCCGGGCTTCGACTGCCTCAGCGCGAGGCGGACTGGCTGCTGGCAGCACCGGCGAAGAGCTTGCGGGAGAAGAGCTGGTCAATCCGCCCGAGCCAGCTGCGAAACGCGGGGTACTCGGATGCCTTCACCCGGGCCACCGTGAACGTCACCTCGCCTTCGCAGTCGAAGGTTGCTCCCGCCATTGCGCAGACCAACCGGTGGCGCCCGAACGCAGTCTCTTCCTTCCCCTCGGGAGCAGGCCCGCTGACCGAGTAGCCCGCAGGGAGGGTGTAGCGGAAGTGGAAGGTGTTCACCCAGGGCCCGCTCAGGACCAGGTCCTGCTTCCTCTCGGAGAGAGGGGCAAAGGCCTGGGTGTAGGCGCGCCCGTTGCCGAAAGGGTGGAAGCGAAGGCCGTGGGGAAGCGCCTCGGCATAGCGGGGGACGTCGAGCTCGAAGGCCAGCTTCACGTTCTCGTCCAGATGGGTGGGCTCGCTCATCGTCATCGTCCGCACGGTGAGCCCGGGGAAGGTCTGCGCCCAGCCCTGCTCGAAGGTCGCCTTGCGGGTGGCGGCGGCCTGGTAGGCGCGGCGGTACTCCGGAGCGCTCTGTCCGCTCACTTCACTCTTCCCGGTGGTGCGGGCGCTGCCGTCCTTGGCGAGGGCGACGTCGAGCTGCAGTGAAGTGACGTTGTCCTCCGACTTCGCTTCGGGCGTGGTGAAGAAGGTGCTGTTGCCGCCGGGCTCGATCACCAGCACGTTGGCGGAGCGGTCGGCGGAAGGAAGCTCGCGCGAGGCGTGGAACTCGGCGGTGCCGTCGAGGAAGAGCTTGTACTTGGGCACGTAGGCGATTGCATGGTTGAAGGCGGCGAGTGAGGCCGGCTCTTCCCCGATGTCGCCCAGCTGCCGCATCCGCAGCAGCACCAGGCGAGAGTCGATTCCCGCCACCTTGAGCATCGCTTGAATCAGCGATGCCTTGTCCTTGCAGTCGCCAAAGCGCCGGGCGAGCACCCGGTCCACCGGGTAGGGCTTGTAGCCGTGGATGCCGAACTCCAGGGCCACGTAGCGGGTGTTCATCACCACGAAGGTGTAGAGCGCCCGAATCACCGCGGGCTCGTCCTTGCGGTTGACGCCCTTGAGCAGCGTTTCCACCGTCTTGCGCAGCTCGGCATTGGGCACCAGCTGGTCGCGCACCAGGCCCCAGTAGTAACGGCCCACCTGGTCCCAGGTCTTGTAGGTCGACACGTGCAGCGTCGACACCACCTCGGCCCAGCCAGGCATTGCCGGCTCGGGAATGACCTTGGAGACGTGCTGGGCGCTCCAGCGGTGAAGCACCCGGCCGTTTTTCTCGGCGTCTTCGCGGTAGGTGATGCCCGGTCCGGCTCGAGTCCGGTTCCAGTACAGCGGCCGCGCCGACGGCATGTCCACAAACAGCTGGTAGCGCAGCTTCGGACTGGTGCTCTGCACGTAATCGACGTTACCCCAGTAGTCGGAGAGCAAGTTGTCCTGGGCGGTGTCGTCGATGCGGTACTGCACCTCGAGGAGATCTCCCGCCGCCAGCTGGGGGAACGAGAGCATCTTCGCCCGGGTGTCGTAATACATCCCCGTCCAGGGCTCGTTCATCGCCCGCTCGGACTCGCCGAAGCTTTCCACCACCGAGCCGTCGGCCTTGGTTACCCGCGCCCGCAGCACCCGGACTTCCTGGCGACCGGGAGAATAGGTGATTGGATAAGAGCGGAAGGCGTCGACCCCCCGCTGGCTGAAGACTTTCACCCCCAGCTGCTGGAACCGCGACGACAGCCCGGAAGGTTGCACCCGGACGTAGGTGTAGTCGGCGAGGGTGACCGCGTCCTCACCCGCATAGGCATCGGCCTCCTTCTCCAACGGCTTCAGCTCGATCGCGTACTCGCTGCCGATCGCCGAGTCTTCCCCTTCGAGCGTGCGGAGCACTTCCTTGAGCGCCGGGTTCTGGGGTCTCAGCTCGAGCGAGCGGCGGAACGAGGCAATCGCCTCCTTGCGTTGCTGCAGCTGAAGCAGCGCCCGGCCCTCGCGTTCGTGCACCTCGGGCTCGTCAGGCGCGAGCTGCCGCGCTTCGGCAAAGCGGGCGCGGGCGTCGTCGGGCCGGTCATTGGCCGCGTAGAGCTCGGCCAGCCGCAGGCGGGAGGCGTTGTCGAAGGGGTCGAGCTGGAGCACGCGCTCGAGCTGTTGTCCGGCCTCATCGACCCGAGCCAGGTCCGCGAACAGGCTGGCGAGCGCGCGCCGGCTGTCGGCATCGTCGAAGCGAAGGCCGAGCGCGGTGCGGGTGCGCAACACCGCCTCTTCAAAGCGGTCGAGCCGACGAGACGTCCGCGCCGCTTCGCGCGCGACGCTGGGAATGTGGGGCAGCTCGCGGAAAGTGGCCTCGAGCAATTCGACCGCGCGCGGCCACTCTCCCAGCGCCTGGTGCGCCCGGACCTGGGCCAGCCGCGCGAGACCGAAGGTGGGGTGAGCCTTCACCAGCGCCTCGAGCATCGGCAGCGCCCGCTCGGGGTGCTCGGACGTGAGCTCGAACGAAGCCAGCTTCAACTGGGCATAGGGGTGGTCGGGGCCGGCGTGCAGCGCCGCCTCGAGGTGCTTTCGGCGCAGGTTGTGGTCCTCGTGCTGAAGATGGGCGGCGAGCAGCTGCAGGTCGACGTCGGTGGGGGCAAGCTCCACCGCCTTCTCGGCCTCGACGGTGTCGAGGTGTTCGCGCAGCTCGAAGGCCCGAGAGAATGCGAGCACCGTGGCGTAGTCCCCACGGAGCAGGGCGTCGTTGGGCTTTTGCTTCACCTCGCGCTCGAGCAACTGGGTGGCGGTGGGCAGGACCAGAGGTTGGGGAGGCGGACCTGCCGGCAGCGGCGGAAGGGTCTCGGGGAACACAGGCTTGGCTCGAACGCCGGGGCCGGGGCCGCGCTCCTGCCGGAGGTAGAACCCGAGCGGGCCAGACTCCTGGCACAGCTTCACCATCACCCGGTTGACCCCGCGGCGAAGCCGCACCGCGACCCGGGTCTGGTCCGGGCGGGGAAGGTTGTAGCGGTCCTCGGACGCGACCTTCTGGCCGTTGACCCACATTCGAAATGCGCCCGAGACCCCGAGCGAGAGGGTGGCCTTGGTCTCCGCGGCCGCTTCGAGGAAGGTGAGCGCATAGGCTACGGTTTCGGTGTTAGGGCGAACCCGCGGAGAGAGGTCGACATATCCGTCGAGCGATGTGGAGGTGAGCGGTCGCCAGGTCGTCTCGCGGCTCTTGCCCGGAAAGGAAGCGGTGAGGTCGGTCAGTCCCTTCTCGGGTCCATAGGTGGCATCGCAGCCGGCCTTGCCTTCGTTGTCGAAGCCTCCCACCACGTAGAAGCGACGCAGGTAGCCGAGCGGCTCGAGAATTGCTGCCGCCTTGGTGAGGTGGCCACGGGTGCGCTCGATGTCCGCATAGAACGAGGTGGCGGCGGTGCGCACCAGCGGGTGGGTGCTGTTGCGGGACAGGAGTGTGGAGTAGGTCTGAGCGAGCAGGTTGAGGTCGTCGACCTCATCCCGGTTGCCCTGGAGGCGAATCAACGGGGCGAGCGCACGAACGGACGACCCCAGCGCCACCGCGGCGGCGGCGTCCTTATCGGTGAGGTCTGTGGTCGGACTCTCCGGGTGGGCGAGGGCGCTCAGCGGCGTCACCAGCAGCGCGGTGAGGACAAGGCAGGACAGCGGTGAGGTCCGGTTCAAGGCGTTCCCGGGGAAGAGAGGGTAGAGGCGGCGGCGGACAACCCGCTGGCGTGCCGGAGTATGCCGCGCGACGTACTCGGGGGATAGGACGGTGCTGCGCGGGAGGGGGCGGGCTCTCTTCAAATTGCCCCCTGACCCGCTGGGGGCGGACGGTTGTTTTTCGTCCCAGGTAAGCAGGCGCCTGTCTCGCAGGGCTGCTGGGGGAGACGTCCTTTTTGGGCTTCGCGTCCGGGGTGGCTCCCACGTCGGCGCGTCCCCATCTGACTCCCAGACACTCCGCGCATGCAGTGAGAGGTCGGCGTGGAGGGAGGCAGCAGACAATGAGCCAGCTCAAAATGCCGGTGACCGGCGAAGACCATGTCCAGGGGCCGCGCGGTGCCTTCACCACCTTGGTCGAATACGCTGACTTCGAGTGCCCTCATTGTGGGCGGGCACATCAGGAGATGAAGCGGCTGGAACGGCTCCTGGGGAGGCAGCTGCGCTTCGTGTTGCGCCACTTCCCGCTCAGCCAGCTTCATCCCCACGCCTTGCTCGCCGCCGAAGCAGCGGAAGCCGCTGCCGCCCAGGGCCGCTTCTGGCAGATGGCCGACCAGCTCTTCGACCATCAAGAGGCGCTCGACGAGGGCTCGCTGGCTTCCTATGCCGAGGCGATCGGACTCGACCTCGACCGGTTCACGCTTGACCTCCTCGAGCACCGCCAGGTCGACCGGGTGCGCCGCGACTTCATTGGCGGCGCACGGTCCGGGGTCCATGGCACTCCGACGTTCTTTCTCGACGGCGAGCACTATGCCGATGATTACTCCGCACTCACTCTGGTGAGAAGAATCGAAGGAGACGGCCACCCTCCCACCCGGTGATTCTGCGAGCGAAGGAGGGCGCGCACTTCAGCCGGCGTTGGCGGCGGCCTGGGCGCGCTCTTCCGCACCGCGCTCCAGCTCGGCGGCCTTGGCGGGGTCCGCCTGTTGAAGCAGCCGGAATTCGAGGTCGAAGTCGCGGCCGGTGGTGCGGGAATGCGTGCCGGTGGAAGAGACCAGCTCCACCAGCTTGATGAAGGTGACGCGGCAGCCGGTGCCCACCGAAGTGCCCTGAACGAGATAGCGGGTGGCGCTTGAGCCGTCCGTGCTCTTCTCGTACCGGTCTTCTGTCTCGGTGCTGAAGCCGCTCAGCATCCCCGAGTTCTTCAGCTCGAAGCCCTCCAGAAACAGCAGCTGCTGAACCTCGGGCCAGACCTGCTCGAGCGGCCTCGAAATCACCACATTTTCGGTCTGCGATTGCAGATACGCCTGTCGGGCCTGGGCGGCGCGAATGCCAGCACAACCGGTTCCGAGGCCCACCATCACCCAAGCTACCCACAGGGTCTTCTTCATCGTCGCGGTCCTTGTACGAGGTAGGGGTTCGACGGACATCGGTCCCAAAAATTCGATGGGGGTCTAGCCGACCCGATCCGCGCGCGCGAGGGTCAGGACCTGAATCTCGAGGGCTCCGGCGTCGAGCAGCGCCTCGGCCGCGGCGTTGGCGGTGGCCCCGGTGGTGAAGACATCGTCGATCAGCAGCAACCTGCGACCTTCGGGCTTGCCCCGCGCCGAGAACGCTCCCGCCATGTTGGCCTCTCGCTCGCCTTCGCTGAGGCCCACCTGCCGCCGGGTGATTTTTTCGCGGACCAGCAGCTGGGGCGAGCAGCGCCGGCCGGTTCGTTTCGCGACCTCTGCCGCGAGCAGCTGGGCCTGGTCGTAGCGGCGCTCGCGGTAGCGCTGGGGGTGGAGGGGCACCGCACAGACTTCGGCGGGGGCCGCGGTGAGAAACGCGGCGGCCTCATCCGCGAGCAGCTTCCCCAGCACCGGTGCCAGCTCCGGGTGGTCTTCATATTTGAAGCGGTGAATGGCGCGGGCGATCGCGCCCTGATGAGAAAAGGGAGACCAGGCGCGGGTGAACAGCGGAGGTCTGGCCTGGCATCGATCGCAGCGAGCGTCGGTGAAGCGGCCCGGCTCGGCGCAGTGGGTGCAATGCTCTGTCGGGGTGCGCTCCAGGGTCGACTCGCAGTCGGCGCAGAAACAGCCGGCCCGCGGAAGCACCTGCCCGCAGCCCGAGCAGGAGGGTGGAAAGAGGACCTCGAGAAAGTCATCGAGTCTCGTCATCGGCGGCTACAACAATCCCTGGCGCACCATTTCCGACGGTTGCGGTAACCCCATCACCTTGAGCAGGGTGGGGGCGATGTCCGCGAGCACTCCGGGGCGCAGCTGGGCGCCCCGGTAATCGGGGTGCACCAGGTAGAACGGCACCGGGTTCAAGGTGTGGGCGGTGTGCGGCTGGCCGGTGATCGGGTCGACCATCAGCTCGACGTTGCCGTGGTCGGCGGTGATCGCCATCACCCAGCCCACTTTCCGGCACGAGAGCGCGAGCTTGCCGATGCATTCGTCCACCACCCGCACCGCTTCCATCGCCGCGGGCAACACGCCGGTGTGCCCGACCATGTCCGCGTTGGCGAGGTTGACCAGCGCGAAGTCGTAGGTCTGAGACTCGATTCGCTTGCAGAGCTCGGCGGTGACTTCGCGGGCGCTCATCTCCGGCTTCTCGTCGTAGGTCTTCACGTCTCGCGGCGAAGGCACCAGGAAGCGGTGCTCGTTGGGAAAGAGCACTTCGCGGCCCCCGTTGAAGAAGAAGGTCACGTGGGCGTACTTCTCGGTCTCGGCGGTGCGGAACTGCTTCAAACCGGCGTTGGCCAGCACCTCGGGAAAGATGTGGGTCGGCTGCTCGGGTGGAAAGGCCACCGGCAAGTCGACGAACCGTTCGTCGTACTGGGCGAGGCAGACGAAGCGGCCGAGCCGCAGCGGCCCCCGGTCGAACTCGTTGAAGTCCGGTAAGGCCAGCGCGCGGGTGATTTCGCGAGCGCGGTCGCCACGGTAGTTGAAGAACAGCGCCACGTCCCCATCGCGCATCGGGGCGACGGGCTCTCCGGCCGCGTTGACGATCACCGTGGGGACAAGGAACTCATCGGTGATCTTCACGTCGTAGGAGGCCTGAACGGCGGCCACCGCGCTGGGCGCCTTCGGTCCTTCGGAGCGGACCATCGCGTCGAAGGCCTGCTTCACCCGCTCCCAGCGCTGGTCGCGGTCCATCGCGAAGAAGCGGCCGCTGACGGTGGCGATCTTCCCCACCCCGCGCTCGGCCATGAAACGCTCGAGCTCGACGATGAAGCCAAGTCCGCTCGCCGGCGGGGTATCGCGACCGTCGAGGAAGGCGTGAACAAAGACCTTGGGCAGCCCCCGGGTCCGGGCCGCTTCGAGCAAGCATTTGAGGTGGGTGAGGCTGGAATGGACGCAGCCCGAGGAGACCAGGCCGAGCAGGTGAAAGGCCTTGCCCTCGGCCTTCGCCTTCTCCATCGCCAGGCGGATTGCGGGCACGTTCGCCAGCTCACCGCTCTCGCAGGAGCGGTTGATGCGCACCAGGTCCTGGTAGACGATCCGCCCGGCGCCGATGTTGGTGTGGCCGACCTCGGAGTTGCCCATCTGTCCTTCCGGCAGCCCCACCGCCAATCCCGAAGTGGCGAGCTCGGTGACCGGGTTGTCTCGAGCCAGCTGGTCGAGGTGAGGCGTACCCGCGAGAAGAATGGCGTTGGCCTCTCGCTCGGAGCGAAGGCCCCAGCCGTCGAGAATCACCAGGAGGACGCGGTGGGCAGGAATCATCTTGGCCCCGGTTCTACTGCAAAGCGGTCGAGCGCAGCGGCCTCTTCGCGGCTTCGGGTCAGGGGCCGATGCAGGTTCCCTGACTGCAGATCTGGCTCGAGCTGCACGCCACCCCGCAGCCGCCGCAGTGGTTGCGATTGAAGCGGGTGTTGACGCACTGGGTGCCGCAAGAGGTCAACCCTGCCTGGCAGGTGCAGGCGCCGTTGCGGCAACCGCTGGTGGCGGCGGTGC
>JAYUUC010000446.1:0-4179 GCA_043755105.1 Myxococcales bacterium
CTGGAACTCGCTGTTCCAGACCCAGCTGTCGGTGCTGCTCACCTCGGCGGCGCTGCTCGACGCCGCGGGGACGCAGGCCTGGGCTGTCGGCGGCAACAAGCTGTGGCACTTCACCGGAGGGGGTTGGACGGCGCTCAATTTTCCCAGCACCCCGGCGCTGACCGAGCTGACCGGCTTGGGAATGATCGACGGCAAGGTGATCGTCGGCGGAAGAGCCGGGAAACAAGGCCATCTGCTCATCTTCGACCCCGCTCAGGCGGGCAGCAGCAGCGCGGCCGACGGGGGGAGCACCGTGGCGCCCGGCTGGACTGCGCAAGCGTTGCGAGGACCGCAGCAGATTCGCGGCATCTTCGGCGAAGGAACTTCCGGCTACGCCGTGGGCGACCTCGGAGCCGTCTACCAGTACAGCGCCGGCGCCTTCACCGAGGTGTCGCACGGGTTCTACGGCAACGTGGCCGACGTCTCGGTGGTCGGTTCCACGGTGGTCGCGGCGGTGAACGAGTGCAAGGACGCCAGCTGCACCCAGCGCAAGGGGGTGGCGATGATTCGCACCGGCCCGGGTTCGTGGGCGCCGATGGGCAGCGCCCAACCGTTTAGCGGTCCCCTCTACGCGATCGCAGCAGTGGGTCCCACCGAAGTATTGGCAGGCGGTGAAGGAGGCATATTTCGATTCGATGGCGCGGGCTGGTCTCCCCTGGTGCTGACCAGCAGTGGTTCGACCTATCTCGACATTCAGGTCTGCGGCACCACCGTCTGGGCAGTCGGCACCTCGGGAATGATTGCCCGAGGCTCGAGCACGGCCCTCTCTGAACAGCCCAGCCTGGGCAGCGCGGACCTGACTGCGATTCACTGTCCCACGGCGAATCAGATCTGGCTCGCCGGAGACCATGTCCTCTACGAGAAGGGCCCGAATGGCAATTTCGTCGGCCGCTCGACGCCCAACGTTCGACCCGCAGGCTGGCGGGCGGTGTGGTCGCCGGGGCAAGGCGAGGCCTTCGCCTTCGGCGACGCCAGCTACGGCCTCTACTGGGACTCGACCCAGATGAACGTGCTCGACAATCCTGGAGGCCTGATGCCCGATCAGATCTCCGGACTCTGGGGTTCGTCGATCGATAACCTCTACGCAGTGGGCTACGCGGTGACCCCCGAGGCGTTCAGCTTTGCGCTCCGCTTCGACGGGGTCCAATGGCGCCTGGTCGACTCCGGAGCGCAGCGGAGGCTGACCTCGATCCAGGGCTCTTCCCCCACCGACATCTGGCTCGGAGGCGAAGGCGGAGGCGTGCTTCGAGCGGTCGGTCCCTGACCCAGCCCCAAAGCCGCCCCTCGGCGGCCCTCAGGGACCTCGAAGAAAGACCGTGCTTCAAGCCGCCGGGCGGTACACCCGGTAGTCTATCTCCGGAAAAATATTGTTCTTCCCTTCGACGTGCGACAGCCACCCTTCGTCGAGATTTCCGCTCCGCAGCTGGTCATCCAGTCGAAGAAATCGAAGCACGTGCTCGCGGGTTCTCCGCACCGCGTACTCCACCATCGTCCCGGTCTTCATGATGAAGGCCCAGTCCGAAGACTGGGCGAGGAGCAGCTCGCGGGCCGCCTGATTCAGCGCCCGGCGCTGCAGTCCGCTGGCGTCCTCATAGGTCTTCGCCAGCTCGACCATCCTCCCGGCGCACTGATGAAGATGGCGGTAGATCCAATCGTTCGACCCATCGAGCCACATGTTGGCGTAGCCGCGCTCGCCCCAGCTGGACATCGGGGGCGCGCAGACCTGATTTTCGGGGTTCTCGCGCAAGTACTCGGCGGGAGTGGCGAGCCGATAGACGTCCTGGTCGTAGGCACTCTTGCGGATGAGGAAGTCGAGGAACATCGGGCCCTCGAACCACCAGTGGCCATAAAGCTCGGCATCGTACGGCGCGACCACGATCGGCTTTCGCCCTCCCATCTGGCCGGCCAGGTGTTCAATCTGCCGCTCGCGGTTGAACATGAAGTTGGCCGCGTGCTGGGCCGCCCGCTCTCTTGCCGCGTCGGGGTCGTAGGGTTCCTTGTGAGAAGTCTTGCCAGTGATTCTGAAGTACTTGAGCCCGGTGTTCTTTCGCTCGCCGTTGGGCTGGATGTACGGCCGCACGTAGTCGAGGTCGAGGTCCCAGCCGACGTCGCGGTAAAACTCACGGTAGACGGGATCGCCGGGGTAGCCGCTCTCCGCGCTCCACACCTGCTGGCTGCTCTCGGGGTCGCGGCCGAACGCTGCCACGCCGGCCTCGGTGAAGATCGGCGCATAGACCCCGTGAATCGGTCTCGGGCTGGCGTGGGTGATGCCGTGGGTGTCGAGAAAGGTGAAGCGAATGCCCTCCTGGGCGAGGATCTTTTCCACGCCAGGGTAGTAGCCGCACTCGGAAAGCCAGATGCCGTTCGGATTTCGACCGAAGATCTGGCGATAGTGGTTGGCGGCCACGGTCACCTGGGCCCGCACCGCCATCGGTTCCGTCTGCATCAGCGGCAGGAATCCGTGGGTGGCGCAGCAGGTGATGATCTCGAGGCTGCCCGCATCCTGTAGCCGGCGAAAAGCGCTGACCAGGTCCCGGTGGTACCGGTGATGAAAGGCGTGGCGCAGCCCATTGAGGTGGTCGCGGTAGAACGTCGCCACCTTCCCGAAGCGGGCATCGGTCCGGGTGCGATGGACCTCTTTTTCGGCGAGCTCGCAAAGCTGATCGAGCCGCTTTGCATAGCGGCCCATCAACAGCTCGTCGCGAAGCATCGTCACCAGCGGCGGCGTGAGGGTGAGCGTGATCCGGAAGGGAACCTGTTCATCGGTGAGGCGATCGAACACCTGCAGCAGCGGCAGATAGGTCTCGCTCACCGCTTCGTAGAGCCAATCCTCCTCGAGAAAATCCTCATGCTCGGGGTGCCGCACGAACGGCAGGTGGGCGTGAAGAACGATCGAGAGGTAACCGCGCATGTCAGGAGGGCCGCCCCGAAGGCGAGGATGCCCACCCCCGGAGAGTCCCGGGCACGCTGCCGGGCGCTGCGAAAGGGCTGACCTCGAGGTAGCGGGAGGAATCGGGGCGAGCCTCGATCCGGGCGCGACCGTCCTTCAGCTGCTGTCTCAACAACGGCAGGGGAAGCTCCCAGGGGATGCGGAGGAAGCGCACCGTGGCGTCGCTCGACGGCTTCGCCACCGGGACCTGGGTCGAGTGAGTGGACCGTCCAACCCGATGCGAGCGGCCGTCGCTGCCGACCAGGTGCGCTTCGGCCCGATAACTTCGGCCCGGCGGCAATCCATGCACGTAAAAGCAGCGAGACTCGAGCGCGAAATCTTCCTCCCGGACCAGCTCGTTGCCAGAGAAGATCCGAACCACAGCGCGGGTGCCCTGCAGATCGCCAAGCGCCTGGGCCTGGGTGTCGCTCCGGAAGTCCCAGAAGAACACCACCGTGCTCGGGTCGCGCGGCAACAGCAGCGCCACATCATCGCCGTAGCGGTCAGGCAGCTCGCCGAGGTGCTCGTCGTAAACCTCGGGGCGCCGGGGTCGGAAGTCCGGCTTCTGCTCTTCCTCGGTGAGGTGATGCCGGCGCGCTTCCTGCTCACCCGCCACCCGGGCCACGAAGAAGCCCTGCACCAGGGGCTCGGCCACGTGCTGCGCGACTTGTGGAGAGACGGGAAGGGATGCCGTCGCCCGCCGAGACTCGAGGTTCGCGGCGAGAACTGCCGTCCGGGACAGGCCGTTGGTGTCTTCGGGTGCCAATCCTGTGAGCGGAGCGAGGGGGGGCGAATGACGTCGAACCCCCTCGGACACGGGGCCCGGAGACGGTGCACCCGGCGGCATCGGTCTGCTGGAAACAGACTCCGGAGAAGTCACCGGCGCAGTGGCGGCGGGAGGGAACGAGGAGTTTGTGTCGTCCCGGTGCGACCTGAACAGCGCCGGGACCTTCGACTTGAGCGCCTCGAAGAGCGCCTGCTTGGTCTTCAACTTGCTGTGTCCCCGGCCGAGGTGCTTGCGGGCGAGCTCGCGAAGGTAGCGGACCGGGTGGTGCTTCAGGTCTTCCATAAGGCATCGGGCCTTAGGGCCAACGCGAGCAACCGGTCAACGACTTCTGGTACGGGGTGTCTTCCCCTGGCCTATCCTCTGGTCCCCTTGGACGACCTTCCTCGCGCGCTGCTGTGCTGCTTCGACGCGTTGCCCGCGCCGA
>JAYUUC010000447.1:0-4177 GCA_043755105.1 Myxococcales bacterium
GGCTGAACCAGTTGAACGACCATTCTTCAACGGGTCGTTCTCCTGCTGGCCCGAGGCCGTTGGGTCTTTTCACTCGAGGCCTCGACGTCGCTCAGTGGCTAACGTTGGGCACCGCGGTGGGAGTGCTTTGCGGCGTCGCCTCCGCGGTGTTCCTCGCGCTGCTCGATCGCGCCACCCAGTTTCGCATCGCCCACCCGGGGTCCGTTTACGCTCTGCCCCTGGCGGGTGCGGTACTCGGTTCCTTCTACGCTCGTTGGGGGGCGTCGTTCCGAGGTGGCAACAACCGGGTGATCGAGACGGTGCGCGAAGACCGGCTCCAGCTGCCTTTGCGAATGGCCCCGATGGTGCTGATCGGAACCGTGCTCACCCACCTCTTCGGAGGCAGCGCGGGAAGAGAGGGCACCGCGGTGCAGATGGGGGCGAGCCTCGCCGACGCGGTCGCCCATCGATGTCGGGTCCCTCGGGACATCCGCAGGAGATTGATCTCGGCGGGCATCGCCGGCGGCTTTGGCTCGGTGTTCGGGACGCCGTTCGCGGGGGCGCTCTTTGGCCTCGAGGTGGTGGGGGTTCGCAGGGTGGGGTACGCCGCGATCCTTCCCGCGCTGGTGGCCGCGGTGGTCGGCGACAGGGTCACCCGCGCTCTGGGAATCATCCACACCGGCTATCCGACGCCGACAGCACTCCCCTTCACCCCGCTTCTGTTGGCGAAGTGGGGAGTGTTCGGACTCGCAGTGGCGGCGGTCGCGGTGGGCTTCATCGAGGCGCTGCAGAGACTGAAGCAGAGGTCCGAGAAGTGGCTGCCTTCGCTTCCGTGGAGGATGGCAGCGGGTGGACTCGCGGTAGTCCTGCTGTGGAGGCTCGTGGGCACCGACGACTATCTCGGTCTGGGAATCCCCACTCTCCTCAGGGCCTTCACAGACCCGGCGCTTCCCTCTCAGAGCTTCGCGCTCAAGGCACTGTTCACCCTCGTCACCGTCGGGGCGGGCTTTCTCGGCGGCGAGGTCACTCCGCTGTTCTTCGTCGGCGCTGCGCTCGGAAATCTTCTCGGGCGGCTGCTCGACCTTCCCCTCGATCTGGCCGCAGGGGTTGGCCTCGCGGCGCTCTTCGGCGCTGCCGCCCACACCCCGCTGGCGCTGACGGTGATGGCAGCAGAGTTGTTCGGGGCGAGCGCGCTTCCTCACGTGGCGATCGTGATGGTGATCGCCTCCTTCTTCACCGGGGAGCGCGGCATCTATCCTTCGCAGCGGAGCCAGGGGGCCGGCCACGGCGCCACCGAACTGCGCGATGCGATCCCTCCGAGCTCGGAGTCAGCGACTCCGACGGAACCCTAGCCTACAGCTCGCACGTTGAGCCTCGGGTCGGGGACGTTCCCCGCTGGCGAAAAGCCCTTCCCGGCAAGGCAGCTCGACCACGAAGGTCGAGCCCTTGCCGACGACGCTCTCGACCTTCAAGGTACCCTCGAGCGCACGGACGATGCTGTTGCAGATGTACAACCCGAGTCCGAGGCCTCCGTAGTGGCGCGGGACGGTTTCCCAGGTGGCATCAACCGATAAGAAGAGAGCGAATCGTCCACGAGCGGCCAGTTTCCCTGGGCTACGTTGCACAGATGTTCAGACTCCGACTGGACCTACGCAAGTCCTCTGGCCACCCGAGGGTCGCCTTCCTGTCATTGCTGAACTAAACGAGGCAGCGATGAGCAGACCGGGTGAGGCCTCGCAGGAGCGAAGGTGGTGGTGGGTCTGGGCGGGGGTGGTCTTTCTCTACGTCGCCTCATTTCCCTATCACCCGGCGATGCGCAGCCCCAACGAGCTCTGTCGCCTTTGGCAGACGCGGGCGCTGGTCGAGTACGGCACCCTGGACATCAACCAGGCGCTGCGGGACTACGGCCCCGTCGGAGACCTCTCGGTCAAGGACGGAAAGTATTATCCGTCCAAGGCGCCGTTGCTCTCGTTTGCCGCCGTTCCCCTCTACAAACTGCTCAGCCTCTGGGGCGGAGGAGGGCGCTTCGCGGTCGGTGAGCTTCCCCTCGTCTACTGGAGTCGCTTCTGGTTCACCGTGCTTCCCACGCTGGTGATGCTGCTGTTCGCGTTTCGCTTCCTCCGGGCTTACTTGCCGGCGGACCGGGTTCACCCCTTGCTGGTCACCTACGCGCTGGGGTCGATGGCCTTCAATTACTCGCTGATGTTTCTCAGCCACCAGACCACCGCGGTGCTCGCCTTCGGGACGTTCTATTCCCTGTGGCGGACCCATCGGAGGGATTGGGGTCTGGGCGGATATCTGGCGGCGGGGGCTTTCGGCGGAGCCACGGTGGCCTGTGAATACACGGGGGCACTGGCGGTTCTAGGCCTGGGCGCCTACGCGGTGATGGCTGAACTAGAGCAGCGGGAATTTGCTCTGCCAGTGCGCTTCGCCCGGATTCTCAAGGGCGCGGGCCTGGCGGTCCTCGGGGGGCTTCCCTTCGTGCTCGGGCTGATGGCGTATCACCAGCACTGCTTCGGCCACCCTCTGGTGAGCGGGTACAAGTACCTCAATGACCCCGGTTATCAGCCCTGGCACATGGGCGGCTTCCTCGGCATTCACTTTCCCGATCCGCGCGCCTTCATTCTCTCTTTCTTCTCGCCGCTGCGGGGGCTGTTCACGCTCTCGCCCTTTCTGCTGCTCTCGTTTGCGGGGCTGGTGCTCTGGCGTCGGACGAGGCGGGCTCCCGAGCGGTCGTTGTTCTGGCTGGTCGTGATTCTGACGCTGGGCTACGCCTATTTCACCTCGTCCTTCAGCTACGACTCCTGGGGCTGGGCCGCTGGGCCCAGGCACATGACGCCGCTGCTTCCGTTTCTGCTGCTGCCCGCGGGGATGTGTCTGGAATGGCTATCGGTTCATCCCGGTCCCGCTGCCGCCGTGGGCCGGGGAGTCGCGGCCGGACTGTGCGCCCTCTCGGTGCTGATTTCGGGGACGGTGACCTTCGTGAACTACATCCCCGGCGATGTCTCCACTTCGGTGTTTGGGCTCTGCCTGCCGCTGTTCTTCAGCGGATATTTGTCTCCTTCGGTGATGAATTTTCTGGGTGTCGCCAACCCGCTCGCAGGGGGCCTGCTCTGGGCCTTTGTCGGGTTGGCGGCGCTGTGCGTAGGGGCCAGCCTGCTCGTCCCTACGAGGGACCGCGCGCCGGCCACAGAGCAACGGCTCTCGGGCGTGGCCGTCGGGTCGGCCCTCGCGGTGGTGATGCTGCATCTGGGATTGCTGTACGCCGCGACTCCTCGGGCGAGCGACTCGGACCTGCATGCTCAGAGCTACATGCGGTCGGTGTGGTTGGCCCCGCCGGGGAAGGCGGTCACCTTTTGGCCCAAGCCGATACCCTGAGGGCATCGGCCGTGAAGGTGAAGCCTAGGGCCAGGAAACAGAGGACGTCCCTCGACTCTGCGTCTTCGAGGCGACGCTCGGGATGAACGGGGGGTGTTTCGGCGTCACCCTGGCCCCCTTGGCCCTCTTGCTTTTGAGCTTTCGCCTCTTGCTTCAGGCTGCTGCCGAGACTTCTTTTCGCTGCGGAACCACCGCGGCTGCCAGTGGCTGAATCACTGCCGCTCCCGCGAGGTAGGCCACCAGGCCCACCAGGAGGGTGACCGAGAAACCGAAGTGCATCGAGAGGACGATCGAGAGAATCGACCCCACCACGCTGGTGGCTCCGTTGAGGCCCCAGGCCCAGGGCACCAGCTCGGGCCCGAAGTCGTTGGCGTTGCGCACCCCCAGCGGGAGCAGCGTCCCCATCAGGATTCCCAGCACTGCCACCAGCAGCACCGAGATGCCAATGCGAATGGCCAGCGGAAGTCCAATCAGCGCCCCGAAGAGGGGGCCCAGGCCGAGCAGGTAAACCAGAAGCACCCCCACCAGCACGCCGACCACCGTTCGGATTCCGCGGTGCACTCCCAGGGCTTCGGCGATTCTCGGCGAGAGCGCGCTCCCCACTCCCGATGCGCCCAGCAAGGTCGCCAGCACCACCGCCAATGCGTAGATGGGGTGGCCAAGAAAGAGGATGAAGCGCTGCATCAACCCGAGCTCGACGAGGATGTAGCCGAGCCCGAGGCAAAGAAAGTAGGCGAGGGTGCGCAGCTTGCCCGAACGATGCTCTACCAGCGCCTCGCGACGAAACAGCGCCAGGGGCAGCACCACCAGCAACAGGGTC
>JAYUUC010000448.1:0-11865 GCA_043755105.1 Myxococcales bacterium
GCACCAGCTTGAGCGCGCGCCGGAGCGCGGAGATCGCCTTCGACGAAAAACCTTGCTTGGCATTGAGGTCCCCGAGCCGACGAAAACTCTCGCCTGCAGCGGGGTGGTCGCCCAGGCGTTCTTGCAGCTCGGCCAGCTTCAGCCACGAGCGGAGGTCGTCTGACTGGGTCGCCAGGTGCTCGAGATAATGACCGGCCGCCTTGGCATGGCTGCCCTTCTTTTCCGCAAGCTGCGCCGCCTCGAGGGCTATCCGTCGAATTGCCATGATGCGATTTGGGAACTGTAATCGATGGCGCTCCGTGGCCAAATGCGGGGCGTCGATTCCTGTCGGAGGCCGCATGACGTTGGACCAGTTGCTCGGGCTGTTGGGCGTCGGAGTGAAGAAAGGGGCCAGCGACATTCACCTCGAGGTGGGCTACCCACCCTCGTACCGGATTCGGGGAGAGCTGTTCGCGGCCAAGCTCGAACGGCTCACCGCCGCCGAGACCCAGCTGCTGGCTCAGCAGATTCTCGGCAAGACCGACCCCTTCTTCACCGGAGGACGACAGGACGTCGACCGCGGGTTCGGCATTGCCGGGGTGTCCCGGTTCCGGGCAAGCATCTTTTACCAACGCGGCTCGGTGGGCCTGGTGCTGCGGGTGATTCCCTTCGACGTGCCTTCGTTCGCCCAGCTCAACCTGCCTCGGGTGGTGGAATCGATTGCCTCTGCCCGCTCCGGATTGATCCTGGTGACCGGAGCGACCGGCAATGGCAAGTCAACCACCATCGCCACGTTGATTGACCACGCCAACAAAAACGACCGCCTTCACATCGTCACCGTGGAGGACCCGATCGAGTACATCTTCCAGCCCGACAAGGCGGTGGTGATCCAGCGAGAGATCGGCGTCGACACCTCCAGCTACTCCACCGCGTTGAGGGCCGCGCTGCGGCAGGACCCGGACATCATCATGGTCGGCGAGCTGCGCGACCACGAGACCGCCGACACCTGCCTCAAGGCGGCCGAGACCGGCCACCTGGTGATCTCTTCGCTCCACACCCCCGATGTGCAGCGCACCGTGGGCCGCTTCGTGGGAATGTTTCCCGGCGAAGAGCACGCCTCGGTCCGGCAGCGGCTGGCCGATAACCTCAAGGCAGTGATTGCGCTGCGCCTGGTCACCCGGCAAGACGGGACTGGCCTGGTCCCCGCAGTCGAGGTGCTGCTGGTGACCCGGACGGTGCAGGAGGCCATTCGCGACCCGGCGAAGACCGAGACCTTGTTCTCGCTGATGGAGAAGGCCCACGACGACGTCGGGATGCAGACCTTCGACCAGCACCTGGTCGAGATGTGCCGGGCCAACGTGATCAACGCGGAAACTGCGCGCCGGGCCGCCACCCGCCGTACCGAGGTCGAGCGCGCCCTGATGCTGGGAGGTTCGTGAGCCCAGCCCCGGCACAGCATGCTGTGATCGTCGATCGGGACCCGCTGCTGCTGTCGCGGCTGGCCTCCGAGCTGGCGAAGTGCGGGTACGCCACCGAGACCTTGTCCTCGACGCTGGGACTGACTCCCGACCTGCTCGAGCTGTCTGGGCCCAACCTGCTCCTCGTCGACGCCGAGCTGCCGGGAATGGAGCGCTCCGCGCTTCAGGTGATCGTCCGCTCGCTCAAGGCCCGCCGCCAGACCCGGGTGATCGTCTCCACCACCCAGGACCCCGCCTTGCTCAGCCGGGTAGCGGCAGACAAGGTGGTGAGGCGCTCCGATCTCACCGTCGAAGGCATCCGCGCGCTCGGGATCGAGCTCGTCAGCGAAGCCCCGCTCGACCTCAAGGCCCTGCTCGATGAGGTACTCGGGCGGCAGATTGCCGGCCCCGCGCCGCAGCTGAGCATCAGGCTCGATCTCTTCAGCAAGAGCAATCTGTATGTCTTTGCGCGGGACAGCGAGGTGAGCGGGGTGTTCTTCGCCACCTCGGTATTGCTGCCGCTGGGCCAGAAGGTCCAGGTCAGCCTCGATCTGCTCGGGCGCAGCAAGATCGAGAGCGCCGGCGAGATTCTCTGGCAGCGCCCCCACAGCTCGTTCGGGGGCAGGGTGGCCACCGGAGTGGGCATTCGCCTTCTCGAGCTGGGCGGACCCGAGCGCGAGCTGATCCGGCGGTTCGTCGACGTTCGCGAGCCCCTGGTCTGGAGCGGGTAGAGCCTCCGGATCAAGACTGATGGTTCGAAAGAGAAGGTATCGCGCCTACATCAAAATAGACATAAATGTAGGGCGCGCACCTACCGACACCGCAAAGCGCGCATGTATGTCCTGCTATTTCTAATCTGCAGGCTTCAAATGTCTTGCTAAACGATTGCCTGTCGGCGTTGATCCGGCCCGATCGCCGAACACCGCGCGAACCCCTTTCAATTTCCGATCTGCAGTGATCCCCTAGTTGTCGGGCCCGGGAGGCTCATAGATGTCCGCAAAGGTCACCTTTTCCGGCAGTCGATGGTCGCAATCGTTGTCTCTGACGCTGCTCAGCCTGTCCGCGCTCTTGATCGCCGCGGGCTGTGGCGGCTCTGCGAAGGACCCGGGCGCCCTCTTCGGAGTGGTGCAGCTGACCGGGGCTCCCACCAACGAGAACGCAGTGCTGACGGTGAGCGGCCGGAGCCTCACCACCGGCGCCGACGGCAGCTACACCTTCGAATACCTCGCTGCAGGGGACTACACTCTGCGAGCCGCAGCCGAAGGTTACGCTCCTCAGGAGCAGCCGGTCACAATCACCCCCCACCAGCGGGTCGAGGCCAACTTCACCCTGGTGAAGGGCAACAGCGCCCCCCGCATCTCGTCTTTGACTGTCGGCGCGCAGCCTACCGCTCCTCTCGCAGTGAGCGAGGCGGTGGTGGTGGCCAGCGACACCCCCGGCGAGGCGCTCACCTACACCTGGAGCGCCGACCAGGGGTTCACCGTCACCCCCAATGCCGCAGACCCGACCCACGCGTCGATCACTGCCCCCGATCTCAACGGAGCCGCCGGCACGGTATCGGTCGTGGTCACCGACCCCGCGGGAGCCACGGTGACCGGCACGGTGTCCGTCTCCACCAAGGTAAACCGGACGCCGGTGATCTCCGCCCTGACCGCGTCGCCGGGAGTGGTGGTTGTCGGCGGCACCGTCACCGTGACTGCCACGGCGAGCGACCCTGACGGAGACGCGATCACCTACGCATGGACCCTGCCCACGGGCTGGACCTCGACCGGAAGCGGGAACCTGTTGACGGTGACAGCGCCGCAGCTCGCGGGCCAGAGCGGCACCATCGACCTGGTGGTGACCGATTCCCGCGGAGCCAAGACCACTGGCCATGTGGCGGTGGCGACGACTGCGAACGGCGCGCCCCAGATCACGGCCTTCGATGCCACCCCGGCCCAGACCGCGCCCTCCACTGCGGTGTTCCTCTCGGTGAGCGCGACCGACCCGAACGGCGACCTGCTCACCTACAGCTGGACTGCGCCGGCAGGCTGGACCTTCGTCACGCCCCCCACCGGGCCGAGCGCAAGTCTCACCGCGCCCGCAACCTACGGTGACGTCGGCCAGGTGAGCGTCACCGTCACCGACCCCGGCGGACTGAGCGCGACAGCCGTGGCGGTGGTATCAACCAAAGGCAACCGCAAGCCGGTGCTGACCGCGCTGAAGGCCACTCCGGCCACCATCGCCAAGGGCGGTACGGTGGTGCTCAACGCCACCGTCGCTGACCCCGACGGAGACGCTCTCACCTACACCTGGACGGCTCCCTCGGGCTGGACGGTGGTCGCCCTGTCGGACGGCGGGAGCCCCAACGGTCCTCAGCTCTCGGCGGTCGGACCGAACACCCCCGGCGTCAGCGGAACCTTCACCGTGCTCGTCAGTGACGGCAGCGGCGGGACCGCGACGGGTCAGGTCGTCGTTTCGACCCAGTCCAACAGCGGCCCGCTGATCACCGCGATCGACGCCGTTCCTCCCGTGGTGGCCAAGAGCGGAACCAGCGCGCTCACCGTCACTGCGACCGACCCGGACAACGACCCGCTGACCTATACGTGGACGGCCACTTCCAATTGGACGGTCACCCCCACCGGCGACGGCCATACCGCCAATGTGCAGGCGCCCGCACTTGCCGGCGATGTGGGAACCATCACCGTGACCGCCACGGACACCAGCGGCGGAACCGCTACCACCTCGGTGATCGTCTCCACCCAGGACAACCGTGCCCCGCTGTTGACGGACTTCACCGCAACGCCCGCGAATGTTCCCCACGGCGGCTCGATCGCGCTCGCAGCGACGGCCACGGATGCCGACGGCGACACCCTCACCTACACCTACAGCTCGTCAGACCCGATCAACTGGCCAGTCTCAGGAACCACCGCTGCAGAGAGCGTCGTCGCTCCCAATCTCTTCGGCTCGACTGCGACGATCACCGTGACCGTCACCGACGGTTTCGGAGGCTCAAGCTCGGGCTCAGTGGTGGTCTCCACCGACGCCAATCAGTATCCGGTGATCAACGTGTTCACCGCGTTTCCTGCGGTCGCCGCGGTCGGGGGCTCGGTCAACCTCGACGTATCCGCGAGTGACGCAGACGGCGACCCGCTCACCTACAGCTACTCCAGCTCGGACCCGATCAACTGGCCGGTCAGCGGTAGCAGCGCCCAGGTCACCCTCACTGCGCCCGCCCTTCCTGCTTCCTCGGCGACGATCACCGTGACGGTCAGCGACGGCATCAATTCCGCCACCGGTTCGGTGGTGGTGTCGACCGACGTCAACCACGCACCGAATATCAGCTCGTTCACGGCCAACCCTGTCCCCGCCAACCACGGCGAGTCGGTCTACCTCAACGTCGCCGCGTCGGACCCCGACGGTGAGCCGTTGACCTATTCATATGTCTCGTCCGACCCGGTGAACTGGCCGGTGAGCGGCACCTCGAGCGGGATGTTCATCAGCGCTGCTCCGGTACCCAACTCCTCGGCAACGATCACCGTCACCGTTACCGACCCTGGCGGGCTGACCGACTTCTCGACCCTGGTGGTGTCGACGCGCAGCAACTCCGCGCCTCAAGTCTGGTCGCTCTCCGGGTCGCCCAACCCGGCCATCCGGGGCCACGACCTCACGCTCTCGGGCTTCGCGATCGACCCCGAGAACGACGCGATCAATTACGCCTGGTCCGTCAGTGATCCCGCCTGGGGTCTCGTTGTCTACCCCTGGGACCCGACGCACCCGACCCTCCACACCCCGAGCACGGGCGCGACCAGTGCGACGGTGACCCTCACGGTTTCCGACGCCTTCGGCCAGAGCTCCAGCACCCTGGTGGTGTCGACCGTGGCAAACCAGCCTCCGCAGATCACCTACGTGTCCACGTCCTCCGAGGCCTACCCGGGATCGCAGATCAATGCGTACGTCTACGCCAATGACCCCGACGGCGATCCGCTCACCTACACCTGGTCCGTCAGCGACCCGGCCTGGCAGCTCAACGTGGGCGGCAATTCCGTCAACGTCAATGCACCGTTCGCTAATGCGGCCACCGCGACCCTGACCGTCGACGTCAGTGACGGATTCGGAAACTCGGTTCAGGCCCACTTCCAGCTGAAGACCTCGACCTGCGCCGGTACCACGATGAACTGCAACCGTTGGGGCGGCGATGCCTGCGAGGCCGATCTCGCCGCAGACAACAACTGCGGCGCTTGCGGCAACTACTGCCAGCAGGGTGACTTCTGCCAAGCGGCAACCGCCTGCAAGCCGAAGACGACCCATTTCCGGGTCACCAGCGGTGGCGCGACCTCGCTCGGGGTGCCGACCCAGTTGACGGTGGTGGCGCTCGATGCCAACGAGAATGTCGTCTGGGACTACCAAGGGACGCTTCACTTCACTTCCAGCCTCGCCGCCGATCTTCCGGCCGACCAGTTGATCTACCCCTGGTACGGAGGCCAGTTCGGGTACCAGGTCACCGGGCAGGCCAACGGCGTGCTGACCGTGACCGTCAACGATGTCGACCGTCCCTATCTCACCGGTTCGGGCACCGTCTTCATCACCGACGGGGTGGGCACCGACACCAACCCGGCGACCTCTTGCCGTCAGGTCCTCTCTACCCAGCCGACTGCGCCGAGCGGAACGTATACCCTCGAAAACACCCGCCAGGGTCGCTACACCACGCAGTGTGACATGACCCTCGACGGTGGCGGATGGACGTTGTTCTTCGGCCACCACAATGGAACGCCGTCGTACCTGTATCAGTTCGAGTGGGCCGACTATAACAACTGCAGCGATCCCCAGAACTGCGAGCGTCGACTCCCTCTGGGGCTCGGCACCGATTCGGAAATCGCTGCCACCTGTGGCCAGGCCGCGGTTCGCTTCAATCCCAACAGCGACCTTCTGAAGTTCTTCCAGAACGGAACCACCAGCAATTGGGTGCCTACCCAGAACGCGACCTCGATCGGAAGCGTTCCCGTCGACGTGGCGATCGCCAGCCAGTTCTACACGGGCGGTAACACCTACGGCTGGATGCTGAGCGAGAACGTCGTCGACACCTCACGGACCTTCGCCTCCAGCCGCTATTACGACTACTGGGGCGGGCCCAGCTACAACTTCTGCAACGGTCAACCCGACACCACTTCCCCGGTTCGGTTGATGTATCGGGAGAGGCCGGCAGACCACTTCAAGGTCGCCTTCCGGCTCGCGCGCGAAAACCCCGGGGTCAGTGGCATCGTCACGGTCACCGCGCTCACCAGCGGAGGAACCATCGATGCCTCTTACCTGGGCACGGTGCACTTCACCTCGAGCGACACAGGCTCGGGCGTCGTTCTTCCCGCTGACTTCACCTTCCTTCGCTCTGACGAGGGCACCCACACCTTCAATGTGACTCTGATCACCCTCGGAGTTCAAAGCGTCACCGCCACCGAGTTGCCCGGGTCGCTCACCGGCGCCGGGTCGATCGACATCAGCAATGGCCTCGGAACCCTGACCAATCCAGTCGTATCTTGCGAGACACTCTACGAGTCAGAGAACCCCGCTCCCCCGAGCGGTGTCTATGCAATCAACCCGGAAGGAACCACCTACCCGGCCCACTGCGACATGACCACGGCTGGGGGCGGCTGGACTACCTTCTTCGCCAGTACCAACGGCACGTCCAACACCGTGGCCAACTTCGACTTCGCGTCCGAGGACTGCACTGAGCCTGCGACCCACTGCATGCATCGGGTGCCTGGCCTCGTCGACACCACCTACGACTTCGCCGCGATGTGCGGCACCGCCGGGGTGCGGTTCAACATTGGGCCCAATACCGTGAATTACTTCCGCAATGGCTCGCGGTACGGCAGCGAGAGTCTCAATAATGTCGAGACGCTCACCGGAGGAGGAAATCCCTCGGTCGCCGCGTACATCTACACTGGCTACAACTGGTTTATCTACGGCAACAACAACATGGGTTTCTCGAGCACATACCCTTACAATTACTACAACTGGTGCAATGGCGTGGCCGACGGTTCGGCGCCGACCAAGTTGATGTACCGCCAGCAGATTCCAGTCGATCACTTCACGGTCGAGCTGCCTCCCTCCGCGGCGCCGGGCACCGCGTTCAACTTCAATGTGACGGCACGTAGCCGCGATGCGCGTGTGGCGGGCAGCTATGCCGGCACGGTGCACTTCACCAGCACGGACAGCGGGGGCGCGGTCGCCCTGCCTGCGGACACGGTCGGCAGCCCTCAGATGCAGTTCTCTGCCACCCTGGCCACGCTCGGCACTCAGTCGATCACCGTCAGCGAGGGCACAATTGCAGGCAGCGACACCGTCGCGGTGACCGCGGGCACGGGGACCCAGGCGAATCCGGGAACCTCGTGTCAGTCGATCCTCAACGCCGGCGATTCCTATGGCGACGGCACTTATTGGATCACCACCGCGGGGAACACCTACCCCGTGTACTGCGACATGACGACGTCGGGAGGAGGCTGGACCCTGACGATGAAGATCATCCCGGTCAGTGGTTCCTTCTACTACAGCTCGGGCTACTGGACGGGGGGCTACACCCTCAACACCTCTGCCGCCGACACTTCTCAAGTCGATGCCCAGTTCGAGTCTTTCAACTCGGTGCCGCTGTCCGAGGTGATGCTGCTGGTCGACTCGCCGATCAACAGCGGCACCCGCCGGTCGGTGATTCTGCCGATGGTCTCCCCGAATCTGAAGGCGGTCTTCAATGGGGGAGAGCAACTCACCAGCGTCGGGCGCACCGGCTGGAAGACGCTCTATGGATCACAGTCTTCTCTCCAGCCGGACTGCAACAAGGAAGGCTTCAACCTCGAGTCGACCGGCGATTGGATCTGGACCGAGAAGGTCAGGTTGGGAATCATCGGCAGCAATTCTCCTGACTGTACTCAGTCGTCCTCGCGCATCGGCGTCGGCGGGCAGGGCTACGGCCTGCAGGGTTGCTACACCTACTGGCAACATTCGTCTGGAGTCACCACGCGGTGTGGTGGCGACAATGGCGACGTCGATGTGAACGCCTTCAGCTGGATCTACATCCGCTAACCGGAAAGGTCTGACTCGATGGCTAGACACTCATCCTCTATTCAAGCTGCTCACCACGTCGTTGGGCCCGGAGGCTCACACATGGCAGTTCGTGGCACGAAAACCAGCAGTCGATGGACGAACTCCCTTGCGCTTCTGATCACGGCCGTCGCCGTGATCGGTGCCGGTTGCGGAAGTGCAGCCAAGAACCCGGGCAACCTCTTCGGGGTGGTGTCGCTGGTGGGGGCACCGAACAATGCCAACGCCATCGTCACCGTTGGGAGCCGGACGGTGACCACGGGCTCCGAAGGCGCCTACCTGTTCGAGTACCTCCCCGCGGGCGACTACACCGTCCACGTGTCGGCGGATGGCTACCAGACGCAAGAAAAGGCAGTCACCGTCAACACCGGTGACCGGATCGAGGCCAACTTCACCCTCGACAAGCCGAACGCGACTCCGGTGCTGACCTCGCTGACGGTCGGGCCTCAACCGATCGCGCCCCTGGGGACCACCCAGGCCGTGGCTGTCGCGTTGGACGCCGATGGCGACACGCTCAGCTATGCCTGGAGCGTTGACCAGGGCTTCACGGTGACTCCGGTCGAGGCAGACGCCTCTCACGCCAAGGTGACCGCGCCTGCCACGGGTGGTGTCTCGGCCACGGTGACGGTGGTGGTCAGCGATGGGAAGGGTGGGGCGGTGACTGGAACGGCATCGGTCTCAACCTCGGTCAACCATGCTCCGATCGTCGCGTCCCTCACCGCTTCTCCGGCCGTGGTTCTTCCGGGCGGGACGATGATGGTAATGGCGTCCGCGAGCGACCCCGACGGTGACGCGATCAGCTACGTGTGGACGCTGCCCACGGGCTGGACCTCGTCCGGAAGCGGCGACATGTTGACGGTCACCGCACCAGCGCTGCTGGGCCAGAGCGGCACCATTCAGCTCGAAGTGACCGACGCCCGCGGGGCCAAGGCGGTGGCCCAGGTGGCCGTCTCCACCATCGCGAACGGCGCGCCGGCGATCGCTTCCTTCAGCGCGACCCCTCCGCAGACCGCTCCCTCGGGAAGCATTGCCCTCAATGTCTCGGCGTCTGACCCCAATGGAGATCTGCTCACCTACAGCTGGTCGGCTCCTTCTGGCTGGACCTTCGTCGCGCCTCCCACTGGCAGCTCTGCCACCTTGATCGCGCCTGCGGCCTACGGCGCGAGCGGTCAGGTGACCGTGACGGTCATGGACAGCGGCGGTCTCAGCGCCACCGCGGTGGTCCTGGTCACCACTGCAGCCAATCAGGGCCCGACGATCTCGTCACTCACGGCAACTCCGCCCACCGCCATCAAGGGAGGAACGGTGGTGATCGACGCTTCCGCCTCCGACCCCGAGGGCGATGCGCTCACCTATACCTGGACGGCGCCTCCCGGCTGGACGGTCGCGACGCTGGCAGACGGCGGCGCCCCCGGTAGCGCTCAGTTGACGGCGGTCGCTCCGAACACCCCCGGCGTGAGCGGAACCTTCAGCGTCACGGTCGACGATGGAAATGGCGGCAACGCCACCGCTCAGGTGGTGGTCTCGACCCAGGCCAACAACGGCCCGCTGATCTCGTCGGTCTCCGCGGTGCCGCCGGTGATGGCGAAGGGTGGCACCAGCACGGTGACGGTCAACGCCACCGACCCGGACAACGATGCCCTCACCTATGGCTGGACGGTGACCGCCGGCTGGACGGTGACCCCCATCGGCAATGGGCACACCGCCACGGTTCAGGCCCCGTCGACGCCCGGCGCGACCGGCACGGTCACGGTGACCGTCACCGATTCCAGCAATGCCTCGGCGGTGAGCTCGGTGGTGGTCTCCACCCAGAGCAACCGCGCTCCGGTGGTCGCAGCGTTCACCACCACGCCTGGCGTCGTTCCTCGCAATGGTTCGATCGCGCTGGCAGTCTCGGTGTTCGACCCAGACGGCGATGCCCTCACCTATTCCTATTCCTCGTCGGACCCGACCAATTGGCCGGTGTCAGGCAGCACCGGCAACGAGACGGTGACGGCCCCGGGAAACTCTGGCTCGTCGGCTACCCTGACCGTCACAGTGACCGACGGCTTCGGCGGTACGAGCTCGGCCTCGGTGCTGGTGTCAACTGCGGCCAACCAGGCTCCGTCGATTTCTTCGTTCACCGCCACGCCTCCGGCCGTGCCCAAGGGAGGAACGACCAACCTCGCGGTCTTTGCGACCGACGTCGAGGGCGACATTATCAATTACACCTACGTCTCTTCCGACCCCGTCCTCTGGCCGGTGAGCGGTAGCAGCGCTACTCTGGTGTTGGTTGCGCCGAGCCTTCCGGGCTTGACCGCCGTCATCACCGTCAATGCCAGCGACGCCTTCGGTGGAACGACCAGCAAGACGGTGAACGTCTCGACTCTGGACAACCGGGCGCCTGTGATCTCGGCCTTCGGTGCCACGCCTCCGACGGTGTCCAATGGCGGAACGATCGCGCTCAACGTCTCTGCGACTGACGCCGATGGGGACCTGCTTACCTACAGCTTTTCCAGTGATGACCCGGCCAACTGGACGGTGGTCGGGGTCACCTCTACCGCCGCGGTGGTAGCGCCGAATGCGAAGGGTGCCTACAGCTTGATCACCGTGACGGTGAGTGATGTCTTCGGCGGGACGGCTCAGCAGACGATCGCAGTCTCGACCTTGCCGAACTCCAACCCCACCCTGGCGGGCATCACCGCCAGTCCTGACGTGGTCGCTCCCGGAGGAACCATCGCCCTCGCGGCTGCGGCTTCCGACCCGGACAACGATGTGCTGACCTACAGCTGGTCGGTCCAGGGGACCAGCTCGGACTGGACCCTCGACGTACCGGCGGGAGACCCGGCTCACCCGACGCTGACGGCCACGAGCACCAGCGCTGAATACGCCACCGTGTCCCTCGCCGTGAGTGACGGCTTTGGCGGCTTGACCCAGAGCTCGATCGCCGTGTCGACCTTCGGCAACCGCCCGCCGACGATTCAGAATCTGACCGTCTCGGGCATCGACTTGCCAGGCTCGGTGGGAACCGCCACGGTCACCGCCACCGACCCGGACGGCGATACGCTGACCTACGACTGGACGGTCTACAATTCTCCGACCTGGAGCGTCAACGGGACCGGCGCCACCGCGACGATCCACGCACCCCAGCAGAACTATAGCTCCACCGGCCTCCGTCTCACGGTCAGCGACGGCAAGGGTGGCTCCGCCTCGATTGAGTACCAGCTGCAGGTCCAGACCTGTCCTTACTTGACGATGAACTGTGATCAGAACAGCAACAACGCCTGCGAAACTGACACCTCCACTGTCGCCAACTGCGGCGCCTGCGGCAACGTCTGCATCTCCGGAGATTTCTGCCAGAACGCGAGCTCCTGCC
>JAYUUC010000449.1:0-4129 GCA_043755105.1 Myxococcales bacterium
AAGGCAGCAGCATCGTCGGGACTCGCTCCAAGGCTGCGGGCGACCCAGGCAGTGATGAAGTAGTAGATGCCGGTGCCAGCAGGTAACCCGGGGGCGGCCTGCCCGAGCGATATCGCTCCCAGCACCACCGCTCCGGCGAAGACGCCTCCCTTCACCCCGATTCCTTCGAGCGCCCATCCATATGCCAGTGCCGGCGCCAGCACCGGGGGCAGCGACATCAGCAGCGCCCGGGCCATTCCTCGCGCGGACCGGGCCGTTCCCAAGCCAACGCTGATGTTGAGCAAGATGGGCTTCAGCCGCCCCAGTTTTCCGTGGCGGGAGATCCGATGGGCGAGCGCTTCCGAGTAGTGCGCCAGTGCCACCACCAGGACCACCAGACCGACGCACACGCCCACGGCCACCCGAAGTCCGTTGCCGAAACGGCTCATCGTCACCGCGAACGGGCCCAGAAAAGACGCGGCCACCAGGAGCATCAGTGCTGCGAATTCGAGGAGCTTGCACACCGCCACCGAGCCGAGCGACTGCACGAAGGGCACCTTCTGGGTCCGGGCCATCAACAACGCACGGAAGATGTCCCCAAATTTTCCCGGCAGCGCGTTGTGGATGAACGCCCCGATGGCGACGAAGTGGTACCTCTCGCGGAAGGGCACCGGCTGGTTGAGCGTCGACGCCCACTGCACCGCTCGAAGTGGAATCACCGCCGCCGAGAGAAGAAAGAAGGGAATCAGCCAGGGCAGATGCTTCGGAATGTCGTGGAGGAAATGCCCGAAGTTGAAGCGGGCCGTGAGCAACGGGCCCCCGTTCACGTGGATATCGAAGAAGACCGTGGCGACCAGGCCGATAGACACCAAGACCCCGACCACCGCTGCGGATATCTTCGCTATCGCCTTGCCGCTCGCCATCGATCGGGCTCCTGAGCTTTCGCTTACTGCCGATAGAGCTCCGAAAGCTTCTCGTGAAGCTGGGTCGCATGACCCAGTCCGGACAGATTGATCGGGGCGTCGCTCGGCCAGCACACCACGCTCTGGGTTTCGATCTCGGTCAGCCCGCCATGGGAACCGAACTCCCACGCGAAGCCGACCGTCCCACCCGGCGGACAAAGCTCGCCATAGAGGACCAGATCGCCAGCAGTTCGCATCTGCGGCAATTCTCGCAGCAAGTCCGCAACCGCCCGCTTTGAGAACCCGGAACCGAGCGGCGAGCGCTCGATCTCGTCGGGGGCATAGACCTCGCCCTGGATCAGCGCCACCGCAGAATTTCCTCGTCTCAGCGCAACGATGCCGATGTCCTTCAGCGCTGCAGCACGGGCCAGCACTCCCGGGTGTCGCTTGAGCAGTTCGAGAGCTTCGAGTGGCTGGTGGCCGCGGGACAGATAGACGTGTGCGAAGTTGCCGGCTTCGACCACCACCGGATCGTCGCGAAATTGAATCGGGCTCTCTGCCAGAGGCAGGCGGCCATCGAGGAGCGCCCGCGCCAGGCTCTCGGGTACTCTCGCAGGCGCTCCGTGAAGCAGATACTCCTCGATCTTCTCGCCAATCCGCCGCTCGATCGGGGCGCTGTCGACGTGCCCGTGGTCAGTGACGAAATAGACGTCGTAGGGCTCTTCCAGCTGACGAGCGACCGCGAACACCTCGGCGAGGTAGCGATCGACGCGGTGTAGCTCGGTCAGCGCCTGCGTCGACCTCGGCCCGCGGCGATGCGAGATTTCGTCGTAGTTGCCGAACACCAGGTAGATCGACGGCACGCCTCGCACCATGTCGATCAAGGCCCGGGTATGAGCGAGTTCCCAGGCGAGCGAGATCATGAACACACGGTTCATCAAATACTCCCGCTCATGTCGCCAATCCCTCACCCGTCGGGCCCAGGCGAAGACGTCGAGCCCCGTGGTCCAGGTGTCCCGGAGAAGATGACGCAGGTACGAGAACACCCCTTGCCGCCGCGGCCCCCTCAGCCCGGTCAATGACGCGGGCACGGTGCGGGAGAGCCGCTTCAAGTCCGAGAGGGCGCTCATGCACATCAGGTTCGAGGCATTGGCGCGGAAGAGCGACAGGTAGGAAGTCCCTCCACCCTCGAGAAGACTGGCCCGGGTAGCGCGCGCGAGCCGGTCCTCGATCGCCTTCGCGTCAGACGGGGTGTTCATCTGAACTTTTCGACCCAGCTCGCGATCGAACCACGAGTAGGCGGGGAGGTTCGGGTGGCGGATACCGTAGAGAAGCCCTGCCTGGAAGCAGGGGGTGGATGCGGGCGAGCCCCAGAAAGCGCCATCGAGGTGGTAGGCGCCCGAGCGCACCAGCGATGAGAAGAACGGCATCTGCCCGCTCTCGACCGCGTCCTGCAAGAGACTCTTGGGGACGCCATCGAGATGCACCACCAACAGCTTTCGCTGTCGCCGCTCGGGAAGCCTCTCGACCTTGCGACCGATTCGGCCAATCGCTCCGCGTGCCCAGTGGCGAAGAGGGGGCGAAATCAGGGCGTCGAGGGACAAGGGCGACCTCCATGGGGGCAACTTCCCGGGGTGAGACGCAGCGGGCGCCAGGGCAATCTGCACATCGCCTGCCCGGGCGGCCAGCCGCCGTGATGCCTCACCTTCCTGTTGGGCAGCCGAGCAAGCGTCCGCGTCCGCAACCCGATAACGCAAGCAATCGGGAGCCCCCAGCGTAGCCCATGGTGTTTTCCGGGCTCGCATTGGTCCTGCTGGTGGCAGTGGCTCCGCCCGAGGCACGCAAAGAACGCGGCTTCGATGCGCTCGGCGTCCCCCTGCTCAGCTTCAACTCCGACGTCGGGGTGGGCTACGGCGCGGTGGGCGGCGCCTACTTCTACTCTCCTGGCTACCGACCCTATCGATACGGGTTGGCCTTGCAGACCTTCTTCACCACCCGCGGAATTCAGAATCACTGGCTGCGCTACGACGGACCCAACCTGATCGGCAACACCCGGGTGGAAGCGCGGGTGGAGTGGCGGCGCGAACTGGCAACGCCTTACTTCGGACCCGGCAATAATGCGGTGCCCACCTTCGACGACGACCCCAATGACAGACGGTTCTCATTCGAAAGAGTGGCGCCCGCGGCCTGGGTCCGGATTCGGCCCAATCCGTTCGGTGAGACGCATCCGTTCAAGCCGTACCTGGGCTATGGCTATCGTTGGAATACGATACGACCGATCGCCGACTCGCTGCTCAGCGAAGACGCGCCCCTGGGAATGGGCGGCGGCCCCACCGGTCAACTGCTGGCCGGAGCGCTGTGGGACACCCGCGACGACGAGAACGACACCACCCGAGGAGGAGCAGAAGAGCTGAGCGTGCGGCTCGCGGCTGTTGCCACCGGCAGCCGCTACACCTTCGCTGGCCTCACCGCGAGCGAGCGCAGGTTCTGGAGCCTCTCTCCCCGTGCGGTGCTCGCCCAGCGGCTGACGGTGGACTACCTCTTCGGCCAGGTTCCCTTCTTCGAGTGGAACAACATCGGCGGGGTGAACTACATCGAAGGCATCGGCGGCATGGGCAGCGTCCGCGGCGTGACCCGGAACCGGTACGGAGGCAACCTCAAGGCGGTGAGCAACACCGAACTCCGCGTCAACGCCTTCTCGGTTCCACTCCTTGGCCAGGAAATGAAGGTGGGCGCTCTCGCCTTCGTGGACTTCGGGCGCGCCTGGCACCCCGGCATCGACGGAGGACCCTGGTACGCCTGGCATCCCGGAGTCGGAGGCGGCGTGCGGGTGGCGCGGCGGGCCGCGGTGCTTCGGTTCGACTACGCGCTGGCCACCGAGACCGGCCACCCGGGCCTCTACATCACCTTCGGGCAGATGTTCTGAACAGGGATTCGGTAGTGAGCAGTCACGCCAACGAAATAGTCGCAGTCTCTCCCCGCAAGCCCGGCTCGAGTTCCAGCGGCATCGCCAGAAACCCGCGTGCGGCGAGGGTTTCGAGCATGGCGTCGCGGGTAGAGAAATCGGGAGCGAAGATCACGCAGCCGTCCCCTCCGCCCGCGCCGGAAATCTTTCCGACGCAGCCCTGGCTTGAGGCCAGCGCAAGAAGACGAGAAATCGCCTCGGTTTCGACCGGTCCCAGCTCACCGAGCAGCCCCTCGAGGGCCAGCACCGCTTCGCGCAGCGACTCGAAATCGCCCTTGGCGAG
>JAYUUC010000450.1:0-4123 GCA_043755105.1 Myxococcales bacterium
CCCCCTCGCGCAAAGGGGTCTAAAAGCAAAGGCACCGGTGATCAAAGAAGCCTTTCAGGACCTCAACCGGGTCCGGCAGATCGCGGTGATCGCCACCCGGCACGGCTTTGCCGACACCCTCGAGCGCGGCGGACTGTGGAGCCGGCTCGGCCGCAAGGAAGTCGTCGAGGTTAGCCCCGAGGCACGCCGCAGCTCGGTCGCTCGCCGCTTCCGGATGCTGCTCAACGACCTCGGCCCCACCTTCATCAAGCTGGGTCAAATCCTCTCCACCCGGGCCGACCTGCTCCCCGCGGAGTTCATCGACGAGCTGGCGATGCTCCAGGACCACGTCCCCGCCTTCCCGATGGAACAGGTCGAGGCCCAGATTCGCGCCAGCTTTGGCAAGAGCGCATTGGAAGTCTTTCGATCGATCGACCCGGTGCCGCTGGCCGCTGCCTCGATCGCTCAGGTTCACCGCGCGGTCACCCTCGAGGGCGACAGCGTGGTGGTGAAGATTCAGCGGCCGGGCATCTCCGAGCAGATCCGCGCCGACCTCTCGGTGCTGCACTCGCTCGCGCGGATGCTCGAGGCCGTGGTCGAGGAAGTCGGCGTCTACACTCCCACCGGCATCGTCGAGGAGTTCGATCGCGCGATCCACGAAGAGCTCGACTTCATCAACGAAGCCACCAACGTCCGCGCTTTCTACGAGAACCACCTGCAGCGCGACACCGTGCGCATCCCCAAGGTCTACGACGACCTTTCCGGACGCACCGTGCTCACCCTCGAGTTCCTCGAAGGGGTGAAGATCTCCCAGGTTGACCTGGTCAAGCACGACCGGCGCAAGCTCGCCTCGCAGATCCTCGACAGCTCGTTCCAGCAGCTCTTCGTCGACGGGCTTTTCCACGGCGACCCCCACCCCGGGAACCTATTCGTGCTCGAGGGAGACGTGCTCGGGCTGATCGACTTCGGCGTCGTCGGACGACTCACCAAGCAGATGCAGGAGACGCTGGTGATGCTGATCCTCTCGGTCGGCCTCAAGGACGCCGACTCGGTGGCCCGCATCCTCTACCGGCTCGGGGTGCCCGACAGCCGCGCCAACCTCGCCGGGTTCCGCGCCGACATCGAGAACATCCTCAGCCACTACCTTCCCAAGTCGCTGGGAGAGGTCAATGCGCGCAATTTGCTTCGGGACCTGCTCGACCTCGCGGTGAAGTACAAGATTCGAATTCCCAAGGAGTATGCGCTGCTCTCCCGCGCGGCGATCGCCACCGAGGGCATCCTTCGCTCTCTCCACCCGGAGATGAACATCGGGGAAGTCGCCCTCCCCTACGCGAAGAAGCTGCTCGCCGAGCGGTACGATCCTTCGCAGTTGCAGGGGGGAATGATGAAGACCCTGCTCCGGCTGCAGGGGCTGGCCACCGACTTGCCGACCCAGCTGACCCAGCTGATGCTCGACCTCGAGGGCGGAAAGTTCTCGGTCACTGTCCGCGCCGACCAGCTCGACAAGGTCAACCGAAGCCTTCGCAGCCTGGCGCTGGTGGCCTTCAGCGGTCTGTGCGCCTGCGGCTTCATCGTCGGGGCGTTCATCTCCTTCGCGCAGATGAACTGGACAGTGCGGGGAGTGCCGGTGATGGGCATCCTCGGGGTGATTCTCGCCACCGGTCTCTTCGGAATCGCTTTCATCTGGTACTGGTTCGGCTCAGCGTTCCGCAAGGTCTCGGTGACCAAGCTGCTCCGGAAGAGACGTCGCGGCCGAATGTGAAGCATCGACTTCTCGACGGGACCGAACCCGAGGAAGTCTGAAGTGGGCACCGGGTGATAACTCCTCCTCAGCCACGGAACGTCTGGCCTTGAACCTCGCCGCCGAAGCAGTGGTGATTGCCTTTGAGCGCGACCGAGCCCTCGACGGAGTCTCTCTCGCGTTGAGCGCTGGATCCCGGGTTCTGGTGCTCGGCAACTCGGGCGCGGGGAAGACCTCGCTGCTCAAGGCGCTCACCGGGCTCCTCGAGGTCACCTCGGGGCAGATCTTCTGGGGTGACGTTCCGCTCTCGGACCTCGACCGGGACCAACGCCGCCTCCAACAGGCCCGGTTCGGAATGGTGTTTCAAACCGACGCACTCTTCGACTCGCTCACCGTGCTCGACAACGTGACGCTTCCGTTGCTGCGCCGGAAAGTGCCTGCTCGCGAGGCTCAGGAACGGGCCCGGAGTGCTTTGGCTTCCGTGGGGCTCGCGGAGTTCGCAGCGAGCTTTCCCGAGCGTCTCTCCGGGGGCATGCGAAAGAGGGCTGGCATCGCGCGGGCGATCGTCGCTCAGCCCGAGGTCCTCCTCGCCGACGACCCGCTCGCCGGGCTCGACCCCCACACCGGGGCCACCGTGTGTGAGGTTCTCATCCAGGCTTCGGCGGGACGCACGCTGATCATCGGAGCAACCGAACCGCCTTCCGGCCTGTCGCTGCCGCGGTGGATCTGGCTCTCGGCCGGAAAGGTCGCTTACGACGGCCCCGCCGATCCTGCGGTGCTCGATCGCGCCACCCGGGAGACCGAAGCGTGAGCGCCGTGCCCGAACAGGACGACTTGATTTTCGACGCGGTCTCCAAGGGCTTTGGCGGCGGTCCTCCGGTGCTGCAGGGGTTGTCCGCCTCGGTCCCTCTCCAGGGCCTGACCTTCGTGGTGGGCAAGAGCGGCAGCGGCAAGAGCGTGCTTTGCCGACTGGCGGTGGGGTTGCTCCGGCCCGATTCAGGTCGGGTGAGGCTGCTCGATCAGTCGATCGAACAGGCCAACGAGCGGCAATTGCAGAAGGTTCGGCAGCAGGTGCCCTATCTGGTCCAGGGGCCTGCACTGCTGGACTGGCTCACCCTCGCCGAGAATGTCGCGCTGGCCGGTGAGCACCGCCCCGGGCCGCTGGGGCCGCAGGTGGCGCTCGCCCTCGAGCGGGTGGGGCTGGGGAAGCTGGCCGATCGCCTTCCTCCCAGCGTCAGCCCGGGAGTGAAGAAGCGGACAGCGATCGCCCGGGCCCTGGTGCTCGAACCGCGTTTCCTGCTCCTCGACGAGCCGACCACCGGGCTGGATCGCGCGGCCACCGCCCAGGTGAACGAGGTGATTGTGTCGCTTCGGCGAGAAGGGCTTGGCGCGATGGTCGTGTCGCATGATTATCGGTCCCTGGAAGCGATGGCGGACCGGGTGCTGCTGGTCTCGGCCGGAAAGGCGGGCTTTTCCGGAAGCCGCGACGCATTCTTCGCTTCCGACGATGCTGCGGTGCGGGCGCTGCTCGAGGCCTGAGCACTTCAGAAGGGACAGGACGTGGAAGAGCGGCGATTGGAGATCAAGGTCGGGGCGCTGCTTCTCTCTGCAGTGGCGGGAGTGCTCGGCCTTCTCTGGTTGATGGGCGAGCTCTCGCTCGGCTCCAAGTCAGCCCTCTCGGTCGAGTTCGGCCACTCCGGAAACGTGGTCAAGGGTGCGCCGGTGAAGCTGGGCGGAGTCGGCGTGGGAAGGATCGACCGCATCCTCCTCGTTCCCGATCACCGCGACTCAGCCGGAGCGCCGCTGCCGGTGCGGATGGAGCTCTCGGTCGACTCCGCTGCCCTCGCCGCCCTGCGTGAAGACGCCTCGGTGACCGTGGCCACCCAGGGCCCCCTGGGCGAGCCCTACCTCGAGCTCAACCCGGGTTCGGCCCGGTCGGCAGCGCTCGGCCCTGGGAAGGTGTTGCGCGGCGTCGATGCGCCAAGGCTCGACCTGGTCGCCACGCGGCTCTCGAACTTCCTCGAATCGATGAGCAAGATCGTCGAGGACGACCCGCGCGCGCTCTCCACGCTCTTCGGCCGGGTCACCCACCTCAGCCAGTCGGTCGACCAGCTGCTGGCGGACAACCGTGTTCCGCTGGGTTCGATTGCCGTCGACCTTGCCAGCACCGTGAAGGACCTTCGGGCGGTCTCCGCCCGGGCGCGCGCGGAGTTCGAGCCCGGAGGCAAGGGCTCGCGGCTGCTCGACGACACTGCCGAGAGCGCCCACCTGCTTCGACGCGACCTTCCTCAGATGTCGAAGAACGCGGGGGAGACGCTGCAGGGTTTGGCCGCGCTGTCGTCGTCGTTCACCCCGGAGGATGGCAAGCGGTTGCGGGTCGCGCTGCAGCACTACGCGGAAGCG
>JAYUUC010000451.1:0-11833 GCA_043755105.1 Myxococcales bacterium
ACGAACGGGATCGGGCGTCGACGGCTTCAGGGGTTGCATACGTGCGACTCGTGCCTACCTTGGTACCCGCTGAAGGCCGGAACACAGACCCCTTATCAATCTCCAGGAGCCACATGAACTTCACTTCTCCCTCCCACTCTTTCGTTGCCGCTGCCGTCGGCGCGCTGATGTTCCTCGCGGTCGGTTGCGGCATCGGCAAACCGGAAATCACCAACACCCAGGTCGAACCGAAGACCTGGGCGATCAGCGGCATCGCTGACACCGTCACCTTCAAGGTCACCACCGACGTGCTTCGCATCGGAGGCAAGGTGACCAAGGTCAGCGCTTCTGTTGAAGGGCAGAACGTGAACATCGATCTCGCCAAGCAGTCCGATGTGGTGGCCGGCGAGCGCTGGGGCGCCTCGACCAAGCTCACCCTCTGGAGCGGCGTTTCCAAGGGCACCTACCAGCTGCGAATCACGGCCACCGACGACAAGGGCAACACCGTGTCCGAGCCGACCGCGGCAACCGTGACCGTGACGGACTGAGATTCGTTCGCGTCACCTGCAAACGCGGTCGAGCCTGGCCTTCCCCATCGGAACGCCAGGCTCGTTCATTTTGACTGCAGCCCCTATTGAGGCATCGTCGAGGCGATGAGGCTCTCGCCGCTCTTCAACCGCACCGTGTGGTAGCCCTGGGCGCGCAGCTCGGTGAAGATTCGGGGCATCGCCGCGAGGGTGGTCGAGAGGTCGTGGTTGAGAATCACCCCTCGATGCTGTTGACCGAGCGCGGCCATCGTCTTGTTGTAGATTTCGTCGGAAGTGATGCCGTTGTAGTCCTCGGAGGCCATCTTCCAGAACAGGATGCCGATATGGTTCTGCTGAAGGTAGGCATTGAGCTCGGGGGTTGACCCGGCATACGGGTAGCGGAACAGCCGAGACATCGAACCCAGCGCGCCGATCTCGGCTTGGAGCCCGGTCCTGATCTCATTCACGGCCGCGCTGTAGGTCAGCTTCGACAGGTCCGGGTGAGAGTAGGAATGGCCTCCCAGGGAGTGCCCCTCCGCCACCGCGCGCTGAAGCACCGCAGGGCAGTGGGCCACGTTCTGACCGATCACCAGGAAGGTCGCGTAGACGCCCTGCTCCTTGAGCACGTCGAGCAGGCGGGGCATCGTCGAGCAGTTGGGGCCGTCGTCGAAGGTGAAGGCCACCTGCTTGTCCTGCAGATTGCTGCCGTCGTATCCCTGTCCGTCGGTGGGGACGGTGACCGAGAGGATGTTGCCGGTGACCGGGTCTCTGCCCAGCGCCGGAAGGGCTGCCGAGGTCACCTCGACGGTGCCGATCCGGTAGCGGTGATCGCCATCGACCTGCACCCCGGCTCCGAGACCGAGCGTTTCCCGCTGGCCGGTGATCGGGTCGAACAGTCCGGCCCACAGCGCCAGGGTCCCCGGCGCGACATGGGCGGGCACGGTGACGGTGCGGGTATAGGAATAGGCCCCCCCCGTCCATTGAGAGCTGTCGACCGGAGGGGTGTGGTCATCCTGGAAGGCGATCTGGCCGGCGCCATCGAGCGCATGCACGAACACCTGGCGAGGCCCCGAGGTGGGGCCTCCACTCCAGTGGTAGGTGAGGTCGACGGTCGCACCGGCAGCGACCGAAGAGAGGTTGGCGGTCTCGAGCTGAATCTGAACTTCATGGGTCGGGTCGGGGCTGACGACCGGAGGCGGGGCAGAGGCAGAGGTACAGGTGACCTGAGGGCTGGCCCAGTCGGCATGATCGTATTCGGTGCCATCGCCCGCATCCGTCACTACCAGCTCCAGCTGCGATCGGCCGGTGAGATCCACAAGCGCCAAACCCGTCGCACTCGAACCCCCGAGAACGTCGCTGTCGAACAGCTTCACCCCGTCCGCGTACACCTGGAACAGCACGCTGCCGCGACTGCCGACTTCATCGTCGATTCCGATTGCAGACCGAAAAGCGGTGCATCGGCGGTCGAGCTTGAACACCAGCCGTGAAGGCGCATGAACGCCGAAGCCACGCGCGTAAAGCTTCCCACCCATGGAAAGCGTGTGGCCATCACCGGCAAGCGTCTCGCCGTTGCTATGATCCCGCTCCGCCGGGCCCCAGCCATTGGTGGCGGAAACGAATGGCTCGATCGAGAGGGTGTTGTCGCCGGGGTCAATCACTTCCTGGCCGATGTTCCCTTCCGCAGGGTCGGACAACGCACCCGAACACCCCACCCCGACCACCAGGGCGGCGACGAGCGTGAAGCGAGCAGAGACAACGGAAGTGGATGCAGTCCTGGGCAGAAGCCGCCGGCGCTTTCGATTCATGTCCGATTTGCGTGCAAGGCTGCAGCCAGATCACTGCGCTGTGATTGCAAGGGGTTACCGGTCCATTGGTCATGACAGCTGACCGGTTTCGAATCAGCTGGCGTGACGATGCACCAGGGGGAAACGGACGCGGATCTGCGCTGTCGGCGACGCTGTCGGATACGCCCGTGGATTTCCTGAAGGGGAACCCCCCGCGCCTACGCTGTCTGCCCCTGAGCCGTGCCTTTTTCGCTCGCTCCGCTTCGAGGGGGGAGCGGAGGAGTGGACGAGACCCTGTCTGCCGATGGCTCGGGAATCGCCGACCGCGAAGCCGGCCCCCCCGCGCGCCGCGGAAGCGCCACGGTGAAGCGCGCCCCACCGAGAGGCGAAGTTCCGAGCTGGAGGCTGCCCTGAAACTGTTCCAGGTAAGACCTCGAGACGGCCAGACCCAGCCCCGTCCCGTTTCCGACAGGCTTGGTGGTGAAGAACGGCTCGAAGATCTTCTCGACGAGCGCCGCCGGGACACCAGGGCCATTGTCGTCGACGTGGACCAGGTAGTGTTCGCTCGAGGACTCGCAGACAACTCGCACCCTGCCTTCTCCCTTCGGCCTGTCCAGCGCGTCGCCTGCATTGACGAGCAAATTCACCAGCACCTGGAGCACCCGGCCCGGGAGCCCGACCACCTCCATAAGGGGAGCCTGACCTTCCACTTCGACCTGAACCCTGTCCTTCAGCCGGACCGAGGTGATCCGCACGGCCTCGTCCACCAGTGCGGGCACGTCGAGGACCTCTGGCGGCTCGACCCGATCTCGCGAGAAGGCTTTCAGATCCGCAACGATGTGAGCAATCCGGCCAACGCCGTTCCGGGTTTCCTCGAGCACCGATCGAAGCTCGACGAGGTCGGGGGCGTCCAAACCAAGCTCTTCGGTGATGTAGGCAAGGTTGGATTTGACGTATGCCAGGGGGTTGTTGATTTCATGCGCCACGCCTGAGGCCAGCCGGCCGACCGAGGCGAAGCGCTCCTGGGAGGCGCGGACCTTTTCACTCTCGGCCAGCAGGTGCAGTGCTTGCTCGCGGGACCGCGCGCTCGCCTGCTCCGCTCGGGCCAGGCGACCGTAGACGCTGGTCCCGAACACCGCAAAGGCTCCCGAGCTGACGATGAGCAGCTCCGCGGTCACCCCAAAAACGGGGTCATGAAGCGCGGCCAGCATCGGAAGCGCCGCCGCGGCCGCGCCCAGTGCACAGGTGGCCCCCATCCAGGGCTTGGTCGGAACCAGCACTCCAAACACCACCGGGAGAGCGTAGGCGTATCCGAAGAAGGTGCTGGTGCTTCCCCCCGACCAGGATGCCGAGACCATCAGCACCACGCCGCAGATCATTGCATTGACGTGGCTGAGCGCCATGCCCACGGCGTGGGGGGTGCGGCGGATGATGAACGCCGATACTGCGGTCCAAAGCCCCAGCGCGAAGAAGAGCCCCGCCACCTTCGCGCCGGATCCTCCGCTGCGAAAGTCCTGCGCGGCCGCCATCAACAGCAACGCAGCGGCACTGCACAACACCGACTTGAACTCGGCGGAACGGCTTGCCTCAGAATCGGGTTGCCTCCAAGACTCCATCCCTGGGTGTGTTGCAGCCGCCGTGCCCTGCGTCGTCTGAGAGGCAAGGGGTGCCGCCACCCCTGGGTCATTCAACAGCACTGGGTCGGCAAGTACCCAGTTCGAAGACCTGTAGGCAAAACGCCGACACTGGCGGCTCCCGCCCTGCTACGCGGGCAGGGCTGCGGAGAAGCCGCTGAGTGTCTGGCCATCAGCGCCTTGAGCAGGAAGGCGGCCTCGGCATCCGAGCCACAACGCCGGAGCAGCTGGCGGAACTTGTCCCGGTCGACCGGGTCGAGGGCATTGAGGCCCGAGGGGACTTCGGTAGCCTGCCACAGTCCCACGATGCCTTTCTGCGCCGCGGCCCGGGCGAGCGACAGCCGCTCGCTGGGAAGAAGTTGAGCCTTGTCGACCGAGTCAGACAGTCCGTCCCAGACCGCTTTCCCCTGGGCTTTTCCAGGCAGGCTGTCACGCGGGTTGGGGGCGCCCTCGATTGCCTTCTCCAACAGCGAGCGGGCCCCCGCCTCGAACACGTCACGGTCGGAGGGCGAGAGCAGATCTTCGAAGACCGTGCGCTCGTCGACGTCGACGGCGCCATCGGTGCGCGCACGCTTCACCAGCGTCCGGGACTCGGCGATAGAAAAACCGCCGCTGCGTGCCCGCGCCACTGCCGCCTTGAACTTTCCGTCGACCATCGATGATCCCCGCTCGGGGGGCATTGTCGGGACGAGCGCGCCGAGGTTGCTGCTGGCACATCCGAAGCCGTCAGGACACGAGCGCGGCAGAACCTGGGTCTGTTAAGGAGACCGCCCGATGAATGACCCACAGATGACCGAGCTGAGGCTGGAACTGGAGCAGGATCGCGACGAGCTCCTCGACACCCTGAAGCAGCAGGCCGGAAGCAAGGACGACCCGTTGACCCAGATGTTGAGCTCGGGATTGAAAGACCTCGAAGACGCGCTCGGAAAGATGTCCTCGGGCAGTTACGGCCGCTGCGAGCAGTGCGGAAAGCCGATCGGCGAGCTGCGCCTGCAATCCCTTCCCGCTTCCCGCCTCTGCCTCCCTTGCGACGACGTGCCCACCGACGACGGTCCCGCGTAGGCCTTGACCGACGTTGAACATCGGGCGTTCAACACCGAGGGGTCCGGCCGTGCCGTTGCGAAGTACTCTCGACCTCGGCTAGAGGCCTGCGCACTCATGAAAAACTTCATCGTCGTGTCGGTGGTGGCAGTGTTGTCGGCGTGCGCGCCTGGCGCGGCGCGGTTCGAAGAAACCAGCGCCGTTCCCGAAGAGCTGTCTTCGCTTCAGACCGAACTCGGTACTCCCCCGTCGCAATGGTTTGATTCCGGCTCGCTCCACCACGGCGAGGTTCGTGAGGTCGACCTCAACTCCCAGGCCCAGCGGCGAATCTTCACCTTCTACGTCACCGGGAACAGCGCCGACGCCTGGGTGAGCGTGCGCGCCAGTGCCCCGGTCAAGCTGGCGGTGTTCGGGCCCGTGAGTCCCGCGGGAACCCGGGCCACCCTCGGAACTCAGGGCTACGGCACACCGCTCAGCCAACCCACCGTATCGTTCAAGGTCGCCAAGACCGGCCAGTACCGGGTGGTGGTGGCGCCGTTCCAGACCGGGCACGACATCCACGTTTCTCTCGACTTCGCCTGTGCCGAGGGTGCTTGCCACGGGCAGGAGGCGATCGTCGCGCCTCAGTCCGGAGCGATGCTCACCGGCCGAGCTTTGGAGGTGAAGCTGAACCCTTCGCTCTGCAACAAGAGCGTCGAGGTGTGGACGAGCAAGCCTCCGCTTCAGCTCGGGCGGCACAAGCTTGCGGTGGTGACCCCGCTGCAGTGCGTAGCGAAATTCACCCTGCCCGCTTCCGTTCAAGAAGGCGATGACATCACCCTGACCGTGCCTGGCATCGAGAGCGGCGTGCGCGTCCGACTGTGGACGGCAACGGGAGGCGGAGCCCAGCTACAGGCGGTCACCGGCGGCGATCAGATTCAGTTCCACGTCAGCGGTGTGGCGCCGTTCTTTGAAGGCTTGGTCAACCTGCGATTGTACAACCACACCCGGAACCAGTTGCTGGCCTCGACCGACCTCAACACCCTCAAGCCCGGACAGCTGACGATGGGCTTCGCCACGTTCGACGCGTCGCTCGAGGTGCCGTTTGACCGGCTTCCCGTTGCGGGTGACCTTCTCTCGGTCGGCTACGAAGACATGAGCCCTGCGTACCAGCGGCTGGCCTGCTTCACGGTCTGCGCCGCCACCGCGGGCTGCGACTACGCGCCCGCAGTCTGTCCATGACGTTTACAAAACTCCTCGATTAGCGAAGCAACTCGGGGATGTTTGGGGCCGATATTGGAGAATCTCTTCTCGGTACCCAGAGGCCTCCCATGTCGGAAACCGTCATCAAGAGCGGCATCTCTCGTCCCACTGTCGATCTTTACCCAGGCAAGCGGGGAAAATTCCCCTCCCGGGCGGAGATCAACGTCCAGGTGATCGACAACCTCGTTCAGGGTCAGGTGCCGGGGACAGACGCGTTCGAGACGATCAAGGTCGGCATCCCCTACCAGAAGAATGGAAAGGTCGAGTGGCGCGAGGTCGTTCTGGCCTACGAGGGAAAGTCGCCCTGGCGCGAGACCGACCGTGCCCGCGAGGACTTGCCTGCGATCAACGCCCCTGACGAGGGCGACAACCATGGCGCGCTGCTCTCGAACGTCAACGCCTCGCTGGTGAAGAAGATGGGGATCTATGTGAAGGCGGAGTACGCGGGAGGCGAGGTGGTCGTCTGGGGCCAGCACTATGGCGACGACACCAAGCCCAACACGATCATCAAGCGCTAGTCGGAACTCCGCGCCGGAAGCAACCCCGGTCCTGCGAACGCCGAGAACCGCGTTCCCCAACTTGAGGAAACCCATGCCCATCGGTGCGGCGCGCGCAGCCTCTGTCATTCATTTCACCCGTCCCGCGGTTCCCTCTCTGCTGGCGCAGTTCGACCGGTTGAGCACGCCGAAGAAGCTCGACCGGCTCTACCCGGGTTACCGACCGGAACAGGTGATGGGGCTGTTCGCGCCGGCAGCAGACCTTCAGGTGCAGCCCGCCGCACTGCTGCCCGCGTCGGTCCGTCGCAAGGCGGGTACCGAGCTGGCGCGGGTCGGCCAGGAGGCGCAACAGCACTTTGGAAGCGCGGAGCTGCAGTCGCTCAGGTTGAAGGGGACGACGCTCGCCTATGTCATCCGTTCCACCGGGGACGAACAGGGCGGCTGGTGGCGCAAGACCCGAATCTACGATCGGAACTTCAACTTCCTCGGTGACTTCGGCTATTCCGAGTAGCGGCGTGCCGGGGGCGTGAACCGCTTCGCCCCCGGATTGAGCCCTTCACTCCGGAGCTGCCGTGTATCTTCCCCCGCTGGACAGCCTTCGATGCCTCGAAGCAGCCGCGCAGCTCGGCTCTTTCCGTGCGGCCGCTCGTTCCGTGGCCTTGACCCCTGCGGCGCTCGGTCAGCGCATTCGCCTGCTCGAAGATCAGCTCGGCGTTCCACTCTTCGTCCGCACCACGCGGTCGCTGCGGCTGACCCCCGCGGGAATGGCGCTCCTTCCCCATGCTCGGTCGACGCTGGCCGCCGCTGAGCTCTGCGTGCGCGCGGCTCGGGGAGACTCGGCGCCGCCGCCCTTCGACCTGGTGCTCGGAACCCGGCACGAGCTGGGCATCTCGTACCTGCTGCCGATCCGTGAAGAAATCTCGGCCAGCCAGGCGGGAATGGATCTGCACTTCTACTTCGGGTCGGGCGAGGATCTGCTGCAGCGAATCCGGTCGCGCGAGGTGGACTGCGCGGTCACCTCGTCGCGGCTGGACGACCCCACCCTCGAGGGCATCGAGCTGCACCGAGAGCCGTATACGTTCGTGGGCTCGGCCAAGCTGTTGCGCAAGGTTCCGCTCAACAAGCCGGAAGAGGCCGTCGGCCACTGTCTGCTCGACATTGCCGCGGACCGGCCGCTGTTCCGCTACTGGAGGGATGGGCAGGGAGCGCCTCCGCTGCGCTTCCTGAAGATGAAGCGGCTGGGAACGATTGAAGCGATTCGAACCCTCGCCCTGCAGGGCGAAGGCGTGGCGGTGCTGCCGTCGTACCTGGTGGAGCCGGATCTGCGCGCCCACCGGTTGCTGCCCGTGTTGCCAAAGTGGAAGGCGATCGCGGATCAGTTTCGACTGGTGTCGCGCGCGGATGATCCGCGACGAGAAACCTTCCAGGCCATTGCGGCGACGCTTCGGTCCAACCCACTGCGTTGACCGCAGGCCAGGGTCGGGGGTCGTCTGTGTGGGCCCGCGGTCGCGAACGGCACCACCGCAGGGCCTCTCACCAGCACGGTCCCGGCCTGAAGCGTCAGAAGCTAACGCTGGAGGGCGCTGGCGCCGGCTTCAGTTTGCGGAACTTGTCGACGCCCTGGTCTTCCACCCACTTCTTGAGCATGGCCGACAGGGCATTCTCCTCAAGGGTAGCGCAGCCTGCCTCGAAGGTAGGGTAGGAGTCGTTGCTCTGAGCGGTACCGGCGAAAGAGTAAGCGTAGTCCGCCTGCTCACTGGGTCGCATCGCGAAGCCCCAGGTCATCTCGATGAGGACGTGGGTCATTGCCCCGCGGACGAGCTCGTTGATGCGGATATCGTCAATCTTCACGTCGGCAACAACATGTGGCGTGGGAGGCAGCTCCGAGGAGGAGTTCACGATTTCCACCCTTGAAAAATAGACCTCCATCGCCTTCTTGAGGTCGCGCCGGACGAAAGTCTGGCCTCGAGAATATTGAATCGTTCACATCCGATGCCCTTGGTGGCGCAGGCTGCCGTCTCGATCGGCCAGGTATCCTTGACGCGAGCAGCGTCGAGCACAACGTAGAGCGGCCTTTCGATCTTCTGAGCCACCAGGAGACTGGGGGGCTTCGGATTTGCGTTCGCGAGGCTGTATCCGCCTTCAGTTCCATGAATGCTTCGACTGTAATTACCCGTCGCGCATCCGACGGTTGCGAACAACATGACCAACGGCAAGGTTCGGCACTTCATCGAGTCACGACCATGTCAGCAAAAGTGGATAGGGGTCTGCGATGTCTCGGCATCCGGGCCAATTTGCGCTCGCCCGAGGAGGCGTGCAACGACACATGTCGTATTCTGGGATTTCCCCTCAAAGCCACTCGGAGAACCCAGCACAATACGCAGGGTTTCCAAAAACCGAGAGGTCCGCCCCCAGCCGACGCGCCACCTGGATCAGCAATTGATTGTGGGGAACGTGGGAACAGTCGAGGTGGCGCCCTGTGCTCAGCGAGCCCCCCGCCCTTCCTGCGAGCACGAAAGGCGTCGAGAGGTGCGAGTGGGTGCTCCCGTTGCCCAGCTCGTTTCCCCAGAGCACCAGGGAATGGTCGAGAATGGAGCCGCCCGGGCCTTCCGGGTCAGCATCGAGCAGCTTGAGCAAGTAGGCGAATTGTTCCGCGTACCAGGTCTGGCCCGCGACGAATTGCGCCCGCGCTGAGTCATCCGTTCCTGCCATGTGCGAGAGCGAGTGTTGGTCTGTCGTCTGCCCCAACCACGAAAAGACCGACCGGCTGGCAGACCTTGACCACTGCAGGGTAACCACGCGGGTGAGGTCGCATCGAAGCGCCATCGCCAGGATGTCCATCTGCAGTTTGCCAATAGCGGGAAAGGCAGCCGGGTCCGACAGGGGCACCTCCGTCGAGTCGGGCCTTCGGCAACCTGGAATCGAGGGGGAAACCACCTCCAGCCGCGCCTCCAGCTCTCGCAACGAAGTGAGGTGAGAGTCGACCCGATGGCGATCCTCCGCTCCCAGCTTGCGGTTCAGCCCTTGAAACTCACCCAGCACGGTATCGAGAACACTGCGGCGGTGCTGACGCAGTCGGGCGGCGGCGGCCGGGTCCGTTCCCATCCCTGCAAAGAGACGATCGAGAGCGGCCGCGGGGCTGCATTCCGGAGTGAGCGCTTGATGCGGGCCGGTATAGGAGATGCGCGCCCAGACGTCTTGGCCTGGCACCTGGACGCCGAGCTCGATCGACCGGAACCGCGTCGTCCCGCCCATCGTTCCTGCCAGATACTGATCGAGGGAAAGACCTCCAGCGGTCGGCGTCCCCCCCACCGGCAGAAGCATCTCGGTGCCGGTCAGCCACGACGCCATGCCGCGGGGGTGTGCGAAACCGGGGCTGTTTTCTCCCGCCAGGTTATCGAGGTTGCTGAGGATGTTGAGCTTCGACTGAAAGGGCTCGAGCGACTTGAGAATCGGGCTCAACTGGAATGCAGTGCCCTCTCCCTTCGGAACCCAGCTGGTGCCGACGGTGCCATTGGGGTTGAACACCCCGATGAATCGCCGGGGGACTTCTTCGGCATTCGCCTCCATCGCAGCGAGCCAGGGCAAGGCAATCAGCACCCCTCCTGCCCCGCGAAGAAGGGCCCGCCGCGACATCGGTCTGATCGTCACGGTTCACCTTCAGGGGCACGCTGTGAAAAACCAGAGGTCTTGAGGGTCAAGGTGAGCAGGTCGGGTGGACGGAAGCCCCCCTCCTTGAAGCCTGCATAGACCTGGGCGATGTCCTCTTCATCTGCCGGGGTTTCGATTCGACCGCGAACGAAGCGAAGCCATTGCCGCACCAGGCATTGCATCGGCTTCTCGCTGCTGGCGAGCTTTTCCGAGAGTTCCATTGGCCCCTGGAAGGAACCTGAGGAGGGGTCGCCAGGCTCGAGCCACTCGCCTTCGTCGACGAGGGGGGTGCCTTTGACCTGCGCGCGATAGACCCCCACCGCGTCGAATTTTTCGAACCCGAAGCCGATCGGATCCATCTGGCGATGGCACCCGGCACAAGAGGGATCCGAGGCATGGGCGCCCAGCGCGGTCCGAGCCGAGGTTGCGTCGGTCCCTGCAAGGGCGGGGACGCCCGAGGGACGAGATCCAATGGGCTCGCAGAGCAGCTTCTCGCGCACGAAGCGCCCTCTCAAGGTGGGAGAAGACTCGGTTTGACCCGCCTGCAATGCCAGCACGCTCCCCTGGGTGAGCAGCCCCACCCGGGTGGTTTGGCTGAGGTCGAAGGGCACGAAGACCGACCCGGGAAGTCCTTCCGGGAAGCCGTAGAAGCTCGCCAGTTGCTGGTTCACAAAGGTGGTGCGAGAGAGGAACAGTTGCCTCGCCGAGGGCTGCTTCCAAAAACCGTCCTCGAGAAATCGTGCCGTCTCTTCAAGCAGCGCGGGCCACTGATTGTCGAAGTCCGGAAAAAGAACCGAATCCTTCACGGGTGCATCACCCTCGAGGCCGAGCCACTCTCGTTCAAAGACAGCCACCTGGGAAACAGCCTGTGGGTCTTCGATCAACCTTCTCGCTTGTGCCTCTCGCACAGACGGCCTGTCCAGGGCGCCTGATTCCGCGAGCGCGAACAGCTCATCGTCGGGCATCGTGCCCCAGAACAAATAGGAGAGTCGACTGGCGTGCTCGAAGCCCGACAAGGGAGTGGACTCTGGCGAGGAGTCCATTCGGGGTTCCGACCGATAAAGGAACTGCGGGCTCTGCAACATCACTTCGATGACGAAGCGGGTCGCGGAGTCGAAGTCGGTCGAAGCGGTTTCGGCTGACAGAAGTTGAAGGTATCGGTCCCGCTCCTCAGGCTCCAGGGGCCGCCGAAAAGCACGAGCCCCGAAGCGCTCGATGAACGCTTGAGCGCATTGGACGTCCGTCGCGTCGCAAGAACGAACCTTCGCAAGGTCGGCCGAGCCGGCGATCAACGCGGCCTCGTCGGCATATTGCTCCGCGAGGAGGGGTTCGACGGCAAGTCCTTCGATGTCATTGCGGAACGAGTCGGGTGCGCCCTCGGGGACAAATGCAGGCTCGGCGATCGTCCGGTCATGAAGAAGGTCGCGGACCGTGTGCCAGTATTCGAGGTGGCTCAGCCTTCGAATGGGCGAAGGTCC
>JAYUUC010000452.1:0-4113 GCA_043755105.1 Myxococcales bacterium
ATGACTGCTTCCCGGCCGGCAACCGAGGCCTTCCGGACCAGACCCGGGCCGGTGGAATCCTTGCTGGCACCTGTGAGTGACAGCACCTCGGCAGAGGTCATTCCCCAGGTGGTGTTCTCGAAGCCTTCGCGGCTTCGATAGGTCGCGGGATCGAAAGTCGCCTCAAACTCGGCCCGCTTCTGCTGATACTGGTGCACTTCGGACCGCCGCTCAGCCGGCGACTTTCCGGTGGTGGCACAACCACAGAGCGTTGAAATCAATCCCAACAACATCCATCGATTCATAAACCTCTCGCGCGTAGAACGGCCGGCGACTGCGGTTTGACGCATTTCGCGAGAAAATATTCAGAATCGAGATGTATTTTTCAGAGAGGGATATTCCCATGCTTCCGGGGTGGGTTTTCCTGGCGCTTGTCCTTCAGCATCTCGAGTGCACGGACCAGCTTTTCACGGGTCTCTTCGGGACGAATGACCTCGTCGATGTAGCCGAGCTCGGCGGCCTTGAACGGATTGGCGAACTTCTCCCGATAGTCATTGACCAGCCGGGCGCGTTCGGCGGCGACGTCCTTGGCGGCCAGCAGCTCGTTGCGGAAGATGATGTTCACCGCGCCTTCTGGCCCCATCACCGCAATTTCCGCGGTGGGGTAGGCGTAGTTGATGTCCGCGCGGATGTGCTTCGAAGCCATCACGTCGTAGGCGCCGCCGTAGGCCTTTCGGGTGATCAAGGTGATCTTCGGCACCGTCGCTTCAGCGAAGGCATAGAGCAGCTTGGCGCCGTGCTTGATGATCCCTCCCCACTCCTGGTTGGTGCCGGGGAGGAAACCGGGCACGTCGACCAAAGTAATCAGCGGAAGGTTGAAGCAGTCGCAGAAGCGGACGAAGCGGGCAGCCTTCACCGAAGCGTCGATGTCCAGACAACCGGCGAGCACCGCGGGCTGGTTGGCGACGATGCCCACGGGCCGGCCGTTGAGCCGGGCGAAGCCGACCACAATGTTGCGGGCATAGTGCTCCTGGACCTCGAAGAAGTGCTTCCCGTCCACCACCGCGCGGATGATCTCCTTGATGTCGTAGGGCTTGTTCGGATTGGCGGGGACGATGTTCTTCAGCGATTCGTCCGCCCGGAACGGGTCGTCCTCGGTGACGCCCAGCGGCGGATCCTCGGTGTTGTTCGAGGGGAGGAACGAGAGCAGCTCGCGGGTGAGGGAGATCGCGCTCTGCTCGCTCTCGGCGGCGAAGTGGGCGACGCCGGACTTCTGATTGTGGGCGAGGGCTCCGCCGAGGGCTTCCTTGGAGACCTCTTCGTGGGTGACGGTCTTGATCACGTCCGGCCCGGTGATGAACATGTACGAGCTGTCCTTGGCCATCACGATGAAGTCGGTGATCGCCGGGGAGTAGACCGCGCCGCCCGCACAGGGACCGAGGATGAGGGAGATCTGCGGCACCACGCCGGACGCCAGGGTGTTGCGGAGGAAGATGTCGGCATAGCCGGCAAGGCTCTCCACCCCTTCCTGGATGCGAGCGCCACCGGAGTCGTTGAGGCCGATCACCGGCGCACCGACCCGGGTGGCGAGGTCCATCACCTTGCAGAACTTCTGGGCATAGGCGCCGGAGAGCGAGCCGCCGAAGACGGTGAAGTCCTGGGCGAACACGAACACCTTGCGGCCGTCGACCGCGCCGTAGCCGGTGACCACGCCGTCGCCGAGAATCTTCTTGTCCGCCATCCCGAAGTCCGAGGCGCGGTGGGTGACGAACTTGTCCAGCTCGCAGAAGCTCCCCGGGTCGAGGAGGAGGTCGATTCGCTCCCGGGCGGTGAGCTTCTTCGACTCATGCTGCTTCGCAATCCGTTCGGCGCCCCCCCCCAGCTCGGCGAGGGCTTCCATCTTCTGCAAGCGGGCGCGCAACGGATCTTTCTCGGGGGTCTCGGCCATGGGCGGTCCTCTCTGGGGCGTGTCTATAGCCTCCCCGAAGCAGAGCGTCGACCGGCAGCGCTAGGGCTTGGCGGGGTGACTCAACGTCCAGGTGGCCTGAAAGCGGTTGGCGCCGTCCGGCCCCGAATCGGCCCATGCGGAAATCTTGTCGCTCGCCAGCAGCAGCGGTCCCAGCTCGGTCCCCGCGGCGAACAGCCCGGCCAGCTCTTGCGACCCGAGGATGTCGAAGAGGCCAATCTGCGCCAGCCCCCGTGCCACACCCTTCGGGTCGACCCTCAGCTCGGCCCCATGACTTTGCTTACCCTCGGATTTGGGAGTCAACAGCGCGAGGGCTTCTTCCACCGCGTGGGCATCGTTCCCGAAGAACAGGTGGTTGCCGTGAACGCCCACCTGAAGCGCTTCGCCGTCGGAGGGGAGCACGTAGCCTTCGTCGCGCTTCAGCGCCCCGGGGACCTCGCGCAGCGCCTCCAAGGCATGAGCCACTTCGGGCGCACCCTGGAGCTCGGCGAGCCAGGCATGGCGGGCAGCGAAGAACCGCGCCGCGTTGGTGCGCAGCGAGCCCTTCACCTTCACGCTTTCCACCCGCAGCAGGACGTTTCCGGTGAGGTGGCTCTGGAGCAGCGCGGTGAGCTGCTGAACTTTCGCCCCGTCGCAGTCCCTGCAGAAGGCGTGCACCTGGGCGCGGACCTGGTCCATCAGTGCAGGAATTCCAGAGGGGTCGACCCGAAGCTTCAGCAGCGCCAGGCCCGACGGTCCGACCGCGGCATAAGGACTGGCGCCTCCGCTTCGAAGCGCGGGGAGCCCGAGCCGGCCACTGCGGCCCTCGGCAGTGAGATGGTCAACGTCGCCCTTGAGGCCGGCGCTGGCGTAGCGGGTGCGGATGAACGCGGCTCCCGGGAGCGCGGTGATCGTTTTCCATTCTGCCGCGGCGGGAGCGGTGAACAGCGCGGCGGCCGAGCGCAAGGTCGGCTCGACCGTGAGCCCTTGACCTGAGCTGACCGCGCAAGACTCACGCCCCTGAAGCACGTACCCGGCGATCACCCGCTCTCCAATCGTGGCTCCGAAGAGGGCCAGGCCCCCGGCCTTCGATTTCCAGGCGGAACCCAGGTCGGACAAGCGCTCGCTGGCGCGCTGGGCGTAAAGCTTGGGGTCCTTGAGGGTCACGCAGCTCACCCGGTCGCCTCCGACCAGGCTGACGGTGGCCGGACCCGTGGGGTCGATGCCCGCAGCCTTGAGTGCGTCAATGCTCGTCGGGTCCACTCCGAGCAGCGGGTGAAATTCCGAGCGCAGATTTCCTGGTCGCAACAGCGCCGAATACTGACCCGCGGCGGCCATGAACGAGGTCACCTCGGAAAGCTTGTCCAGCCGGGGAACGTAAACAGAAATGCTCGCCTGGGCGGGGGCTCGAGGAACGGCCAGGGCCACCGCCAGCAGCAGGGCAGGGAGCACTAAGCTGGAAGATCGGTCGGCGTGGGGGCGTTGTGCAGCGCGGCTTCCTTGTCCGCCGAGCGCCGACGAATCGCCTTCTGCATGTACCCGTAACCGACCAGCAGCGCTGTGGCGAGAGGCGAGGTCGCAGCGACAATCGACCAGACAGGGCGGTTGAACATTGCTTCCGCAACGGAAGAGAACATTCCGGTCATCCACTCGCCGTGAAGCACACCGATGAAGATCGTCACGCACAACACGGCGGCGATCGAGGTGGCCACCAGCAACATGATCGCTGCGCGGCGACGGGCGTCACCGAGGCTCTTGGCCGGAAAGTAGGTCTTGACCTGAAGGTCTTGGTCCATGCTGCCGCAGAGTTAACAGCCGTTTGGCCCAGGCACAAGCCACCCCCGGGCGAGGGCCCCGCTCCGTCTAATGGGCTTGAAGGGTAGGTGACCGAGGTCAGCTGCCCCAGGCTTGCAACAGCTGTGGCACTCCGAGGTAGCCGCCGTAGCACCACAGCCACCAGGCGCCGATCATCGTCCCGTGGCCGACAAGGATGAACACGTGGCTCCACATCTCGACCGTGTCCGACTTCGAGGTCCAGTAGCGGTGCCAGTGGAAGGCTTCATCGACGAGGCTATAGAGGAACGAGAGGAGCGTGAGCACCGTCGCGGGAATGAAGAACAGCTCCCGGTGCGAATAGGACGCGCACAGAAACACGCAGCTGGTGATGCCGGCGAAGATGGTGATGCCGT
>JAYUUC010000453.1:0-4112 GCA_043755105.1 Myxococcales bacterium
GCGGCGGGCTCCGCTCGGCCGCGGCCACCGCGGGCGGCGTCTTCCGCGCGCCCTTGAAGAGGTAGACCTTCGAGCCCGGAGCGCCCTCGACCTCCTGGGCCAGCAGGAAGCCCCGGGTGAACATCTCGGGCTGGAGCACCGCAACCACCTCCGGCGGCGTGCGGTCGAAGTGCGCGGTCGCCTGCTCCAGCGTGACGTGCGTGGCGCTCGACGACCGGAGCTTCACGTGGCCCACGCACCCCGGACCCAGCAAGGTCAGGGACAGCAGCGGGACCGCGGCGCGCAGCGAAGTCATTTGTGGCTCCAGGAGAGTGGGGCTGACAGTGTGCCAGACCTTCTCAGGCTTGCTCCCGAACCATGCAGCCTTCGCGCACCGCACCGCTGGACCTGGCCCTGAACGGGCTCTTGCTCGCGGCCGCCGGGTGGTTTGCCTGGACCTGCTTCAGCGGCGCGACGGCCCACTCCAACGGGTTTCCCTCGTATTACACGGCGGCCTCGCTGCTGCGCGGAGGGGTCTCGCCGGCGCCCTTCTACGACAACGACTGGTTTGGCCAGCAGGTGCAGCGCTTCGACCCGGGCATGCGCGAGATCTTCGCGCCCAACCCGCCCACCACGGCCCTGCTGCTCCTGCCCCTGTGCGGCCTGCCGCTGTTCACCGCGCGCCTGGTCTGGACCGCGCTCAATGCGGCGCTCCTGCTGGCCTGCGGGGTGGGCTTGCAGCGGGCGCTCGGGCTGCGGGGGCGCGCGCAGAAGCTGCTCTGGCTGTTCGCGCTGGCCGGGCTGCCCGTCCGCATGGACCTGCTGCTGGGCCAGGCGCACCTGGTCACCACGGCGCTCTGGGTCCTGGTGCTCTTGCACTTCATGCGCGGCCAGGACCGGCGGCTCGGCGGCGTGCTCGCGGCGCTGATGCTGCTCAAGACCGGCGGCGCGCTGCTCTGGCTGGTGCTGGGGGTGCAGCGGCGCTGGCGGGCCCTGGGCTGGGCTGCGGGCTCGCTCGCCCTCGGCGTCGCCGCGTGCTGGCCGTGGGTGGGCTGGGACGCCTGGAGCGCCTACCTCCGCGTGGTCCCGCCGCAGCTCGGCGCCCCGTGGATCGCCGTCACCGCCCACCAGAGCGTCCCCAGCCTGCTCATGCACCTGGGGCGCTTCGACGCCAGCTTCAACCCCACGCCGCTCGTCGACGCGCCCGCGCTGGTGGCCGTGCTGAGCGCGGCGGCCGCCGCCGCGCTCTCGGGCGCGGTGCTCTTTCGCGCCTGGCGAGGCGCCCCGCCCGAGCGCGCGGTCGCAGCCGTGGTGCTGACCCAGCTGCTGCTGGTCCCCGTCTCGGCCGAGTACCACTACGCCGTGGCGCTGGTGCCGCTGGCGGTGCTGCTGATGTGGCGCTCGCCGTCGCGCGGCGAGCGCGTGGCCCTGGTGGCAGGCGGCCTGCTCCTCTCGCTCAACCTGCACCACCACTCCCCGCGGCTCGTGGACGGCGCGCGGGCGCTGCTGGCCTATCCGCTGCTCTACGGGGCGCTGCTCTGGCTGGGGCTGCTGCTCCGGGCCCCGCGGGCGCCTGGAGCGCCGCCCGCGGGCCCGTGACGCCTACTTCTTGGGCTCGGTCGCCGCCGAATGCGTCTGGTGGTGCTGGAAGGCGCGCAGGAAGTTGAGCTGCGCGTTCTTGCCGTTCTTGGTGGCGAAGGTTTTGGCGTAGGCCAGCTTCTCGCTGAAGAGCTTCCAGAGCGGCACCGCGTCCTTGTTGTAAGCCTCCTTCAGCGCCGCGAGTTGCAACTCCAGGTCCTGGATCTGCTTGGCTTTGGGCAGGAGCGCACTCGCCTTGGCCACCACATCGGCCAAATCAGCCTCGGAGTTCATCGCCACCTCTCCGTAGTCAGACTTGTGGTCCTTGAGCCCCTGCGCATACGAGATGACGTGGTCCGGCAGCTCCGCTGGCGGGTGGTAGACGTGGTTCGACATGGGATTTCCCTCGCTTTGGGCGTCGAAATGACGCCCCGCCGGTCGTACGAAATCTGGAGAAGCCCCGTCAAGCCGCTCCACCGCTCCGACCTCGCAACCTATTGATTTCATTCGACCGAGATCGATTGGGAATCGATCTTCATCGTCTCCGAGTCGAAGTGGATCGATTCCCGGTCGACTCACTTCGACCGGGAGTCGATCTCGGTCGATTGGGAATCGAAGTCGATCGACCGGGAGTCGATGGAGCACGACTCCGATACGACGGCGATCAACTCCCGGTCGATGCGAGTCCGCCCGGAGTCGACCCGGCTCGACTCCGGGTCGAGGTGCTACGTTTCCGGCACTCACCCCGAGACGATGATGCTGACCGAGATCACCCTGGCCGGTTACGGCCCAATCAAGGAAGAGATCACCCTCCGACCGACGCCGCTGCACGCGCTCATCGGCCCGAACGACAGCGGCAAGACGAGCATCCTTGAGGGCATCAATGACGCATTCAAAGCTCTACGTGAAGGCAAGTTGCAGAACGCTGTCCGTCTGAGGCGCCTTCCAAATCAATCGTTGGACTTCAGGCTCCGGCTCTCTTCGGAACTGTACTTCGTGGAATTCAACCCAGATTCCGACGGTCGACCTCGCATCGGCTTTTCGCACCCGAACATGGCCGAGCGCGCGGTCAGCTCGGAAAATGTATTCGGGGAGTTCGGAAGGGCGGAAGTCTTCCGGCCGCTCATCAACAGCCTCAAGAAACCAAGCCAACTCCTTCCAGAGGATCGCCACGATTCCTTTCTGAAATCGGGAGGAGAGGGCTTGCCCGGCCTCTTCGACTTCATTCGAGATTTGAACGACGACTCGATGAAAATCATCTCCAATGAAATCTCGAGCGTCTTCCCAAACATCGCCCGGATTGGACTCAATCCTGTTTCGAATACCGAAAAAGAAATAGTTGCCTACTTGCAGGATGGGTCTCGCGTTCCGGCAAGCCTTCTGAGTGATGGTGTCGTGCTCTTCATGGGTTTCGCAGTGATCAAGCATCTCTCGAATATCAAGACCATCCTCCTCGAAGAGCCCGAGAATGGGCTGCACCCGGCGCGGATTCGCGATGTGATGAAGGTGCTCCGCGCGACCAGCGAGGCGGGCATTCAGATCATCCTGACCACGCACAGTCCGCTCGTGCTCAATGAGATGAAGCCGGAGGAGGTCACGGTGGTCACGCGCGACCGCGAGAAGGGCACCCAGGTCTGGCCGCTTGCCGAGACGCCCTTCTTCAAGGCCCGCGCGGAGGACATGACGCTCGGTGAGATCTGGCTGGGGTACTGCGATGGCGACCAGGAGACGGATCTGGTTCGCGGGGTCGAGCCATGAATGCCGCTCAGAGCAAAGGACCTCGGCTGTTTCGAGTCCGAGGCAACTACGAGGGCCTGGCGCGGTCACCTGCGGAGCTACGAGAGCGCCAAGCGCGTCGTCGCCACGCCGAACATCTGAAGTTTCTCGACCAGCTCTATGCCGTCTCCGATGAGCACGAGGGCAAAGCGATGCGCCTTCTCTACAAGCACATCGACGAGCTGCTGATGGCCGGGCACTTCGATTCATGCAACGAGCTGCTCAAGTCATTCGAGCTATCGCGAGTGAAGGACCTCTTGTGGGGAGGTCTCCTCACCATCACCTTCGCGGCTCGGGAAAAGCTCCCTGAACGCGCCCGGCTCTACTCAAAGATCTTCAATCGACTCTCCGAATCCAGAACACCTGCCAAAGCCAATGAGCTTCTGCAAGGCCTGAAATGACCCCCGACTGGTTGCACCCGACCCAAGCCCATTCAAGTGACACCCAAACCCAGCTGGCCGTCGCCATCATTCAGTTCCCCGACTTGCACTGGCACGCCGGCCTCTTTTATCGAGACTTGGTCGAGGGAGACCTTCACCTTCTTCACCTGGGGTCGCACCACGACGTCGCAGACCATGGCCCGCTCGAGGACATGCCGACTGCGTCCGCGTATGTCGTGGTGAAGCTCGAGGACTGGCGCCTCAAGCAGATCGCCCAGCTCTGCGAGCAGGTCTCGCTCCGACATACGAACCGGAGGACTTCCATTCCCTATGCCCTGCGCTTCGATCAGACGCGCTTCGCCGCCAACGGAGAGCTGCGACTGGGACCCAACGAGTTCG
>JAYUUC010000454.1:0-4108 GCA_043755105.1 Myxococcales bacterium
CGGCGGCGGGGGTGAAGGCGATCCGGGTCCAGCTCGCGCAGGTGCTGGCGGGCATGGGAAGGCGCGAAGAGGCGCTCGATGCGGGCCGACGGGCGCTCGAGGTCGAGCCCCATCTGGTCGAAGAGCTGGAGCAGATTCACGCCATCTTCCATCAACTCAAGGCCCACGGTGACGCGGTGCGGGCACTCGAGCTGAAGGCCGATGCGCAGGCCTCGCTGGGAGACAAGGACGCGGCGGCGGCCTCGCTGTTTCAGGTGGCCGACCTCTGGCAGGGCCAGGCGGGAAAGATGGAAAGTGCGGGCGCGGCTCTGGAGAAAATCCTCGAGCTCGACCCCGCCAACCGGACCGCCTACGAGCAGGCAACGACGCTCTACGCCAAGGTCAACGATTGGCGAGCCTATGCGCAGGTGATGGATCGTTACCTGCCGCACCTGGTCACCGATGAAGAGAAGATCGCCGCTCTGCGCGAGCTGGCGCGGGTGCAGGAACAGAAGCTGGGGCAGAAAGACGTGGCCTTCCTCCAGGCCTGTCGGGCGCTGCAGCTGAACCCGTCGGACCACACCCTCACCGAGGAAGTGGAGAGGCTCGCGGAAGAGACCGGCTCGCACGACGAGCTCGCGGCGGTCTACGAGCAGCTCGCCGACGCGCTCCCCCGCGGCCCGCTGGCAGAGCGGATGTACCTGGTGCTCGCCAAGGTTCACGACACCCGGCTCGACGATTCGACCTCGGCCGAGGCGGCCCTGCGCCGGATTCTCGAGTTCGACCCCACCAACGAGCTCGCCCTCGACGCCCTGGCGGGGATGTTCCAGCGCCGCGGCGGAGACCAGAAATACATCGTCGCCCTGGAGCAAAAGCTCGAGGCCTCGGGGTCGATCGAGAAGCGCAAGGAGATCCTCCGGGAGATCGGCCGGGTCTATTCCGAGCGACTCGACAACCCGCAGGAAGCATCGCAGGCCCTGCTGCGCTCGCTCGAGCTCGAACCCGACGCCCAGACCCTAAGCGTGCTGGTGGCGCTCTACCGCCGTCAGCAAGATTACCCGCGGGTGGCGAGCACGCTGCTGCGGGCGCGCGACCTGGCAGCAACTCCAGAGGAGCGGGCCCGCATTCAGGTAGAGGTCGCCCAGCTTCAGGAGCGCGAGCTCAACGATGAAGAGGCGGCGGTGGAAGGCTACCGTCAGGCGCTGGAGTACGACCCCAAGAACCTCGCCGCTCTCGACGCGCTCGACCAGCTCTACACCAAGCTGGACCGGCCGGCCGAGCTGCTCGCAATCTACGAGCGGCAGCTGGACCTCTCGCCCGACTACCGCGAGCGGGTGAAGGTGTTGTTCAAGAGCGCTTCGATCTGGGAGGACCGGTACCAGAACCTCGCCAACGCCGATGCCTGTGTTGAAGGGGTGCTCTCGCTCGACCCGCAGAATCTGCAGGCGATCAAGACCCTGGAGCGACTGCGCAAGGCCCAGGGCCGCTGGGACGAGCTGGTCGGGGTGGTCGACCGTCACATCCAGCTGGTGGGCAGCCCAGAAGAGAAGGCTGAGCTCTGCGTCGAGATGGGCGATGTCTTCCACCAGCAGCTGCGCCAGGTGGACCGGGCGGTGAGCACCTATCACCAGGCTCTGGAGTTCAACCCCCGCTGCCGGCCGGCGATGCACGCGCTCGGCTCGCTCTACGAGCGCTCAGGAAACTGGCCGTTCGCCCTCGACATGCTCCAGCGGGAGGCCGCGGTTGCGGGCGCCACCCCGGAAGCGATCGAGCTCTACTTCCGGACGGGGAAGATCAACGAGGACATGCTCCTCGACCCCGGCAGCGCCAAGGCGGCGTACCAGAAGGCGCTGCAGATCGACCCCGGGTATCTGCCCTGTATCCGCGCGCTCAAGGGCATTCACGAGCAGGAGAAGGACTGGGTCGCGTACGAGCGGGACCTGGTCGCCGAAGCCCAGCAAACCGAGGACCCGGCGGCGAAGAGCAAGGCCTTCCTCGAAGTGGCGCGCTATCACGCCGAGAGCCGAGAGGACCGCGATGCGGCGACGCCGTTCTACGAAGAAGCCCAGCGTCTGGTTCCCGATTCCGTCGACGCCGCCCGGCCGCTGGCCGACATCTACATCGCCCGCGAGAACTGGGAGGGCGGCGAGAAGATGCTGGAGATCGTGGTCCAGAAGATGGCCCAGCAGGCGCTCGCGGACCAGGACATGCAGCTCGCCCGCGACCTCTGTCGCCAGCTCTACCGGCTGGGGTACGTCTCTGAAAAGCTGCAGCGGAAGGACAAGGCGCTCGAGAACTACGAGAAGGCCTACCAGCTCGACGCCACCTACCTGCCGGCGCTGGAGGGACTCGGCAATCTGCTGGTGCAGGCGCGCCGGTTCGAAGAGGCGCTCAAGGTCTACCAGACGATTCTGCTCCACCATCGAGACGACCTCACCGACCTCGAGGTGGTGGAGATCTACTGGCAGCTCGGCGATGTCCACAACTCGCTGAAGCAGTACGACCGGGCCCAGAACCACTTCGAGAAGGCGCTCGCGATCGACCCCGGCCACGAGCCGTCGCTGCGGGCGCTGGTGGCGCTGGCCGACAACGCGGGCAAGCACGACCGCGCCGCCGGGTACCGGCAGAAGTTGATCCAGGTGCTCGAGGGGGATGCCCGGTTTGCGGTGGGCCTCGAGCTCGGAAAGCTGGCGCGGGAGAAGCTCGCCGATCCCCACATGGCGATCGACGCTTACCTCGGCGCGCACAAGCTGAAGCCCGAATCGCTCGAGGTGATGGACGCGCTCTACGTGCTCTATCGCGACAGCAAGCAGGGCCAGAAGGCCTCGGAGATTCTGGAGAAGATGCTCGCCCAGCCCGAGCTTCGGAAGGAGCCGCAGAAGGCGATGCGGGTCAACTTCGCACTCGGAGAAATTCTTCGCGACGAGCTCAAGGATGTGGACCGCGCCTCAGCGGCGTTCAACGCCGCGCTCGATCTCGACCCGCGTTTCCTCGAGGCCTTCAGCGCGCTGGAAGCGATGCTGGGGCAGAACAAGAAGTGGAAGAAGCTGGAAGAGAACTACGCCCGCATGATCCAGCGGCTGCCGAAGAGCGACGAGACCCACCCCGCGCGGATGACGCTGTGGCGGGCGATGGGGGACCTCTACCTCAAGGTGATGAAGAACCCGGAAGGCGCCTTGATGGCCTACCAGGTGGTGGCGGCCGGGCTTCCCGACGACGCCACGGTGCAAGAGCTCTATGCAGAGCTCGCGGCCCAGCGCCCGGGCGAAGAGGAGAAGGCGATCGCGGCGTATCGGCGGGCGCTCCCCCACACCACCCAACCGGGGAAGGTGGCGTCGGCGCTGGCGGAGCTGGCGGCGCGCCGGAAGGATTACGACTCGGCGTACCTGGCGGCGATGGTGGTGCAGGGGCTGATCGGCGAGGCAGGTCCCGGGGAACGCGAGATCCTCACCAAGCTCGGGCCCTACGCGAAGAAGAAGGAGCTGGCCCAGCGGGCACTCACCGATCGACTGTGGCAGACCCACCTCTTTCACCCCAAGGTTCGAGGACCGATGGGCGAGCTGATGGCCATCCTCCACGAGCAGGCAGGCCACCTCTACAAGGGGGAGTACGCCCAGTATCAGATCAACCCGAAGCGGCACGTGATCGACGTCGCCACGGCGCAGGAGTACCAGATTCATCACTTCCGCTACGTGGCCAAGCTGCTGGGAATGGAGCAGGTGGCGCTGTTCTCGCCGTTCCTGGTCACCACCCGGGAGCGGATGGCGAAGCGCTCGAACGACCCGGCGCCGGACCCCACGGTGGGCATCGAGATTCTTCACACCCACCCGGTCGGCTTGAAGGTGGGAGGAAAGTTCTTTGCCGAGACCGGCCAGAAAGAGACCTATTACCTGCTTGGGCGAACCCTGGCGCTGCTGCGGCCGGAATTGGCGCTGTCCCAGCGGCTGTCGGCGGAGCGGCTGGAGGCGGTGTTTCAGGCGGCGGTGAGCTTGTCGGTGAGCCAGTTCCGCTGGTCCGCGGATGCGAAGGCGATCGACTCCGAGCGGCGAATGCTGGAGAAGGCGCTGCCGGAATCGGCGCGGGCGGCACTGTCCCGGGTGACCCGGGAGTACGCCAAGGTCGCATCTCC
>JAYUUC010000455.1:0-4107 GCA_043755105.1 Myxococcales bacterium
TGCTACCATTGCCTACCTGGGCGAGGGCTCCGTTCGAGGGGCACCGGGTCAGCCGGCTCACCGACAACCGCGCATGCGTGATGGGGTCTACATGAAGGCAGTCAGGGTTCTCCTCGTGGCAGGGCTGCTGTTGCCGGTGCTCGCGCGGGCGGAGGACACGCTCGATCTCAACATCATCACCCGCGTCGAGGTGAAGGACGGAAGGGTCGAGATTACCGGCAATCGGAAGCCGACCTTCACCACCTTCACCATGGCCGATCCGTCGCGGCTGGTGATCGACATCTCGGAAGCGGTGTTCAAGGGAGTGCCCGAGGAGATTCAGGTCGGAAATGGCGTGATCACCGCGATCAAGACCGCCAGCTATGGGTCGGACGCCGCGGCCATTGCTCGGGTCTTGATCGGTTTCGAAAAAGATCCTGAACCCGACCTCGCGATTGAAGGCGAAACCCGGTTGGTCGTGAAGGTTCCCCGAAGCACCAAGGGGACTGCAGCCGTGTCCGCCCGTCCTGCGCAAGATGGCGGTGGTTCTTCCGCTCCCGGGGTCGAGGCTCGGGTGGAGGAGAAGACGAAAAAGGAAGCGGCGGCCGAAGCGGAGAAGGAGAAGAAGCAGACCGAGGCCAAGGCCGCGGAGGAAAAGGCAGCCACTGTTAAGGCTGAACGGCAACGCGTGGCGGCGGAGAAGGAACTGAAGATTGCCGAGGCCAAGGCTGAAAAGGAACGCGTCGCTGCCGAAGCAAAGGTTGAACGCGAGCGCGCTGCCGCCGAAGCCAAGGAAGCCAAGGAACGGGCTGCTGCGGAGAAGCTCGAGAAGGCTGCCGAAGCCAAGGCCGAGAAGGAAAAGGCGGTTCTGGCACTGCGAGACAAGCTCGCCGGGGAGAAGGCCGAGCGGGAGCGCCGCGCCCTGGAGCGCCAACAGCAGGCTCAAGCGGCCAAGGTGGAGAAAGAAGAGTCGGCCAGGGCTGAGAAAGATCGTTGGGCGCTCGAAAAGTCAGAGCGCGCTGCGTCAGCTCGCGAAGAACAGGAGTTGCTCAAGGCGCAAAAGCAGCTGGCAAGTGCGTCGAAGGACTCATCGCCGACCGACAAGTCAGCCCCTGAAGTTGAACCCGCCGCAGGTCCGAATGTGGCAGCAGTGGAGGCCAAGGCTGCCACTGCTGAGAAACAGGCTGCCGCGACAAAGCTCGTCGATGACGCCAAGGCGTCCGCTGCTGCGAAACAGTCTGCGGTGAAGCAACGAGCGGACGATGCCAAAGCCGCTGCCGTCGCGAAACAGGCTGCCGCGACGCAACAGGCGGACGATGCCAAAGCCGCTGCGGCCGCGAAACAGGCAGCAGCGGCGAAGCGAGCCGACGACGCCAGGGCCGCCGCCGCCGCCAAGCAGGCGGAGCTGGCCGACCAGAAGAAGCAGCAGCAGCAGGCCCGCGAGGCCAAGGCCGCGGCGGCCCAGAAAGCGATCGAGGATCAGCGCCAGGCTCTGGCCGAAAAGAAACAGGGGGAACCCGCGCTGCTCGCGAAGAAGCCCGTTTCGATCCCGCCACGGTCGGGAACGCCCGACCAGAAGACCCCCGTCTCCCCGCCGTCGGGCGCCTCCTCCCATTCGAAGACGGTGACCCTGGTGGGGTTCAAGAAGACGGCGACCGGCTCTCGCATCTTCGTCCGCACCAACGAACCGGTTCACTACAGCGTGAGCGAAGGAGACGGGCATTCGCTGGTGCTCGAGCTGGAAAACACCCGCATCGGCTCATCCAACAACGCGCGGGTGCTCGACACCTCGTACTTCGACACCCCGGTCTCAACCGTGAAACCGTCGGAAGGGGGTCGCTCGGTCCGGGTGAAGCTGGACCTCAAGCAGCAGGCGCCCTATCAGGCGAGACAGGAAGGCAATGAAGTGTTCATCGAGTTTGAGCAAACCTCGAAGCCCTGATCCACGTTAGGTTGCCCGGGTTTTGAACCCGCCTTCCCGCGCCTCATGAGTTGGTCGTTCTCGCTGACTTTGGCGCTGCTGGCCGCGGTGGGACCCGGGGACGCAAAGGTGCGCTCGGGATCGCCTTCCCAGGTCGAGCTCAGCGCCGACCGGCTGATCTCCGAGGGTCAGCATCACCGCCTCGAAGGCCATGCCGTCCTTCGTTCCGAAGGCGCGGTACTGAGAGCCGATGAGATTTCCTACGACGAGGCGGCCGAAGAGGCGACGGCGCGCGGAAACGTGATGGTCGCGGTCACCGACCGAGGGCTCTACGCCGCGGTCGCTGACGCCCTCTCGCTGAAGTTGAACGAGGGCCAGGTCACCGACCTCTTTCTCGATCACGGACTGTTGCTGAAGAAGACCGGCGTCACCACCGACCAGTTGCTGGGCGCCGAGACTCCCGAGGCGCTAAAGGCGCTTGGCTCGAGCTCGCTGGCCTTTTCTGGCACACACTTCACCCGGATCTCTGCGGAAGCCTGGGAGGTCGACGACCTCGTTTTCACCCCTTGCGACTGTGACCCCGCACATCCCAGCTGGCAACTCGAGGCATCCCACGGGACCCTCGACCTCGAGGGCCCTCACGCGACGATGAGCAACGCCCGAGTGCGGGTTCACTCCATTCCGGTGCTGTGGTTTCCCTGGATCTACCTGCCTCTCTCGAGCCGCAAGAGTGGTCTGCTGATTCCACGACCGGGCTTTGGACAGAGCGGCTTCTTTCTCGAGCAGCCTGTCTTCATCACCCTCGGCGAGAGCCACGATCTCACCCTCACTCCCGGATTCTATGCGGGAGGAGCGGGCCGCTTCGACCGGAGCGCTCCCGGAGTGCAGGGCCCCCGGCTTTCGAGCGAATTCCGCTACACCCCGAGCGCCACGACCAACGGTCGCGCGACCTTGGGACTGCTCTACGATTTTCTGCCCCTGCGGGACCCGGTGCTGCCCGCCGCCCAGCTCGAGGTCCCCCGGCGTCGCGGCTTTCGCAGCGAAGGATCGCTCCAGCATGTTCAGACGCTCGGCAACGGGTGGTTCGACCGGATCGACGCCTCTTACGTCTCCGATGGTTTCTGTGTCGTGGACCTCGTTCCCGATGTCCTCGCTCGCGAGAACCAGTACCTGCGCTCGACCGCGGTGCTCTTCCACCGCAGCGACGACCTCTACGAAGGCCTCGATCTCGGCTTCCGGCAGGATTTGCGCTGGGGCTTCAGCGTCTTCAACAACGACTTCTCCCGGGTCGACCCCGCGCAGCCGCTCCACAGCCCCAACACCTTGCAGAGATTGCCCGCCCTGACCCTGGCCCTGCCGGAGCGACCGTTGTGGGGCCCCTTGAGGGGTGGCTTCCGTCTCGAGCTCACCCGCCTGGCCCCTCTGACTCACGGCACCGGAGACGAGGGCTCCGCAGCGAACGAAGGGCGCGCTCAGTTAGGTCCCGATGATGTCCAGGTCCTGTCCACCGAGTGCTTGGCGGAGCGCCTGTACCAGCCGCTGCCTGCAACGGCCGCCGGGAGCTGTCCTTCCTTCACCAAGGAGGGGCAGGGCGATCGTCTTTTCCAGCCCGGAGAACGCGAAGCGCGCGATCGCCTCGATTTCCGCCCCCAGCTCGAGGCGACCTTCGGGCTCGGTGACTTCGCGAGGGTCAGCCCCTATCTCCGGTACCGCCAGGACTTCTATTACGGCGAGCTCACGGGCCGGGCGACCCAGCGGGGCTACGCCCTCGGGGGAGTGGCGGTCGAGAGCGAGCTGTCGCGAACCTTTGGTGAAGGCGCAGGTTCGCTTCGCCACACCTTCATTCCCGCGGTCGACCTGCGCTACGTGCCTGCAGTCCTCGGGGACGCGCCGGCTCCCTACGATGAAATCGACACGGCCGTCCCCGAATCCGGCCGTCTCCTTCAGCTCAACGCCGAGGTGCGCCAGCATCTGTTCGCTCGGGCCGGGTCGTCCACCCGCGAGTTGCTCCGGCTTGATCTCGGTCAGGGCGTTCGGCTCTCCAGTCCGACCGGGCCGGCCGGCCTCGCCGACAGCTATGCTCGGCTCTCGGCGATGCTCGGCCCGCTGACCCTGGGGGGAAGCTGCCGCTACGATTCATCCCAGAGGGCTATTCGACAGCTCGCTGCCACGCTCGGCCTCGATACCCACCGCGGGCAGTCCGCCTG
>JAYUUC010000456.1:0-4105 GCA_043755105.1 Myxococcales bacterium
GCCGCGCTGCATGTTCTCCCAGATGGCGTAGCCATTGGGACGAATCACCATGCAACCCTTGACGTCGGAGTAGTCGGCGAGCTTGGCCTTGAGGACCACGTCCACGTACCACTCGGAGAAACCTTTTTCCCGGGTGAGAAGCTTGTCTGCCATTCGTCGAGGCGTAGGCCCGACGTGAGCCGCTTGCAATAAAAAACGGGGACGGCCTTCGCATAGAAGACCGCCCCCGCGTTCCTCCCTTCCTCATCGGACCGGGAGGGCAAACCGTCAGGCGCAGCAACCGCCTCACGCTTGCATTGTCGATCCGCGGTCGGAGGAGTTGCGCGTCAGCCGCGGCTTATTTTTCGCGCCCGCGCCCGGGCCAGCAGGGCCGCGCCCGCAAGAAGAAGTGCCGGTGCGGGAGCCGCGGCGCAACCGCCCGCTGCCTTCCGGTAGCCGATGAAAGTGCAGCGACCCCCCTGGCAATCGAACCCGCGCTCGCAGTCCTTGTTGCTTCGACAGCTGGACTGGGTCCGGTCGGCGGAGTCCTGACCTTCGGGGTTGTCGCGGTCGGCGCCCCCCTGGCCCACCGAGGCATCGGGGAGCGAGGCATCGGGGGAATCGGTCTGAGCGAGGGCAGGCCCGCCCGCGAGGAGGGCGAAGGTGAGGAGAGTCCTGAAGGCGAAGGTCGTCACCGCCACGACCCTAGCCGGAGCGAAGCCTTTTGCTAAGGTCCGTTCCGATGCCTCCCAAAATTCTCGTCGTCGACGACAACCAGGAGCTGCTCTCCCTGCTCACGCAGCTGCTGGAGAACGCGGGGTACGAGGTCCTGGGGGCGGGGAAGGGGAAGCAGGCGCTGGACCTGGCCCGCGACCAGGTTCCGCGCTGCGCGGTGCTCGACGTGCTGCTCCCGGACATGATGGGCTACCACCTGGCCGAGGCGCTGCGAAAGCTGCACCCCGAGCTGCCGTTGATCTTCATCACCGGGGTCTTCAAGGGCGGGCGGCACGCGGTCGAGGCCCGCAACAAGTTCAAGACGGTGTCCTACTTCGAGAAGCCCTTCGACGCCCAGCTGCTGCTCGAAGCGGTGGGCAAGGTGGTTCCCGGAGAGGTGCGCCCGCAGGCCGCGGGGTCGATCGAGGATGCCTTCGAGGTCGAGCTGGACATCGACGTCGAGGAGGACCAGCCCCAGGAAGCGATGGAACTCACCGGGCGCATCAAGGTCACCGGGACCGACAACATCAGCGCCGAGCTTCGAGGGGCGAACCTCACCGCGGTGGCCACCGGCAAGGGCCAGGGCGGACCGGTGCGGGCGCCGCCGGCAGGGATGCCTGCGCTGGCAGGGCCCACCCGATCAGCGGACCCGAAGAGCCGGCGAGGAGATCTGCTCGACAACTTTCCCTCGTTGATCACCGCCTTCCACCTGTCCAAGGAGACCGGTGAGCTCGGGCTGCAGCGCGGCAAGGTGAAGAAGGTCCTCTATTTCGAGAAGGGCCAGCCGGTGTTCGCGCTGTCCAACCTGCTCACCGACCGGTTTGGCCAGTTTCTGGTGCGGGTGGGGAAGATCAAACCCGAGCAGCTTCAGGACGCGGCTGCGGTGGCGAGCCGCTCGCAGCGCCGCACCGGCGACGTGCTGGTCGAGCGGGGCCTGCTCAAGGACACCGAGCGGCTCTACTACGTGGGCCAGCAGGTGAAGGCGATCATCTACTCCCTCTTCGGCTGGGAAGAGGGCAGCTACGTGATGAGCTTCAAGGACAAGGCCGTGGCCGAGTCGATCAAGCTCGACGTCCACCCTGCGAACTTGATCGTCCGGGGCATCAAGAAGCTCTACAAGCCGGAGCGGTTGCGGCGGTTGCTCCAGCCCGAGGACCTGTTGCTCCCCTCGCACCAGCCCGCGTACCAGCTCAATGACCTCGAGCTCGAGCGGTGGGAAGCCGAGCTGCTTCCGAAGATCGACGGCACCCGAAACGTGGGGCTGCTGGTGGCGCAGGCCAATCGGCCCGAGCACGTGGTGAGCGCCTTCCTCTGTGCGCTGAAGGCGTTGTCGATCCTCGAGCATCGGCCTGCTGAACAAGCCGTGGCCGAACCCTGAATCGTCAGAGCCGGGTGACGACCCAGACCACTCCGAGCGCGCCCGAGCTGGCGACGGCCGCGCGCTGGATCCACACCAGCGTTCGTTCACCGAAGCGGGTCATGCCTTCGGCAACGACGAGACCCACCGCGCCCATGCCGAGAAGGACGCCGAGGGCAAAGCCGGGCAGGTAGGTCCAGGCCGAGAGGCTGAACCGTTCACCGAGCAGCAGCGGAGGCAAGGCGAGCAACAGTGCCCGGGCCCCGCTCAAAGCCATCAGCGCGCCCGCGGCGAGTGGCAACCGGCGATGAACGTGGTCATGCCCGTGGGTGCCGAGCATCGGGTGACCGTGGCGGAGCGCGCCGGGGTAGAGCAGCGCCGCCAGGGCCAGGCCGATCAGGAGGGCGCCGCCACCGATCTCTGCCCAGCGCTCGAATGCCTCGCTGAGGCCGACGCCGAGGAAGAGGCAAAGGGCGGCCAAGGTGCCAAGAACGAAGGTGTGGCCGAGGGCGAAGCGAGCCGCGGTCTGAAGCACCTGGCGGCGGCGCTGGCCCGATAACCCTCCCAGGGTGACCATCGCCGCACAGTGGTCGGGTCCCACGGCGTGAAGGCCCCCTTGGCCAAGGCCGAGCAGAAAGGCTAGGAACATAGCTGGCATGGGGGCCGGCACCCTGGCCGTGCGGGGGGCGATTTCCAACCCGACCGCCGAGGAGGAGATGCAGATGAAGACATTCCCCAGCAGCTGGCTCCTGACGGCATGGTTGCTTCCGGCGACCGCTCTTGGGTGGGGGTTCGACGGGCACCGGCGTCTCGCCGCCCACCTGCAGGACCCGCTGCCCGCCGGCAGTTGCCTGAAGCAGTGGATCACCCTCAACCAGAGCAGCGCGTTCCAGGGTCACGCGGTCGAGCCCGATCAATGGCGCCAGACCGGTGACCCCCACTACGACCCGGCGGAGTGGTCGCGCCATTACCTCGAAATCGACTACTTCAGTCCGATTGCCGCCTATCCCCGCGAGTGGGCGGCCGCGCAGGCGGCGTTCGGCCCTTATGCCGAGAAGAATGGCCAGGTGCCGTGGAGGGTAGAGGAATACTACGCCAAGCTCATCGCGGCGTTTCGCGCCAAGAACAGTGCGCTGATCCTGCTCACGCTCGCGCACTTCTCTCACTATGTGACCGATGCCTTCTCGCTCCTTCACGACACCCGCAACTTCGACCCCGACGGTCTGCACTCGAGGTGGGAGTCGGACATGTTGTCGGTGAAGGCCAACCTCGAGGGAATCACCGCCGCGAGCGGCGGCTATCTGGGCACGGTGGGCCGGGCAGATCCGCGCAACAACATCTTCGACATCGTGATGGTGGGAAACGGGCTGGTGGCGGAGTTGATCGCCGCGGACCAGCGCACCGCTGCGATGAGCAACCGGATGCCGGCGTTCTACGACGCGGTGAAAGACCTCACCGCCCGTCGCTGGGGCGATGCGCTCACCCTCGCGGCGAGCATGATTGCCGGAGCGTGGATCGACGCCGGTTCGCCCCGCCTCGGAGGGATGACCGCAGATTGCGTGGCGACGCTGCCCCAAGGCGAGATTGTGTTGCGAGGCTACCCGGTGCCCGGAGGGTTCACGGGGACCAAGGCAGCGGGGGCCGACGCCGGGACCGCGCCGGTGCCGGACCCGTCAGCGCCTGCAGAGCCAGAGCCGATACCGGAACCGAAATCCGGTGGCTGCGGAGGAAGCACTGCTGCGCTGGCCTGGCCTTTTCTGGGCGTGGGGCTCGTCGCAGGCCTGCGAAAGCGCGTCCGCCGTTGAGTGTACAAAGGGGCGCCCCGCGAAGGGCATCACCGGCCCGCTCGACCCAGGAACCCATCCTTGGAAGCGCCGCCGAACCGCCCTATCGACGAACCTCCGTTCATCGCCCACCCGTTCATCCCGAGCGTCGCGCCGAAGGCGCAGAGTCGAGGGAGGTCAGGACGGCCCTCGACTTCGGCCTCCCGGCCTACGCTCGGGCTGAACGGATGGTGTCCGGTCTCTGTCGTCGCCATATCCGCTATTCGGTGGC
>JAYUUC010000457.1:0-4100 GCA_043755105.1 Myxococcales bacterium
GAGGCGGCCAAGCTTTCGGGCGAGGGGAATGTCGCGGTCACCTGGACAACATGCACCACCCAGTGTTGACCGGCCAGATGGCCTTTGCCGGGGGCTTACACAGCACCAACTGCGTCAGCTCATCGACCTTGCGCTCAAGCTCCGCGTTGCGCGTGTCCTTCACCGCGCAGGCGGCCTCTAGATCGGCGATGCGCTGTTCGCGGGGCTCCGACACCACGCGCGTAGATCACGCCGCGGCTCGTGTGTCGATCCCTCCGGACCACCCTTGCGCGGCGGGACTGCGCGTCGAGCTGATCGCCACAATGCGCCGCGCTGATCGATCGGCACCCCCTGAACGGTTACGAAAAATATGTCGGCAGCCCAGATGGCTGGAGCCACATTGAAAGCAAGACTGGTTGACCCGACGAAGCTGGCTGCCTTTGCCCGTCGGCAACTTCTGACTTTCGCTTATGGGCGAGCTCGGGAATGCACAGGTTGCCGTCTCGGTCGTTGGTATTGGTGCCCGACAACCTGAGGAGCGCGGCGATGAAGGCATCGCGATACGAGCCAGAGTTGAACCCGACGTACCCAGAGCTTGCTCGGAACTACCAGGTGGCGGTGGTCCCCGCCCGCGCCCGTCGGCCGCGCGACAAGGCAAAGGTCGAGCAGGGAGTGCTGCTGGCCGAGAGATGGATTTTGGCGATACTGCGCAATCGGACCTTCTTCTCGCTGAGCGAGATCCACGAAGCGGTGAAGCTACTGGTGACAAAACAAAGGCCCTGACTCAGCTCGGTTTCCCGGGTTGAATCAGGGCCTTCAAATGGTCGGGGCGACAGGATTTGAACCTGCGACCACTTGCACCCCAAGCAAGTGCGCTACCAGGCTGCGCTACGCCCCGAAAAGCTGACGACGGGGCACCTTATGCCCGCCTCGAAGGGCAGCGTCAAGAAGAGGAAACGCCCTTACTGGTCGTTCTCTCCGGCCTCGTCGGACGGATCGTTGTCATCGTCCTCGGCGGTCGCTTCTCCGTCCTCGATGTGCTCGCCGCCGTTGAGCACCGTCTTCAGCACCTGGCTCGGTCGGAAGGTGAGCACCCGCCGGGCGGAGATCTCGATCTCCTTCCCGGTCTGCGGATTGCGACCGACGCGCGCCTTCTTCTGGCGCACCTGGAAGTTTCCGAATCCGGAGATCTTAATCTTGTCTCCCCGCTCCAGGGTTTCCTTGACGGTGTCGAAGACCAGTTCGACGATCTCCGCCGACTCCTTCTTGGAGAAGCCGACCCGCTCGTACACGCCCTCGATGATGTCTGCCTTCGTCATGGCTCGAACCAACCCCCCCTCTGGAGTGGAACCTTGAAAATGACAGGCCCCCAAAAGCCTGTCAACATCTTGAGTTCATTGGGGATTTGAACCCCGTAGACTTCCGCCCAGGCGCTGGTTGAGCTGGGCCACGATTTTCTGGTGGGCCTCGTTCACTTCCACGTCGGTCAGGGTCCGCCCTTCCGCCCTGTAGCGGAGCGCGTAGGCGAGGTTCTTCTTCCCCTCGGGAATCGGCTTGCCGGAATAGACATCGAACACCAGCGCGTCCTCCACCAGAGGCGCTCCGACTTCGAGCAGCAAGCGTCGAACCTCCTCGTGCGGCAGCTCACTTTCAACCACCACTGCCAGATCTCTCAGCACCGCGGGAAACCGGCTCAGCGCTTGGAAGGTCGGTACCAGCGCCGCGCTCTTCCCGAGCAGCTCGGCGTCGAGCTCGAAGACGAAGGCGCCGGCAGGCACGTCCAGCGCCTTGATGAGGCGAGGGTGAAGCTCCCCCACCCAGCCGATCTCTCCCGCCGGTAACCGCACCCGAGCGCAGGCGCGCGGATGGTACCGAGGCGATTCGCCCGGCTCGAACTGGACCTGTCCTTTCAAATTCAGAGCAGCGAGCACGGCCTCCACGGCCCCCTTGGCGTCGAAGAAGTCGACGGCCGCATCCTTCGCGGTCCAGGTTCGGTTCTCGCGCCGTCCCCAGAGCACGCCGCCCAGACGGAGCAGCTCTCTCGACACGGGGCGACCGTTCTGCCCTCCCTCCGGATCAGGCAGGTAGATTCGCCCCAGCTCGTAGAGGCGCACGCTTGGCACCTGCTGCCGGGCATTGTGCGAGAGGTTCTGCAGCAAGCTGGGAATCAGCGAGGTGCGCATCGCCGACTGTTCGGCCGAGAGCGGGTTGCGGAGGAGGATCGGCGCAACGCCATCGCCCAGTGCAGAGAGCTCGCGCGGAGAGACGAACGAGTAGTTCACTGCCTCGTCGAAGCCTGCTCCCGCCAGCGCCGAACGCATCCTCCGCTCGACTTCCGCTTCCCGTGGCTCGGCCTTCAGCTCTCCCGCGCTCCGCGGCAGTGTGGCAGGGATGGAGTCGTAGCCTCGAATGCGGGCAATCTCCTCCACCAGGTCCTCGGCGCGCTCGACATCCACTCGCGCACCCGGAACGCGAAAGGTGGCTCCCGTGGCCGTGCTGGCCTCGGTCACGAAGCCGAGCGCCTCGAGAATCCGCTTCGACTCGGCAGCCTCCACCGGCGTCCCCAACAGCGCCGTCACCCGCGCGTACTCCAGCGTCACCCGCCGTGGCTCCACCGTCGTGGGATAGACGTCGATGCGTCCCTGAAGCACCCGGCCACCGCTAAGCTCGGCGATCAGGGCCGCGGCCCGGTCGAGCACCCGCGGCACGGCGTGGACGTCAGTTCCGCGTTCGAAGCGGTGCGAGGACTCGGAATGAAGGCCGTGGCTCTTCGCCGACTTGCGCACCGATGCGGGCTGAAAGTTCGCGCACTCCAGCAGCACGGTGCGGGTGGTGGGGCTGACTTCGCTCTGCGCGCCTCCCATCACTCCCGCCAGCACCTGGGCCGAGTCGCGATCCGCGATCACCAGATCCGACGCGGCCAGCACCCGCTCCTTCCCGTCGAGGGTGGTGAGCTTCTCCCCTCCCCTCGCCCTCCGCACCACGATCTCCGCGCCCTGAACCTTGTCGAGGTCGAACGCATGCAGCGGCTGGCCTGACTCGAGCAGCACGTAGTTGGTGACATCGACCACGTTGTTGATCGACCGCACCCCGCACGCCTTCAGCCTCCGGGTCAGCCACTCGGGCGACGGTCCGATGGTGATTCCATCGATCACTCTCGCCGCATACCGGGGACAACCCGTCGGGTCTTCGATCCGCACCTTCACCTTCGACGCGGCCGGCTCGGCGGCTTCCTTCAGGTCGACTTCCGGAAGCTTCAGCGCCGACTGGTTCATTACCGCCACTTCCCGCGCGATGCCCAGATGTGACAGCGCATCCGGACGATTGGGAGTGACATTGACCTCGAACACGGTGTCGTTGAGCCCGAGCGCCTCGGCGATCGGAGCCCCGACTGTGGCCGCGGGGTCGAGAATCAGCAGCCCCGAGGCGTCCTCCGACAGCCCCAGCTCGCGCGCGGAGCAGAGCATTCCCGAGCTGTCCATTCCCCGCAGCTGGGACTGCTTGATCTCCATCCCATTGGGGAGCTTCGCGCCCACCTTCGCGAGCGGCACCTTGTCGCCCACCTGGTAGTTCTTCGCGCCGCACACCACCTGCAGCAGAGCGGGGCCTCCGGCGTCGATCTGTGTCACCGACAGCTTGTCCGCGTTGGGGTGCTTCTCCGACGACTTGATCTGCCCCACCACCACACCCGCAAGACCTTCCGCGGCCGAGGCGATGCCTTCGATCTCCAGCCCCGCCATCGTCAACTGGTCCGCCAGCTGCTGCGCCGACGCGGGCAGAGCGATGTACTGGGAGAGCCACTCCAACGAGATTTTCATCTTAAAATTGCTCCAGGAAGCGGGCGTCGTTCTCGAACATCAGCCGAAGGTCGTCGATGCCGTACTTGAGCATCGCCAGCCGCTCCACCCCCATGCCGAAGGCGAAGCCGGTCACTGCTCCGGGGTCGTAGCCCACCGCGGTGAAGACGTTGGGGTGCACCATTCCCGCGCCAAGCACCTCCAGCCAGCCGGTGCTCTTGCAAACCCGACAGCCCTTGCCGCCGCAGATGACACAGCTGATGTCCACTTCCGCCGAGGGCTCGGTGAAGGGAAAGAAGCTGGGCCGAAAGCGCGTCTTGGTGT
>JAYUUC010000458.1:0-4089 GCA_043755105.1 Myxococcales bacterium
CTGCGCTTCGATTCGCGATTCGACGAACCCGGCATCTCGCAGCACCCGTAGGTGCTTGGAGACAGACGGCTGCGAAAGCCGAAGCGCGTCTTCGAGCTCTCCCACCGAGCGCTCGGACGTCAGCAGCAGGCTGAGGATGGCCCGCCTGTTGGGTTCTGCGACGATGGCGAACGAGGATTCCACGCGGGACATATACCCACCGGCTCATATTCTCGTCGAGCCATATTCTGCCCGGACCGCTGCGGTTGTGCCCTGGCGTCACACCATGGGGCGGAAAGGTCGGCGGTCCACGCCAGGCTCTCCTCTGAAGGCGCGCAAGGCACGGGCAATGCAAAGTGCCCCGCGTCTTTACCCAACCTCAAGGAGCAGCCATGGGCCTACTCGACGGATTCATCGAAATGATTGGCAACAAAGCGCAGGACGCGAAGAAAGCGCCAGGGGCGCAAGAGCAGTTCGAGAAGCTGAAGTCGAAGTACCAGAGCGCGCTCAGGGTCATCGAGCAGCAGAAGGTCGAGGTGTCCAATCTCCACGTCGAAAACAACCAGCTGGTAATCAACGGCCGCGCGCCTTCGGAAAAGGCGAAGAACCTCGTCTGGGATCAAGTGAAGCTGGTCGACCCGACGTTCTCGGATCTTCGAATGGAGCTGTCTGCCGCGGCCGAGCCCGCGTTCGAGACGTACACGGTGAAGTCGGGAGATACGCTCTCGAAGCTCGCGCAGCACTACTACGGCGACAAGTTCACCTACTCGCGGATCTTCGACGCGAACCGCGACATCCTCGACGACCCGAACAAGATCCAGGTCGGGCAGCAGCTGAAGATCCCGAAGGTGGCGGCCGTCGCTTCGCGCTGACCTGCGGGGTATCGCTGCGGGCGGTCGGGGCAACCCCTGACCGCCCGTGTTTTTTTTCGACGAATCAGGCGTGGGAGGCGGCGACCCGGCTTCGGTGCTCACCGTGCTGCGAGAGGATCGCCTGGGCCCACTGGTCGATGTCGATGCGGGAATCATGGGCCCGCGCCGAGGTGACCGTCTTCCACCACTGGGGGTTCTTGACCGGAGCCGGCTCGCCGTCCTCGTAGTGCTCGCACGCGCACTGGTGGGTGCTCCTGGCGCAGAGCGCGCACGGGGCCGCGACGTCCTTGAAGTACCAGTTCCAGAACGGGCTCAGGCTCGTGCCGAACAGGTACTCGTTCTCGCGCAGGAAGAAGTCGAACTCGGGCTTGCGGAAATAGAACGCGCCCATCGCCAGGTGATCGAGCACGTTCGACGGCCCGCCCGAGATCTGGTTGTACGGCGACGTGGCCTTCAAGAAGACCTTGAGCACCACGGGGCGGAACGCGGGGTCGTCCTGAATGTGCCGCGCCACCACGTCCTGGTAGAAACGGAAGTGGCGCAGCTCGTCTTTCGCGAACTGCGCCAGCATCTTCGAGAGGAACGGATCCTTCACCTGCTTGGCGAACGAGCGGTAGACGAGGAAGCCGAGGAGCTCCTGGTACATGTTGCACGCGGCGACTTCCATCGGGTCGTTCGCGTAGGGAAGCACCTCGGTCTCGGCGACCTGCAGGCCGCGCGCGGCCGGCCACGCCTCGCCCATCTGGCGCAGGTAGATGTGGTACCCGATGAAGTGGTTGAGCTCCTCGGTGAACCAGGTGCCGAAGAACGCCGCGAGCTCGGGGTTGGAGCGGAACGCGCGCAAGAAGCCGTCCGCCACCGCGGCGCCGCTCGTCTCGCCCAGGGCGACGGTGTGCATCATCTGGCGCTGGCGCGGCGTGAGCAGCTCCGGGCGCGCCTGGCTGAAGTCCCAGTCTTCGATGAAGTACTGGAGCTTTCGCGACAGCGCCCGGTACGGAAAAAACAGGTTGGGCGCGAACGTCTCGTTCTCGAGCTTCGCGCTCGGCCCGGGCGTGTCGCGCAGGAGAAGCTTCGCGACGCCCAGGTAGATGGGATCCATCACGACCTTCGCGTGCGACTGGTTCAGTGCGTAGGCCCACATGGCGGAACGCCGGAAACCCTTCTCGAGTGTCGCGCTGGCTCGTTCGAACATGGGCGGGTCCATACGGCTCGGCTCTCGACCGCGCAAACCGCCCTCGCGCCACGGAAACGCTCGCGTTTCAGCGCTCGAACCGCGCCAGCCCGCGCGTCTTGCCGGTCGCCCAGTCAGCGACGGTGTTCATCGCCTCGAACAGCCGCTCGGCCGTCACCAACCACGGTCCATAGCCGGCGTTCACGTCGAGGACGAAGGCCAGATCTTCCTGCTCGAGGTAGCCGCCGATCGGCGAGTGGTGACCACTGCCGCCTCCGAAGAGCGAAGCGCGCGCGAAGTTGGTCACGAAGCGCCTGCGCTCGTCGTTCGAAGCTCTCAGCTCTGAACGCAGCGCTTCGACGGTGGCGGGCCGCACTGCGCGCGCGCGCCACGGAACGGGCAGCACGTCGGCCGCGTCGCCCGCGAGCTGATCGAGGCTCATCGGCCTGACCCCGAACCCCCGCAACGGGTTGCGGCCCGCGCGCACTCCGATCGAGCGCAGCACGTTGGCGACGCTGGTGGGCCCGCAGATGGAGGTGAAGCCTTGCGATAGCAGCGGCGCGTACAGCTTCGCCACCGGCAACGCCCACGCCTTCTGGAGCAGGTCGGGGTGCTGCCAGGTGGGACTCGACTTGATCGACGGCGAACCGATGGATGAGCGGAGCAAGCCAAAGGCAGTAACGGCCGCGGCTCGGGTGCGCACGGGACTGGCACCGGGTATCCGACTGAACCTCACCCGCGACCACCACCCTACGCCGTGAAGTTGGTGCATCGCGGGCGGCGGTCGGCCAGCATGCGCGCCAATGCCACTTCAATTGCGTGTCCTTGCAACGGGCCAGCTGATCGAAGTTCCAAACGAAGGGCAGTCGATTGGCCGCGAGGGAGGCCAAGCCGACATTCAGCTGAAGGATGCGGGGCTCTCGAGCCGGCACGCGCGAATCTTCGCCGACGGCAGCCAGTGGTTGATCCAGGACATGGGTTCGACCAACGGCACCTACCTGGGCGAGCTGCGCATCGGAGCGGCGACAGAGATCCAGCAAGACGACGTGATCACGATGTCGGCGACGAAGCTCGAAGTCCTCAAGGTCTGGGACCCCGAGCTGCAGCGGACGATGATGATGCCGGCTCCGGTGTTCGAGACGTTGCCTGCGCGCGCGGCCGTGAGCCGGACCCCGGTGGCCGCGAAGATCAACACTCCCGCCAGCGCGGCCGAAAAGGAAGAGGAAGAGCAGGAGCCGAGCGCGGCGCCGACGATGATCGGGCAGGCGGCGCAGCCGGCTTTGACGCTGATTGGGTACGGGGCGCCCGCAGCTGCGCCCGAGAGGGACGAAGCGCCGCCGGATGTGGATGAGCCGCCGCCCGAGGCAAGCGACCCGCAGGCCGAAGTCGGCGCGCCAGAGATGGCGGGCGACCAGAAGGGACTGAAGTACTTCCTCGTCGCGGTGCCGAAGGCGATCGCGTTCTACCTGGCCGCGATCCCGCTGATGATCGTCAACCCGATCGGCACGATTCGCAAAGGCGTCGAGGAGCAGAAGCACGAGGCGAAGGACAAGATGGAGCTCATCGCCTACGCGCTGCCAGTCAACTTGTTCAGCGCGGCGGTCGGCTTCCTGGCCACCCTCATCGTTCAGCTGGTGACGCACACGCTGAGCGTCGGCGGGCTCATCATCGGGATGTTGGTGATCCCGGCCATCGTCGCGGTGGTGGTGAGCGCGATCACCGGCTTCGTGTGGCACCCGGTGACGGCGTGGATCATCACCAAGCTCAAGGGCGAGTCTGATGCCCGCTCGCGAACCAACTATTTCCTGATGTTCATGACGGCGACCGCGCTGGTCGCGCTGCCGAGCGGGATTGGCACGATCCTCGGCCTGGTGCCGTTCAGGTTGGTGGCGATGGTGCAGCCGGCGCTCTCGGCGCTGGGCTCGGTCGTCCTCGTCTTCGTCACCTATTCGTGGATGACGAAGTTCGGCGTCGTGAAGTGGTTCCGCACCGTGCTGCTCGTGCTGGGCGTTTTGGCGATCGTCGGAGGCGCGTTCGGCATGTTGGGCCGCCTGACGACCGCTGCGG
>JAYUUC010000459.1:0-4080 GCA_043755105.1 Myxococcales bacterium
AGTACTTGTCAGGCTGGAACTCGTCGCGAAACACCGGCGCATCGAGCGTGGTGAGCAGCCCCATCGCCGCGTGCACCTGGCCGAGCTGATAGCGGGTCCAAGCTTCTTCGAGATAGAGCGTCGCCCGCCCCGGGTCGAGGGGAGGAAGCGCCACCTTCTGATAGGCCTCGAGTGCGCCGGCGAAATCCTTTTGCTCGTACCGCAGCCGCGCCACCGCCAGGCTCGCCTCGTTGCGCGCTTCCGGGGTGAGCTTGGGGTCCTGCGAGAGCTCAAGGAACTCGTGAATCATCTCCTTGGGGAGTTCCTTCTTGTTTGTCTTCAGCCGGGTCACCAGCTCGGTGAACCGGGCCCGAGAGGCCTCGGCGGAATTCGCAGGCAAGCGCGAGAAGTGCCCATCGGCCCAGCGCTCGTTGCCCACCTTCAAGTCGGCCAGTCCTTGCTGGTAGTGGGCGAAGCCGGCGGTCTCTTCGGGAAGGAAGCCGAGGTCGAGCGACCCGAACACCTGCTCGTCGATCATCTGCTCGTCGTGCGGTCGATCGGTCAGCGCGCGAAGCGCCTCGAGCGCGCGCGGGAGCACCACCGGGTTGGAGCGCTCCCGGGCGATGCGGGCGAGGTAGAGGCCGCCCGCGTGGTAGAGCTTGAGGTCGATCAACGCGCGGGCGAGAAAGTATTGCCCCCAGGCATAGTTCTCGTCGGTGTGGGCGACCGCCTCGGTGAAGCGGAACAGCTTCGCCGCCGCGCCTTTCGCGTTGCCGCTGAAGTAGTTCTCGAGCGCCTGATCGAACAGCTGGGGGTCGACCTTTTCCAGAGGCTTCGCCACCACAGGCGCAGCGGCAGCGGGAGCGGCCGCTTTCGCCGCCGGGGCCGAGACCGCCGGGCCGGCGACGAGCAGCACGCAGAGGGAGAAAGGTAGAGAGCTGTTCACGCTCACTCGGTCGCGCCGAAGTTGATCGCGACGGCCAGTTGGAGGGCGAGGACATTGAAGGGCTTCGAAGAGATGACCACGTTGTCGGTGATGTCCAGCCGGTAGGACAGGTGGGCAGACCGGAACAGTCGGGCGCCGACCCCGAAGTTGACCGCGGGCTTGAAGCCGGTGGCGAACTTGAACGCGGTGGCCCCGAGGATGAAGTAGGTCTCGAAGTGGCTCACCGAGCGGTTGAGGAAGGTGGCCTTGCCATAGAACGGGCTCCAGATCAGATCCGAGCCCACCATGTACTGGACCTGGTCAAACTCGGTAGGCAGCACCCCGAAGTCACGCTCCAGCTGCTGGCGAAGCCCGGTGTCGAGGTTGTAGCTGTAGGCCCCGCGCCCGACCTGCCAGGCGAAGCTGTCGCTGAAGTGAATGGTGTAACCGACCTGGGCGAAGAAGCCCTTGTAGAAGGCGTCGAGCGGCAGTGTGCCCACCCCGAGGGTGAGCTCGTGGTTCATCCGGTAGGCGCGCTCCTGGACCGCGGAGATCGTCCCCGGATTCTCCAGCTCTTCGACCTGAGCTGCGGCCAACGCCGGCAGCAGCAGGACCCAGCAAAGCATCGCGTGTCGCAAGATTCTCCTTTGAGGCGCTGGGCTTCAGTAGCCCACGGAGTTGAACAGGAACGGGTAGCTCACGATCACCACGCCCCCTTTGGCGGGAGGGAACGTCCAGGTCTTCAGGTTGTTGAGGATACACGCCTCGACCGCCGAGCTGCGAAGCGTCGACGTCTTGGTCTTTGCGGTCACCACCTTGCCGACGGTGGAGAGGCTCCACTCCAGCACCACCTTGCCCGCCAGCCCCGGCTCGTGAAGAAGGGCCCGCTCGTAACAGGCGCGCACCTCCTGAAGATGGCTGTTGACCACCCGGGCCACCGCCTCGCGGTCGATGCTGCCCTTCACCCCGACGTTGCGCGCCACCGCCCGGCCGACCGTGCCGCCGACCTCGCCGCGCCCGACGCCGCCCGCTCCGAGTGCACCGATGCCGCCGCCGCCTTTGCCCCGCAACAGTTCGGCTCCGAGCGCGCCGGTCCCGCCTGCGCCGCCGCCGCCCAGCCCGAACGTCCCCAACCCGGCATTGGCGATCGGCGCCTTGCCAATCAACCCTGACAGCTTGAAGTTGCTGGGCTTCACGTTCTTCGAGCCGGGCCCATTGCCGAGCTTGTCCACCGCCGCGAGGATGTCGCCCGAGGCTGGCCCTGCTGCCGAGAGCTTGGCGAGCGCCTTGAGCGCCTTGTTCTCGGGAGGCGCCGCCTGCGCCACGGGCTTCTCGTGGCTCTTCTTCGGAACCTTGGTCACCACCGGTTGCGGCTTCTTCGTCGGCTTCTCCGCGACCGGCTTCTCTTCGGGAACGGCTTCCTCGACCGGCGTCAGCTCTTCCACCGGCTTCGGCGCTTCCGGCTTCTTCGGCTCAGGCATCACCAGCCGCACTGCGGCAGGGGCGAGGGTGCGCTGCTGGAAGTCGGCCAGCTCGCGTGGCTTGGGAGCGAAGTTGAGGAAAGCCACAAAGCCACCGCCGAACACCGCCAGCATCAACAGCACCAACCAGGGCAACCCCTTGAACGGGTTCGCGAATGGCCGCTTCAGCCTCGGCTGCACATAGGCGAGCAGCGCCATCTGGCCCTGGGAAAGCCGGGCCGCGCCGCCGTTGGCAAGAATCAAGTAACGCCGGCCGCCCACCGCCTCGAGCTGCGCGGGGTCGACCCTGACGAAGCGCTGCCGCGCATCGCGCCGCTCCACCACCGCTCCGCGGGGAACGAAGAGGCGGTAATTCGCCGCATCCGATTCGGCGAGCACGAACGGCTCTTCGGGCAGCTGAAAGCCCCAGAGCGGAAAGGCCGCCGCATCGTGCTGCGCCGCGAGCAACGGTTTCTTCGTCGGCAGTCGGCCGAAGCACCGACTTTCGCGGCGTACGCCGCCCCAGTAGAGCTCGAGGAACAATCCAGGGCGGCCCCGCCGCTCCTCCGGCTCCGGTGCCGCCGGAGCTCCTATCTCTGCGCGAGGCGGGCGCTGCGCAGCGGCGTGGGTGGGTGACAGCGGCCGCTTCACCGCCGGGAGGGTGCGCGCGTGGGACTCTCTGAGCGCGGGGTCCACCACCACGTTGAGCGTCTTTTCCAGGTCGGTGTCGACCATCGGCGTCACCGAGCGCAGCAGCGGCGCCTGGCGCGGAGCTGAAAGCTTTTCCCGGACCGGAGCTGCCGCAGCACTGCGCCGCGCGGAGACCATCGTCGCCGGGGAGAGCGTGGCCGATTTGGGGCTGGGAACGGCAGGTCGGGTGGGCAAGGCCCCCCCGTTCAGAGGGGGAGGGGAGGCCGCGGATTCGCGCAGCGCCGCCGCCACGCTCGGATCGGGGACCTGACGCGGCTTGGCCTTCTGGGTCACCACCCTCACCTTGAGCAGGAAGGGCCCGCAGGCGAGCTCGTCGGCAGGGCGCAGCTGACAGGCCTTGATCGGGTGGCCGTTGACCGAGATTCCACCTCGGCTGCCGTTGTCTTGAATGGCCGCCTTGTCGTTCTGGAAATAGAGCACCGCATGCTCGGGCTCGATTGCGGCGTCGTCGAGATGAAGGTCCGCCGATTCGGAGGACCCCACCGTGTAGGTGCCGGGGACGAATACCTCGGTGCCGACGAGCAACCCGTCGCGGAGGATGACCACCTGAAGAACGGACGTGGCGCTCAAGACTGGTTCATTCCCGTCCAGAAAGTATCATCATCAGAAGAGACACAAAGAAAGCTGGCTCAGGGCATCAGCGATCGTAGACCGAGGCCAGGATTTCGCTGCGAAAGGTTTCTCTGAGAGCCACCATCGATCTGGTTTTCAGCTCCTTCCGCTCGTAAAGGTAGACGGCGCCCGACTTGTTGGTCTGGCCCTGAACCAGTCGATCATCGAAGTCGATGCGGGTCGGGCCCCGGCTGGGGGGAGCGGCCACCGTCGTGGCAGCAGCAGGAGCCTCGAGGTGGGTGGCTTCCAGCGCCTTCAGCTTCACCGCGGCCGGCACCCGCTTCCCTGCGCTGGCCCGCTTCGAGGGGTGTCCCTTGGCTGGGCGGGCTTGAACGGAAACGCTCAGCGCCAGGGTTCCCACACAGGCGAGGAGTCGCAGCGGAATTCGGGGAA
>JAYUUC010000460.1:0-4080 GCA_043755105.1 Myxococcales bacterium
GCCGGTGGGCTTCGATCATTTCAGGTAGAGTCTGCGCCGCGTCGGTCAATTTGACCGCGTCACCGACCACCCCGAAGATCCACGAAGCCTTCTTTACCAGGTTCTGGAAAAGCCCCTTTGCGCCGCCCGGTTCGAGACGACCTGCCTCCCAGCCTCTCCTCGCGACGGCCGCCGCTGCAGCGGGTGGTGCGCGAGGCCGAGGAGGCGCGGAGCTACTTCTCGCTCCAGATGATGATGATCCTCGGCTACCTGATGCTGGGGTTCGCGCTGCTCGGCTTCTTCTTCTACGCCGAACAGGTGGGCTGGCCGTGGCTGTACCGCGCGTTGATCGCGATGGCGGTCACCGTGGGCCTCGCCCTGCTTCTGCCTTCGCTGTTGATGCGGGTGAAGCGGGTGCGGGTGCTCTCTCGTTCAGCGCTCGAGATCTCCCGGGGTGATCTTTCCAAGCCCGTCGCCGCGGAAGGCTCGACCTTCCGGGACGACATCGACGAGCTCGCCACCGCGATCAGCAACATGCAGCAGAACCTGCGCGAGCTGGTCGGCCATATCCAGCACACCGCGCAGTCGGTGGCGGACTCCGCCAACGATCTTCAACGCAGCGCCGAAGGGGTGAACGGCTCGACCGAAGAGGTGGGGTCGTCGATGAAGAAGATTGCGATCGGCGCCGAGTCTCAGTCCGAGCTGGTGGGGCAGGCCTCGAAGGTGATCACCCAGATGGCGGGTTCGATCCAGAAGACCGCGCTCTCGGCCGAGGATGCGGCCCGGGCGGCGGCGGAGACCTCGGGAGCCGCGGAGGAGGGCTCGAACGCCGCCCGGCTCGCCGGCGAGAAAGTAAAGAAGGTGTTCTCTCGCATCGAGACCGCGAGCAAGGAAGTGTTCGCGTTCGGCGAGAAGACCCAGGAGATCTCGAAGATCGTCGACGTGATCACCCAGGTCGCCCAGCAGACCAACCTGCTCGCGCTCAATGCCACCATCGAAGCGGCCCGAGCCGGGGAGTATGGCCGGGGCTTCGCGGTGGTCGCCGACGAGGTTCGCAAGCTGGCGGAGAGCGCGGGTCGGAGCGCGGAGCAGATCAGCAAGCTTGCCCACGACATTTCCAACCAGTCATCGGCGGTGGTCTCGGCGATGAAGGAGGGCATCGAAGAGCTCGCCGAGGGGCGCGAGGACCTCACCACCATCGTCCGCTCGATGGGGTCGATCACCGACACCGCGCGCAAGGGTGCGGAGAAGGTGCACCTCATCTCGGACAGTGCGCGCGACCAGCAGAAGGGCTCGGAAGAGATGGTGAAGGCGATCGGCGAGATCAGCCAGGTGGCGAAGCAGAACGCCCAGTCCACCGAGGCGATCAACGTGGTGATCGAAGAACAGACCCAGGCGGTGTCGCAGATGACCTCCGCGGCTCAGGAGCTGACCAACCTGTCGGTCGAGCTTCAGAACGTGGTGAGCCGCTTCAGGCTCGGCGGCTAGACCCGTGCGCCACGTCGTCTTTCGGCTCGAGAAGGAGCGCTTCGCCCTCCCGCTGTCGGCGATTCGCGAGGTCCTGGTGCCCCCGCTGCACTACACCCGGGTTCCCAGGGCGCCCCCCTCGGTGCGGGGAGTGATCAACCTGCGGGGCCGGGTGGTGACGATCGTCGAGTTGCGGCCGCTGCTTCATCTGGCCGAGTCGGCCAGTGCCAGCCAGCGGATCGTGCTGCTCGACCGCGGCCGGCGCGATCTCGGTCTGCTGGTGACCGGCGTGGATGGCATCGAATCGCTGGAGAAAATATCACCGGCGCCGGGAAAGAACGACCCCGCCGTTCGAGGAGTGGCCCGGTTCAAGGGGCTGGCGGTGACGGTGCTCGACCCCGAAGGAATCGATGGGGCGCTCGCCCGCTCGTTTTCGTCAGCAGTGAAGGAATAGCAGCGCACGTCGGAAGTGGTAAGCTTTCCCACTCCAGACTTTTGATTTCTCTCGGAGGAGACGCTTCACATGGCCAAGCGGGTCCTTGTAGTGGACGACGCAATTTTCATGCGGAACATGATCAAGGACATCTTCTCGTCGGGAGGGTTCGAGGTCGTGGGGGAAGCCGCCAACGGCCTCGAGGCGGTGGAGAAGTTCCGCGAACTCAAGCCCGACCTGACCACGATGGACATCGTGATGCCGTTCAAGAGCGGCATCGAAGCCACCCGCGAGATCATCAAGCACGACAACAGCGCGGTGGTGATCATGTGTTCGGCCCTGGGCCAGGAATCGCTGGTGATGGAAGCGATCGAAGCCGGGGCTTCGGACTTCATCGTCAAGCCCTTCCGGGCGGAGGACGTGCTCGCGGTGGTGAAGAAGGTCATCGGCGGAACCTAGCGGGCGCCTTGCCGGACTCCGGGGCCCGAAGAGGAAGTGAAGAGCGGACATGAGCATCGACATGTCCAAATACCTCGGGCTGTTCGTCACCGAGTCGACCGAGCATCTCGAGGCGCTCAGCCGGGATCTGGTCGAGCTGGAGAAAGACCGGGGAGTGGAAGCGCTGGACTCGATGTTCCGCCACGCCCATTCGGTGAAGGGGATGGCCGCCTCGATGGGCTTCGAGGCCACCGCCACGCTTGCCCACCGGCTCGAGGATCTCTTCGATGCGGTGCGGGCAGATCCGACCAAGCTCGATCGGGACCTCGTCGACCTGTTGTTGTCTGCGGTGGACACCTTGCTGGCGCAGGTCCGGGTCACCGGCGAAGGCGGTCCGGAAGGCGACTCGAGCATGCTGCGGGAACAGCTCGGCGAGCGCGTCTCGCAGCTCACCGGAAAGGCTCCCGAGCGAACCCGCATCGCCGAGGTCCGGGTACAGCCGGTGGCGGTGTCGTCGATCCAGCCGTCGGCGGACCTGAGGGAAGTAGCCGCTGCCGCCCATGCCTATCCCGACGACCCCCACCGCGCGACGGGCTACGCCTCGCCTCCGGTCGGGTCGGCGACCGGCCCTGCCGAACGGTCGGGCCCCGGGGTGGCGTCCTCGGAGCGGACCCGCGGGAAGATCTCGGAGGCGGTGCGTTCCTCGCCTGGAGTTGAGCGCGCGGACGTCACCTCTGCCTCGAGCAGCAAGGAATCATCGGCCCCGGCCGAGAGCGGAGTGGGAGGGGGCAAGGCCCCTGGCGCGCAAGGCTCGCGAGCGGGACCGGGCACAGCGTCGGTTTCAAACGTGGGCGATCGCCCAGGGGTTGAAGGGCCGCAACGGTCGGGCGCTCAAGCAACCGGTGTGAACGTTGCCGGAGCCAAGATGCAGAGGGAGGGCCCGTCGGTGACGGGCTCCTCGAACGCTTCATCGGCCCGTGCTGTGTCGGAAGGCGCGGTGTCGCAGGTCACTGCCTCGCGAGGCGCTTCGGGCCCCGCCCCCGCTCCAGACGCGTCCGTTGCCTCCTCGCCTCCAGCCGCCCCGAGGCTTGCTCCGCTGTCCGATCACGGGCTGGGGCTTCCTCCGCGGTTCGCGCTCAAGGTGAAGATTGCCTCCACCTGCCCCGTGCCCGGAGTGAGGGCATACCTCGTTCATCGGCGCCTCTCCGGGCTCGGAAACGTCTTCGACCTCCGGCCCGCACTCGAGGACCTCAAGGCGGGACGGATACCCGACGGGCTGATCTCGCTCGAGCTGGAAACCGCGACGGGAGAAGAAGGTGTCAGGGGGGCGCTGGGAAACGTTCCCGACGCCGAGCTGGTTTCACTCAAGGCTGTGGTTCCCGGGCTGGTGCTGCCGCCGACGCCCGTTCCGCCGCCGGCCGCCGAAGTGTCTAAAATTGTTGGCCAGGAGCTTTCTCGCACCGTTCGAGTGAAGGCCGAGCTGCTCGACTACTTCCTCGACACCGCCGGAGAGTTGCTGCTCGCCACCGCTCGGATTCGCGAGGTGGGCAAGACCCCACAGCTCCAGGGAGCGGGCGCGCTCGACGAGTCGGTAGACCGGCTCCATGGGCTGGTGAAGGACCTCCACGACAAGGTGATGAAGGCGAGGATGACGCCGCTGGCGGTGGTCACCGACCGTCTTCCCCGGGCCGCGCGGGACATCGCCCGAAAACGCGAACGCGAAGTGGACCTGGTCATTTCGGGCGCCGAGACCGAGCTGGATC
>JAYUUC010000461.1:0-4077 GCA_043755105.1 Myxococcales bacterium
AGCAACGTTCGGCAATGCGCACCCCCCTCCGGAATGTGCGGGGGCCCTTCCCCGGTCGACGGCGGAACTGGATCGGAATCCGCGTTGATTCATTGCGTCGACGAAACCAACCGTTACCGGGCGTCGGTCGGAAAGCCGCCGCTGACGCGCTCCTCCACCGTCGAGTCCTACGCCGCCACCGGCGCTCAAGTCGACGGAACCGCGCATTCTCCCCACTCCCACTTCATCCAGACCTCGGGAGGAGGGGTCGCCATGGCCGAGAATGAAATTCCCTGGTGGAGCTTGGCCAACACGGGATCAGTCCAGCAGGTCATCACCGGAGGGCTTCAGTTGATGTGGAGCGAAGGCCCTGGCGGAGGCCACTACGAGAACATGAAAGGAAACTACACCGCTCTCGGATGTGGCATCTTCGTCAACGGCGATGAAGTCACGGTGGTCCAGGACTACCGCTGAAAGAGAGGTTGAAGATGTCAGCGAGGAAGTGGGCGAGGGGCCTGCTGGCGATGTCGGTGCTGTGCTCGCTCGCAGGTTGCAAGAAAGAGCCGGCGCCGGTGGTGCTCGCCGCGCCCGGGCCCGAGGTGACCACGCCCAGCGGTCTGCGCTACCAGGTCCTGGCCACTGGCGCGGGGAACGAAGTCAAGGCAGGCGACAAGATTGCGGTCCACTACACCGGGACGCTGGTCGACGGGACTAAGTTCGACAGCTCGCGCGACCGCAACGAGCCGTTCGTGTTCCGGGTCGGGCAGGGCCAGGTCATCAAGGGCTGGGACGAAGGCCTGATCGGCATGAAGAGGGGCGATCGACGGAAGCTGACGATTCCCCCCGACCTCGGCTACGGCTCGAGCGGCAGCGGGCCGATTCCGGCCAACGCGACGTTGATCTTCGACGTGGAGCTGGTCGACATCAGGTGAAGGGCCTGCTTCCCGTCCTCTGGCTCCTGGCCAGTGTGGCCGAGGCCTCGACGGAGCCCAGCGGCACCGGCGTCTCGATCGAGCACAGCGGGGAGCTGCGCTGGGGAGCCGACGCCCAGGGCGGAGCGCCCTACGTCTTTCAGGATCCCGTCGACCCCAACTTGCTCGTGGGCTTCGAGGTCGATCTGGCTGCTGCGCTGGCCGAGCGGCTGGGCGTTCGCGCTCGTCCGGTACATGGCCAGTGGGACCAGCTGCTCGAGTTGCTCGCGCGTGGGGACTTCGACGTCGCGATCAACGGCATCGAGGTCGCGGAAGAAAAGAAGCGGGTGGTGCTGCTGAGCCGGCCTTACTTCGTCGCTCCCGAACGACTCACCGTTCGTCGAGGAGACGCTGCCGCGCCGCGCACCCTCGGCGCGCTCGCGGGTCGCCGTGTGGGGACACTCCCCAACTCCCTTGCGGCCCGGGTGCTCGAGCGCGCAGGCGCCCAGGTCCGCACCTACGACGGAGGCCAGAACGAGATCTACGAGGACCTCCGCCTCGGGCGCACCGACGCGGTGCTGCTCGATGCTCCGGTGGCCCACTACTACGCAGACCTCGAAGAGAGCCTCGAGACCGTGGAGGGAGACTTCGGAGAAGTGACCTACGCCATCGCCGGACGGAAGGGCGACGAGGCGTTGATGGCCCGCATTGACCGCGCGCTCGAAGCGCTGATTGCCGACGGCACGCTGAGGAAAATCTACCTTCGGTGGGGGCTGTGGAACGCGCAGACCGCAGCGCTGTTCAAGGATGCCCGGCCTGCGGGTGGGGAACTGGCGGAAGGCTTTGAGCGCTGGAAGGCCGCGGTCGGAAAACTTCCCAGCCTGGAAGAACGACTTCTTCACCGCTATCCAGCAACCCTGCCGCTGTTCTTCCGAGGGGCCGTCCTCACCCTCGAGCTCTCGCTGCTCTCGATGGCCCTGGCGGTGGCTCTGGGGCTGACGCTGGCGATCGGCCGACGCTATGGACCGTGGGCGATTCGCGCCGGCTGCAGAGCGTACATCGAGTTCTTTCGCGGCACGCCGCTGCTGATTCAGCTCACCCTCATCTACTTCGGGCTCCCCGAGCTCGGGCTTCGCCTCGACCCTTTTCTCGCCGGGTGCCTCGCCCTGGGAATGAACTACGCCGCAGCCGAGGCCGAAAATTACCGGGCCGGTCTGGAGAGCGTGCCCGCAGGTCAGCTCGAAGCAGCGCGGGTGCTCGGGCTGGGCCGAGGCGCGACCTTGCGGTACGTGGTTGGCCCTCAGGCGGTGCGAATCAGCATTCCTCCGATGACCAACGACTTCATCGCCCTGCTCAAGGACTCGTCGCTCGTCTCGCTGGTCACCCTCACCGAGCTGACCAAGACCTACGTCAACCTCGCCAACTCGATGCGGGACCACCTCGGCCTCGGTGTCTTGGTGGCGCTGTTCTACCTCGCGCTCGGGCTGCCCTTCGCGCAGCTCGCCCGCTTCGCCGAAGCGCACTTCGGTCGACACCTGAAGAGGGCAGTGCCGTGACCCTGCGGGTGGAGAAGCTGGTGCGTCGGTACCCCGGGGCGCCGGAACCGACGTTGAGGGAACTCTCCTTCGACTTGCCCGAGGGAACTCTGGTGGCGTTGCTGGGAAGAAGCGGGGCGGGGAAGTCGACCCTGCTTCGCTGTCTCACCGGCCTCGAGCCTTTCGAGCGCGGCACCATCGAAGTGGCTGGTGCCCGGGTTCAGGGAACCGAGCAGTGCTCACCACGCGAGCGGGAACGTCAGCTGGCCATCGCGCGGTCGAAGCTGGGCCTGGTGTTTCAGGGCTTCGAGCTTTTCCCGCATCTCACTGCGCTCCAGAACTGCGTGCTGGCGCCGATCAAGGTGAAGAAGATGGGCCGCACCGCTGCGGAGCAAAAGGCGCGCGCGCTGCTCACCCAGCTCGGTCTTGCCGATCGAATCGACGCCTATCCCGAGCAGCTCTCCGGAGGTCAGAAGCAGCGGGTGGCGATTGCCCGCGCACTGGCGATGGAGCCGCAGGTCCTGCTCTACGACGAGCCGACTTCGGCGCTCGACCCCTCGCTCAAGCATGAGGTCCTCCAGACCTTGAAGCGGGTCGATGCCACGGGCGTCACCCAGGTGGTGGTCACCCACGACCTCGCGCTGGCCCGGGGAGCCGAGCATGTCTGCGTCCTGGATCAGGGCGTGGTGATCGAGAGTGGGCCACCCTCCCAGGTGCTGGTCAGCCCCATGCACGAGAGCACCCGGCAGTTGCTCGCCCGCTGGCTGGAAGGCGCTGCGGCCACCTGACGAAAATGGCTCCGCCCTGGAGAGCGCTCGGATCTGGTCAGCACCCCTTTCGACCTTGAGGAGGCGACACCCGCGCAACGAGCTTCGCCAGGGACTGGGTTCGGGCTTCATCATCGATGCCCGGGGCTGGGGCTCACCAACAACCACGGGGTCGAAGGCGCCCAGAACACCCGGGTGAAGCTGGAGGATGGCCGCAGCTTCGAGGGCACGGTGCTTGGACGCGATCCCCTCACCGACGTGGCGCTGATTCAGCTCAGGGCCGGCCCCACCCCTCTTCCGGTGTCAAAGCTGGGAAGCTCGGAGGCGTTGCGGGTAGGCGAGACGGTGGTGGCGATCGGCAATCCGTTCGGGTTGGCCTCTTCGGTGAGCACCGGCATCCTTTCCGCGCGGGCTCGAAATCTCGGCGCCGGTCCCTACGATGACTTTCTCCAGACCGACGCAGCGACGGTGCTGATCCGAGTTCAAGCGGGCGACGCCAAGCGGGTGCGGGCGATCGAGCTGCCGCAGTAACAACCGCCTGCGGTTGCCTTCAGCGCTCGGCGAATTCAGGAAACCCATTGCGGACCCAGTCGTTGGCCATGTCCCGGGTGAAGCGGAAGTTGGCGGCGACCCGGTGCTTGGCGACGGTGGCACCGGTGTCGTCCACCGCGCTGAGCAGGGCATGTGGCTCGTATTCGTCGGGAACAAGGTCCAGCCGCACCTCGTACCAGAGGCCTTTCCAGGCCACCGACACCCGCTTGGTCAGCGCCTGGTCCCGCTGGCGCGTCGAGCGGTCGAGCACCTCGGAAGCGGTCTTCACGAAGGTGGCGAACGCCGGACCGTCGAACGGCTTCGGGTTCTTCTTGTCGCGCCCCATCACCCAGG
>JAYUUC010000462.1:0-11723 GCA_043755105.1 Myxococcales bacterium
CGCCACGGCAGGCTGCCTCTACCATCGCCAGAGAACCCACACCGAAAGGGCTACCCAGGTGGCCTGCACGAGTGCCCACGCGCTTGGCGTCCAGAAGAACCCGGTGAGGCGGTGCAGACAAGAGCCCACCAGAAAGGGCACCCCTGAGAAGCGGTCCTGCGCCCAGTAGTAAAGCGACTCGATGCGAAGCGTGTCTTCATTCGCCATCAACACCGGGATCGCCGAGTCCGAGCTGTAGCCCTCGGGTAGCTTCGCCGGGTCGAGCAGTCGTCCGAAGAGAAGGACCCAGCCGCCCAGCACGGACACCGCGGTGGCCCCAAGCCCGATTTGTAACCAGAACCGCTGCTGAATCTGCCTCGACATCGGCCTCCTATAGCGGGTTGGAAACACTCTTCCGCACCCTTGCACGGCCGGTCGGAGTTTCTTTCGCAGGCTTCCGTCCAGCCCGGAATGGAGGGGCCTGGTCGCCTGGAGACCCTGGCGGGTGTGGCTCCGCCGGGCAGGCGCTCTCGTGCTAGAGGCTCTTCCATGTCAGTGGAGATCGATCTCGCCGAGAGTCTGGCCCACGCGCTCGAGATTCTTGGCGCGGCTGACCCTCAAGTTCGGCCCCTCGCCGGAGCCACCGACGTCATCCTCCGACTCCACGCGGGGCGGTTGAAGGCCCATCGGCTGGTCTCGATTGCCGATGTCCCGGAGCTCTGTCGTATCGCGGTGGAACCCACTCAGCTCCGGGTGGGCGCGTGCACTCCCCTCACCGAGTTGATGGCGCACCCGGTGTTTGCCATCGAATTCCCCGGCGCGCTGGCCGCAGCGAAGCTCTTCGCGAGTCCCCAAATTCGAAACCGCGCCACCCTCGGCGGCAACATCGGCAACGCTTCCCCTGCTGCGGACATGGTCACTCCGCTGATGGCTTGTGGCGCTCAAGCCTCCATCGCTTCCAAGGCCCGCGGCGTCCGGACCGAACCGGTCGAGGCGCTCTTCCTTGGCTTCGGGAAGACCTCGATTGCCGCCGACGAGCTAGTGACCGAGGTGACGCTGCCCCGAGGTCCAGCTCGCTTTCAGTCCTTCGCCAAGTTCGGCAGTCGGGGCGCGAACGTGATTGCGGTGATCAACATGGCGCTCTGCCTCGAGCTTGATGGCGACCAGGTTCGCTCGGCGCGGGTGGCGTTCGGCTCGGTCGCTCCCCGGCCCCACCGCGCCTCGAAGCTGGAAGCTTTCCTCCACGGCCGAACCCTCGATGAGCGGTTGCTTTCGGAAGTGAGGGACGCGGTGCTGGCCGATATTTCCCCGATCGACGACGTGCGCGGGTCGAAGCGGCACAAGCTTCGCCTCGCGGTGAACGCCGTCGAAGATGCGCTGGAGAAGGCGCTGGAACAGGTGCGGGCATGAGCCACGAAGAGTTGACCCTCGACATCAATGGCACCCGGCGCACCGGTCAGTTCAGCAAGGGAGTCCGGCTTCTCGATGCGCTCCGCGGGTTTGGCTACACCGGCACCAAGGAAGGCTGCGGCGAAGGAGAGTGCGGCGCCTGCACCGTGCTGATGGGCGGGCGCACCGTGAATGCCTGCGTGGTCTACGCCAAGCAAGCAGTGGGAAAGAAGCTGGTCACCGTCGAGGGCATCGGCGGCGCCAAGGCCGGCGAGCTTCATCCGTTCCAGGCGGCGATGGTCGCGTCCGGCGGGGTGCAATGCGGCTTCTGCACTCCGGGAATCGTGGTCTCCGGCTGTCACCACCTCGACTCCGGCGGCTCGATGGAGCCCGAGGCGATCCGCGAGGCCCTCTCCGGAAACCTGTGCCGCTGCACGGGCTACGTGAAGATCTTCGAGGCGATGGCGAAGGCGGGAGCACGACCGTGACCGACATGCCCTCGGTGATTCACACCGCTGCTCCGCGGGTCGATGCGGTGGACAAGGTGCGTGGACTGGCTCGCTACGTCGACGACCTCTCCTTTCCGGGAATGCTCTTCTGCAAGGTGGTCACCAGCGAGCATCCCCACGCCGAGGTGCTGGAGATCAACACCGCCCGCGCCCGCGCTGCTCCGGGCGTGTTCGCCGTGCTCACCGCGGCCGACATTCCAGGCGAGAACCAGATCGGCGTCAGCACCGCAGACCAACCGTTACTGGTGGACCGGGTGGCCCGGATGATGGCCGACCGCCTCGCGCTGGTCGCCGCCGATACGCTCGAGCATGCGATCGCCGCTGCGGCATTGGTCGAGGTCCGCTATCGGCCGCTCCCCACCGTGGGGGACGTCGACTTCGCGCTCTCTCCTGCCGCGCCTTTGATTCACGAGGGCGGAAACCTGCTCGCGAAGAAGCAGGTGGTCAAAGGCAACATGGCTGCCGGTTGGGCCGCGGCCGCCGTCGTCGTCGAAGGCACCTACACCACTGGCTACCAGGAGCACGCCTACCTCGAGAACAACGGGGTGATTGCCGTGCCCGAGCAGGACGGCGCGATGACCGTCTACGCCTCGGCGCAGTGCCCGTTCTACATCCAGAAGGCGGTGGCCCGGGTGCTGGGGCGCGGGCTTGCCGATATCCGCTGCATTCAATCCACCACCGGCGGTGCGTTCGGTGGAAAGGAAGACTACCCCTCGGAGCCCGCGGCCTGCGCAGCGGTGCTGGCGGCGGTGACCGGTCGGGCAGTGAAGCTGGTGTACGACCGCTCCGAAGACATTCGCTGGTCCTCGAAGCGGCACCCGATGAAGGTGGTGCACAAGGTCGGCTTCGATACCGCGGGTGCGATGACCGCTTGCGAGGTGAAGCTCTACTGCGACGCGGGCGCCTACAACGGCCTCTCCGCCGTGGTGGCCGAACGGGCCAACGCCACCGCGCTCGGCCCGTACCGGGTGCCCAACGTTCAGGTCGATACCTTTGTCGTCTACACCAACAATCTCTTCGGGGGCGCCTTCCGCGGCTTTGGTTCGCCGCAGGTCACCTTCGCGATGGAAGCTCAGCTGGACGCGGCGGCACTGAAGCTGGGCCTGACTCCCGACGAGCTCCGGCGAAGGAACCTGCTCCGCCAAGGAGACCAGACCGCCACCAGCCAGCACCTGACCGAGAGTGTCAGCGCACTCGACTCGCTCGAGCAGGCGGTCACCCGCAGCGGCTACCACTCGAAGCGGGTAGCCTTCGCCGCGTTCAATCGCTCCAGCCGGTTCTTGAAGAAGGGCATCGGCATCGGCTGCTGCATGTATGGCTGCTGCCTTCACGCCGGAGGACAGTTTCTCGAAGGCTCGGGCTCGCTGGTCCACGTCCGCCCGGACGGCTCGGTCAACGTCGCCATCGGCGGCACCGAGCTGGGACAGGGTGCGTTCACGGTGATGGCCCAGCTCGCCGCCGAGGAGCTGGGGTGTCCGCTCTCCAGCATCCGGATGGTTCCGGTGAACACCGACCTCGTCCCTGACTCCGGCCCCACGGTCGCCTCACGGACCACGGTGATGAGCGGCAACGCGGTGCTCGATGCGGCCCGGCAGGTGAAGGCGCGGATGCTCGAGGTGGCGGCGCAGAAGCTGGAGGTTGCTCCGGAGAAGCTGCGCTGCCGGGACGGCGTCTTCGAGCTCGAGCGGGGCGGGCTGAAACGGCTCAGCTTCAAGGACGTGGCGAAGGCTTGCTACGACCGGAAGGTGAACCTCAGCGCCGAGGGCTGGTTCACTCCGCCGCGCAAGGAGTGGAACGAGGCGATGGGCGTGGGCGAGGCCTACTCGGTCTACTGCTTCGCCACCCAGATTGCCGAGGTGACGGTGGATTTGCGCAGCGGCCGGGTGAAGGTGGACCACGTCACCGCGGCCCACGACGTCGGCAGCGCGCTCAACCTCGCCGGCACCACGGGGCAAATTGAAGGCGGCATCGTTCAGGGTCTCGGCTACGCGGTGATGGAGGAGCTCAAGGTGGTCGATGGACGCTGCTTGAACCCCAACTTCACCGACTACCTGATTCCCAGCGCGGTGGACGCTCCCACGGTGGAGTCGGTGCTGATCGAACAGCCCTGGAGCCTGGGGCCCTTTGGCGCCAAGGGAATCGGCGAACCGGCGCTGATTCCGATCGCCGCGGCGGTGGTCAACGCGGTGAGCGAGGCTGTGGGGCATCGGTTTACGCACATTCCCCTCACCCCTGAACGGCTGCTCAATGCGCTTGAGGACGCAGGGTAGACCTCCCTCGACTCTGCGCTTTTCAGCGCGACGCTCGGGATGAACGGCTTGGCTCCGGCTCCGGCTCCGGCTCCTTAGCAGGGTGCTGCCTCGCTCTCGGCAAAGCTGCAGTAGAATCGCGTCTTCTTGTCTGCTTCCGACGATTCCACGGTGTGGGGCCGATACCGTCTCGGTGCTCGGCTGGCCACGGGCGGCATGGCGGAGGTCTATCTCGGCGAGGCGGTCGACCCCGGAGAGTTGCCCCGAAGCGTGGCGTTGAAGCGGCTGCTCCCGCATCTCGCTTCCGACCCGCAGATGGTTCAGATGTTCCTCAACGAGGCCCGCATCACCTCGCAGGTCTCGCACCCCAACGTGGTGCGCGTCGTCGATTTCGGCCATCAGTCCGGGGCGCCTTACATCGCGATGGAGCTGCTTCGAGGTCGTTCGCTGGCCGAACTGCGGGAAGAGGCGGCGGGAAGAGGGCAGCGGGTGCCCCTGGCGATCGCGCTGCGAATTCTCGCCGAGGCCTGCCGTGGGCTCGACGCAGCCCATGACGCCCTCGACGTCGAGGGCCGAGCGCTCGGCATCGTTCACCGGGACTTCTCGCCCGACAACATCCACGTCGGCTTCGATGGCCACGTCAAGGTGCTCGACTTCGGCATCGCCCAGGCCCAGCGGCTCTCCAGCGGCACCGAGCCGGGAATGTTGAAGGGGAAGTTCTTCTACATGTCGCCGGAGATGATTCTCGGACAGCCGGTCGACCGACGCGCCGACATCTTCGCCGCCGGGGTGATGCTCTACGAGCAGCTCTGCGGACGCAGGCCGTTCACCGGACACAACACCAGCGAGGTGATGGCCCGCATCCGGGTGGGCACTCCGAAGGCCCCGAGCGCCTTCGACCCGTCGGTGCCGGCAGCGCTGGAGCGGCTCTGCCTGACCGCACTCCACCGCGAACGGGAGGAGCGTTTTCCAAGGCTGAAGGAACTGGTGGCGGCGATCGAAGAACTCGAAGGCCAGGGAGGACCCGCCTCGGTGGAGCAGGTCGGCGCCTACGCCCGAGACCTGTTCAAGGACGGTGCGTCCAGAACGGAGCACCCCACCGGCAGCTCGGCGGTGTTCTTCCCCGAGCCGGACGCTGCTGCGGAGCCCTTGCTGCCCGGAGCGAAACCGGCGCGACGTCGACTCCAGGGCAAGCAGGTCGCCGCGGTGCTGGTCGCCGTGGGGGTGCTGGCGACGGCCGGAGTGTTCTGGCTTCACCGTTCCGCTCCGTTGACTCCAGAAGAGCGGCTTACCCGCGCTGCGGCCGTTTCGGGTCAGGCGGAGCGGGAAGCCTGGCTTCGGCCGCTGTTTCACGATCCTCGCTGCTCGGCGGCGCAGCTGGCCTCGACGGGACAGCTGCTCCTTGAAGCGGGGCGTCTCGAGGCGGCGCTCGAGCTGGCGGTGGCGTTCGCCGTCCGGTTTCCGGAGGAGGTGCAGGCACCGCTGCTGGAAGCGAAAGCGGCGATCGCGCTGCGGTTGGGGCGACGCGCCGAGGGCGCTCTCGCGCGGGCCTCCAAGCTCCAACCGATGTTGATGGAACCTGACCTTCTGCTGGCGCAGCTGCGCGAGCTTCAGGGTGACGCCCGCGGCACCCTCGAAGCGCTGACCCGCGCAGAGAAGAAGGAGCCGGACCAACCGGGGTTGGCGCTGCGGAGGGGAATGTTGCTGTCGCAGCAAGGTGCGCTCGACGAGGCCGCTGCCGTGCTCACCGCAGTGTTGCAGCGGCAATTCGACGCTTCCGCCACCGCCGAGCTCGCCTTCGTGCGCTTTCGGCAGGAAGCCAACGGGGAAGCGCTTTCCTTGCTGAAGAAGGCGCTGAAGAAAGAGCCGGGCCTGCCCATCGCCCACTACTACCTGGGCGCGGCGCTCTACCGGCAGGGCGATGTCAGCGGCGCCGAGCGCGCTTACCGGGAGGCCTCTCGTCTTTCGCCTCTGGATGTTCGGCCCCTGTCGGCGCTGTGCGAAATCCAGGCGCAGTCAGGCAGCTCCGTGGCCCTTGCCCGGACCCAGGCAGACATCCGAACGCGTTTTCCGGACCGCGCCGACAGCCTGTTGGCAAGCTGCCAAGCCAAACGCCCGTAATCGCTCGCACCTCGGCCGATGTGGGGCACGGGCTACCGATGTGAGGAGGTGGGCGCAACCTGGCCAATTTCTGGGCCGAGAATAACTGTTGAGCCTGACGGTATTGCGCCGATCTTTCGTGAACCTGTAAAATTTCATCATAACTGGAGAATTACCATGGCCGCCTTTCGAACCCGAACTCACCCTCGCGCCGCCGTGCTGGCTGCGGCGATCGCCTCGCTGGTCCTGGCGGTGGTCTCGTTTGGTGTCCCGGAGAGCTCGAGCCCTTCGGTAACGAATTCCAACAAGCCGGCGCTGCGCGGCAATGGCGAGCGCTACAAAAACGACGCCGCTCCGGTTCGCAACGGCAAGTCTGGAGGCGCGCAAGTGATGGCGCGGGCGCTTCAGGACAAACTGGGGACCACGGTGCTGGAACTGACCACCGGGGACCTCAACTCCGACGCTGCAGCGCCGGGGAACATCTCCAAAGTGAAGATCAGGATCGCCAACTCCAAGGGCGTCGAGCAGTTCGTACAGAACTACAACGGACTCTCCAGCGGTGGGTCGCTTGCGTTCAGCTTTGAGGGCCTGGCCCTCGGTGAGACGCTCGAAATTTCTGCCCACGTTCAAGGGGTGACCAAGGGCACCGACGTGGTCACCTTCAACGAGGTGATTCGCAAGCGGCCGGACCTCTGGGTACCGCTGCTGAGCGCGCCTCAGGAGACCACGGTGGAGACGCCGGTGAACATCGTCGCCACGGTGCAGGAGAAGAACCACGAGATCGGCGAGAAGGCGGACTGCATCCTCGCCGTCGACGACGTCGAAGTGGACCGCGCCCGGGGCGTCTGGGTCGATGCGGGCGGCACCGTTTCTTGCGCCTTTACCCACTCCTTCGACAAGACGGGTTCGCGCAAGGTGAAGGTCAGCGTCGGGAACTCCACCCCGGGCGACTACGACGAGCTCAACAACAGCACCACGATGACGGTGCAGGCTTACGCCCGGCCGACGGCGCAGATGCAGTTCAGCGCCAACGTGAGCGACTACAAATATGACTTCGGGTCGCGCATCGACGGGACGTTCCGCTCCGTCAGTGGCACCGGAAATTCAGATTGGACCACCACCACCACGGCGAGCGGGTGGATTCAGCACGCCTACTTCCAGGCCTTCATCCCGGCCAAGGTCACCTTTCCGCTCCGGAACCTCAGCGTCTCGCAGTACAGCGGCGGCAACACCTTCACCTCGAAGTCGTACGACTCACTCGCCGCGGATACCAACGCAGGCGGGCGCCAGTGCGTGCTTCGCTTCGACAAGGTGGCTTACACCTACCTCTACGTTTGCACCAGTGTGGTTAGCGGCGGCACCACGTCGATCACCTATGTGAAGCACGCCGGTGACGTGACCTACTTCTCGACCACCCATCAACGCACCTGGAACCAGGACAGCTCCGGCAACCAGACCGATGTGGCGCCGTGGACCTGGAACACCACCACCACGCCGTCGGTGCTCGGAGAAAAGATGGCGATTGGGTCTAGCTACAGTTTCAGTGTGAAGCTGATCGACGGAGACGTGCTGTACCAGGCCAACCCGACGCTGAGCTTCGTCCCGATGGACCAGCAGATTCACAAGCCGAGCACCTGCAGGAGCACCACCACCACGGCAGGGGTGAAGCAACTTTGTGAGAGTGACGATTACTCCTTCGTCGGTCGCCAGGCGAACTCAACCGGCGCCGGAAGCTAACCGCCACGTCCTCAATCCTCAAGCGAGCCCATTCAACCGGGTTCGTGCGCTGGAGAAGCGGCCTGTCGATTGAGCAGCCCGAGAAATCGACGCAAGGAGCCCGGAGATGTCCGCAGGGTTCTTACGCCGTGCTCGGCCCAGCTAGACGCAAACCCCGTTGACACACTGGTTACTGCAACAAAGCGCATTGTTGATGCCACAGCCCTGGTCGCCGTTGGGAAGACAACCGGCCGGAGGCGACGCGGCCATTGCCGCGGTCGGAGCCAGCACGGTCACCACGGCCGCGGCAACTCCGAGGGTGGCCATCATCTGCCGACGAGAGACGCCGGAAGACTCCGGGACCTGGACGACGGACTCCATCAGCCCCGCCTGTTCCAGCTCTTGCAGCATCTGCTTCACTGCGCTCACCGAGCAGTTCCGGTCGAGCGCAATCGACGCCGCGGCGCTCAGCTTGGCCACGGAGGTATGGCCGTCGCAGCGCTTCCAGATCGCAGCCGCAAGCGGGTTGAGGCAGTGCACCTGGTCAGTCCCGGTGTCGTAAACAATGACCTCACCTTCGAGGTCTTGAACCAGGATTTTCTCGCTACGGGCTTTGGGGGAGGCGTTCACGGCGCGCATACTGCCTTTTCTTGGCTCAGACGCCAACGGTTCGTGGAAGAAGACAAAAGAAGCAGCAAAGGGACGGTCACTTCCGCCTCACCGCGGGGGCCTGCAAAACCTGCCGCCGGGGCCACCGCGCGGGCCAGGGTTCGGAGCGCCACTCCCGGCTCTCTCCGCACTGCCACGGTGTTGGCGAGCAGTGCCAGCGCGGTCTCGCCGGTGCTCAGGGCGCGGGGGCCAAAGGTCGCTCCCGGCTCGTAATGCAGCGCCATCACCGCGCCGATCGGCAGTGCTGTGTTTCCGACAGTCGCGCCCAGGGTCTCAGCGTCGAGCTCGCGCGGGGGACCCTGCTCTTGCCGCAGGGAGAGCCGCTTCGGGTACGGGTGCACCCGGCCCTCGTCGTCAATCACGGCGTATTCATCGGAATAGTAGGTGGCGCCTTGTTTCAACAGCTCGGCCACCAGGGTGCTCTTGCCGGCGAACGATTGCCCGGGAAGGACGATCGCCCTTCCCTGCCAGCCCACCACCCCGGCGTGAACGAACACCACGCCCTGCGCGTGCTCGGCGACGTAGCGGCGGAGATCGGTAGTGAGCTCGGCGAGCGGACCGTCGACCGCGAGAGCACGCGCAAACCGCTGCGCTCCTACGTAGACGAGGTGAAAGCGGCGAATCTCAGGCTTGGCAGGGTCTGCGCCCCCGAGGATGAAGGAGTAGAGCCGGTCGACGACCTCGATCGGAGCTTCAATCGGCGCTTCGACAAAGCCATGGGGAAGACAGCCGCGGACCAGAGACAGTGCGGCCGGGTCGCTGACCCGGATTCCAATCTTCAACCCGTGTACCTGACCGGTGATGCTGGTCGCCCACCCGAGGCGATCAATGGAAGCCATTCAGGTCGAGGCAGTGGAAAGACGGGGAATCATCTTCTTTCTGCTCCCGAGGCCAAGGGTGGAGGGCGAAACGGCAGCCCTTCTGCCAGCACGAGGCAGCGGTTGCAAGCCGGCCTCGAACGCCCGGATCGCGGTTGAGCGCCCCCTTGCACAACGAGTCTTCGGGAACCTTCAGAGCACCGCGCGGAAGTCTGTCAGTTCGAACGGCGAGAGCAGTTGCCGGGCCCTGGGGTCGAGGAAGGTCGCGAGCTCGACCTCGCGCTGGACCGAATACCCGCTGCGCAGCGTGGTCGGGGCATACCCCGGGTGGCACATCAGCTCGGCGACCCCGTTCTCGGGCAGTGACGACAGCACCTCGGCCAGTTGAGCGACTGTCCAGAAAGCGGTGGCCCCGGCATCCCCGAGAAAGTGGTCGTTGGTGGCGACCTGCCGGGCCCTCAAGACGCTGCGCATCGCCGGATCAATCGACCGTACCGGCAGCCCCTTCCTCCGCGCCGCCGCGGCCAGCCCGTCGAGGACCGCCGGCAGCCGGTGGAGGTGCTTGTGGACGTCGATGTGGGTTGCGGGCCGGCCCAGCAGCGCTTCCAGCCGCTCGAGCTGGGCGAGCGTCTCTTGCTCCACCACCTCTGCGGGGAGCGCCGCCGCTTCCGGCTCGAACAGCTCGCCGTTTTTCAGCAGGGCAGAGGGAAAGCCTGTCCACACGGGAGCGTGTCGAGCGAGGTTGAGGTGGAGGCCGATCGCCAGCCCCGAGGCCTGCCTCGCCGCGTCCTCGGAGTGAGGGGTGTTGACCATCAGCGTGGCCGAGGAGACCACGCCCTGGCGCATCGCTTCGAGGATGCCGCGGCTCACTGCAGGGTCGTACCCGAGGTCGTCGGCGTTGAGGATGATGCGGGCAGGGCTCACCGCCCGGGACTCTACCGCGCGCTCGACGCAGAGAAAGGCAGCTGTTGCGGCAGGGGCGCGGAGGGAGGCGTTCGGAGGGCGTGTTCCAGCGCCACGGCGATGCTTTCCCGGCTGAGCGGGTGCGGGCAGAGCACCGCGCCGGGGCTGGCCCAGGGCGGGAGGTCCGCTCCCAGCACCACCCAGGGCACCGGCCTGGCCAGCGGGAGCGAGCGGCTGGTATCGGCAAACAACTCTCCACGGGGGAGCGAACCACTGGTGAGCACCGCATCGAACCATGTCCGGCTGAGCTCCCGGAGCGCCTCGCTTGCCTCGCGGGTGCACACCACGTCGTACCCGTCGCTGCGGAGAAGCTCGAACAGCTGCGGCCTTCGTTCGCCGTCTTCATCAACGAGCAGCAGCCGTCGGGGAATGTTGCGAACGTCGCGGGCCGACATCCGCGGCAGCCTCACCGTGAAGGTGGAGCCTTGCCCCTCCTTCGATTTCAGCGTGAGCCCGCCCCCGTGAAGCTGGACAATCGAATGGCTGAGGAAGAGCCCGAGCCCGAGGCCTCCGAAGTGGCGTTTGGAGGCATTTCGGGCCCGGTAGAAGCGCTGGAACACCTGCGCCTGGTCGGCGCCAGGGATGCCGATGCCGTGGTCGAGCACGTGAATGCATACCTCGCCGCGGTCCTTCTGCAGGCGCACCGACACCGGCTGGCCGGCGGGGCTGTACTTCTGGGCGTTGTCGACCAGGTTCACCAGCACCTGCTCGAGCCGATCGCGGTCGCCCCACACCCAGACTTTTTCGTCGGGCAGCTCGAGCTCGAAGGCCCGCTCCGATGAGCCCTGGAAGTGGTTCACCGCCTCGACCAGCAGCTGGGACAACTCGAGCGGCTCGCGAGTGAGGGTGAGCCTGCCCAGCTCGACCCGCGAGGCGTCGAGAAGGTCGTCCACCAGCGTCGCCAGGCGGTCCACCTGGCGTTCCGCCTTGAGCACACTGCCGAGTTCGACCGGTAGGCCCTGGAGGATTCGCCGCTCGAGGGTGAACAGAGACAGCTTCAGCGGGGTGAGCGGCGTCTTCAGCTCGTGGGAGACGATGCCCATGAAGTCATCGCGAAGCTGCAGCGGGTCGTCGAGGCCGGCGGCTTCGAACAGCAGCCAGGTGGAGGGGGTCGCTGGATCTCTTGGGAGCGCATGGACCTTGACTTGCTTGAGCGCCACGGTCGCCAGCTCACCGGTGAACGGCTGTCCTTCCATTACCGCACGCTCGAGCCGAGAGACGGCTGCCGGGTCCTGGAATGCTCCTTTGAGAAGTTGGCCTTCCACCACCGTCAGCCCGGTCTTGGCCTCGAACCCCGGCTCGACCCAGAGGACGCGCATCGCTGCATCGAC
>JAYUUC010000463.1:0-4072 GCA_043755105.1 Myxococcales bacterium
GCTCGAAGCGCCTCCGAAGCGGTGGAGGCGGTCGGTGCGCTCGGCAAGCTGGGCGCGGCGGGAAGTCGACTGGTGTTCGAAGAGCTGCTCGAAGGCGAAGAGCTGTCGATGATCGCGCTCTGCGACGGAGAACGGTACGTGCTCCTCCCCACCGCGCAGGACCACAAGCGCCTCTCGGACGGAGACCAGGGGCCCAACACCGGAGGAATGGGAGCGTATGCCCCGGCGCCGTTTCTCTCCGCGGCCAGGCTCACCGAAGTCGCAGCGCAGGTGATTGCACCGACCTTGCGCGAGCTTGCTCGACGGGGCTGCCCCTTTCGCGGAGCGCTCTATGCCGGGCTGATGCTCACAGCTCAGGGCCCGAAGGTGCTCGAGTTCAACTGCCGACTCGGAGACCCCGAAACCCAGGTGCTGATGATGCAGGTGGAAGAAGACCTGCTCCCCGTGCTGGCCGATTGCGCTCGGGGAAACCTCCACCACCCGGGGTTGCGGCTGCGTCCGGGGGCCTCGGTCGGCGTGGTGCTCGCGGCGGGGGGATACCCTGCGTCTCCCCGGTCAGGGGAGGCGATCAGAGGCCTCGAGAACACGGGCCACGACGTGCAGGTGTTCCACGCCGGTACCCGGGCCGAGGGGGGCCGGGTGCTCACCTCTGGCGGACGGGTGCTCACCGTTTGCGCTCAGGGAACCGACCTCGCCCAGGCGAGGGAGAAGGCCTACCGGGCCGTGGCAGCGCTGAGCTTCCCGGGGATGCAGTTCAGGAAGGACATCGGGGCGCGGGCAATCGGGGCATGATGGAAGAGCCTGCCGAGGCGCTCTGATGCTCCTGCTCCGCTACCTGCTTCGCGAGATTCTCGTTCCCCTCGTGGTGTGGGTCGCATTTCTGTTCTTGCTGCTGTTCGTGATGTCCTTTCTGCGTGGCAGTGAGGTGCTGCTCGGCTCGGCGGTCACCGCCTCCGACCTGGCCCGGTTCGCGGTCTACCTCGCCCCCCACTTCCTCCAGCAGGCGCTGCCGATCGCCTTCCTGCTCGCGATTCTTCTCGGGCTCGGCCGGCTCGCGGAGGACCACGAGCTCACCGCGCTGCAGTCGCTGGGAATGGGGCCGCTGCAGCTGCTGCTGGGTCCGCTGCTGCTGGGCGCGGTGATTGGCGGCACGATGCTGCTGTTGTCGTTCACTGCCGAGCCCTGGGGCCTGCGCTCGGTGAAGGAAGCGGTCAACGAAGTGATCAAGAAAAACATGGCCGGCGATGTGAAGCCCGGGGTGTTTTACGAAGAGCTGACCAACCTCACCCTCTACACCGAGCAGGTGGAGGGCGGCGACCGCCGATGGACCAACGTGCTCGTCCACGATGACCGTGACCCCTCAGGGCCGTTGCTGGTGCTCGCCCACCGGGGCAAGGTCAACTCAGGACAGCCGGGGGAAGCGCTCGAGCTCTCGCTCTCCGAAGGCAGCGTCCACCGGGCCAACCCCTCCACCCTCGAGTACTCCGTGCTGGACTTCGAGCGGGGCGAGCTTGCGGTCGGGGTGGCCGATTCTTTCTTCCGGAAGAACAAGTTTGGCTCGCCCAAGGAAGAGCTCACCCCTGGCGAGCTGCTGGGGGTCGCGCGCGAAGTGACCCGTCGCGGCGAAAATCCTGCCCCCTGGCTGATGACCTTTCACTGGCGCCTCGGGCAGGCGCTGATGCCGGTCGCGTTCGCGCTGATGGGAACGCCGCTGGCGATGAGCCGTCGCCAGGGAGGCCGTGCCCGCGGCTTCATCTTCACCCTCGGCGGTTACATCTTCTATTACGTGCTGGCGCGGGTCTGCGTCAGCCTCGGCGAGCAAGGCCGGTTGCCGTTCCTCTTCGCTGGCCAATTCCCCAACTTCGCCTTCGGGCTGGTGGGCGCGCTCGGCCTCGCCCGGGTCTGGGGCACGGGAGCGCAGCGGTGAGCTGGACCTTGTTCCGCTATCTGCTCGGGCTGTACCTGAAGTTCTTCGTCGCCCTGTTCGTGGGGGTGCTGGCGATCTTTCTGATCGCCGATTACGGGGACCGGGTGAAGGTGTTCGCCGCGGCTCCTTGGGCGGACGTCGCGCTCCTCTACTTCAACAAGGGGCTGGTGGCGGCGCAGCAACTCGGCCCCGCCGCCGTGCTGCTGGCGGGAAGCGCCGCGGTGTCCACCGTGCGGAAGCGCGGGGAGCTGACGGCGATGCGGGCGCTCTCGTTCTCACCGGCGATGCTCTACCTCCCGATCGGCCTGTGCGCGTTCGCCCTCGCGGCGCTGTTCGTGGTGTTCGATGAGCGGGTGGCGACCCAGGCCGGGGCAGCGGTCGATGAGATTTCGGTCTCGCGCTTCAACACCTGGGGAGACTGGCAGTTCTACTACCGGCCGAAGCAGTGGTTCCGCAAAGGAGACCGGGTGTTCTACCTTCGCAGTGGCGACGCCGAGCGGGGGTTCGAGGACGTCACCGTCCTGCGCCTCGATGATCGCTTCGAGCTGAATGCGCGGACCGATGCCCACCTGATGACCTCCGCGGGAGGGACCCTCTGGAGATTGGAGGGAGCGCGCACCCGTACCTTCGAGCCCGGCTCGAAGGTGAGTACGTTGCTCGAGCACGAGGACGAAACCGTCGATCTCGGGGTGACTCCGGCGGTGTTCAAGATTCGCCAGGGGCGGCCCGAGCAGATGCGGGTCAGAGATCTGCGAGCTCAGATCAAAGCGCGGCGAGCGATCGGCCTGCCCACCCAGCAGTTCGTGCTCGCCCTGCACAACCGCTTCGCCTACCCGCTCACCGGGTTCGCCGCGGCGCTGCTCGCGGTCGGGCTGGCGCTGAGGCCTGGGCGGCAGGGGCACCTCACCGTGGCCCTGGTCGAAGGCTTCTCCGTTGCAGTGGCGCTGTGGGCGATGATGGTCGCCGGGAAGGCGCTGGCGCTGGCCGAGCGGCTGCCGGCGGCAGGGGCGGCGTGGGGACCCTTCTCGGTGCTGCTGCTGGGGGCGACGGTCTTGTGGCTGCGCAGGGAAGGGCGGCTAGGAGGAGCGGGCAGTTGAACCTCGAGCTCTGGCTCTATCTTGGGTTGCTGTTCTGGGGGGTCGGCGTCCAGAGCCTCGAGGCGGTGGCGTCGGTGAGGTTGGCCGCCTGCGCCGCCGGGGTGATCGTCGCGGCGATCAGCGCCGGCGAGCTTCCCGCGTTCCGCCATTGGGCCCGCCGGGGCTGGCCGTTGCTCGCCTTTGTGGCCTGGGCTCTGGTGGCCCCGACGCTCGCGGGCCACCCTCCGAGTGGAAGTGGGTTCGCCCGCATCTGTGACTGGCTAGCGATTCCGGTGGCAGCGCGAGCCTTCTCGCTGCTCCGCCCGGAGCGACGAAGGTCCCTGGCCTATGTCTGGGGAGGGACCCTGGCGCTGTCTGCGCTGCTGGCGGGGCTGCAACACTTCGGTGTCTGGTTTGCGCCGGAGACTTTCGAGTCCCTGGGTTGGACGCGGTTCCCCTTCTACCGGGTCTACGAACCGGTTCCAGGGTCACCGGGTCGCTTCATGGCGGGAGGGCTGATTTCCCATCGGCTGAAGTTCGCCCACGTGAGTGGACTCGGGGTACTGCTCGCCCTCGCCGAGGGATTGAGGTCGCAAGGCAAGACGCGGGTGGCGGCGCTGGGACTCGCGGGGGCGGGGTACCTGGCGGTGCTGTTCTTTCCCTACGCGAGAATGGCGAGCGTGGCGTTGACCTTTTCGGTTCTGGTGGTGCTGGTCCTCGCGCATCCGCGGCGGAAGTGGGGACTGACGATGGGGGCCGGGCTGGTGCTGGTGGCCACCGCGGTGATCGTCATCGACCCGCCGCTGCGAGCGCGGTTTCTCTCGTCGGTGTCGGCGACCGGAAATGGAGAGAGGGAGAAGATCCTGGCCACGGGCTGGAGAGCAGTGCGGGAACACCCGCTGACCGGTGTTGGCCCGGGCCGCTTCCGTCCCTCGCTCTACGCAGACGCCTCGACGCCGGACGAGGTGCTTCAAAATCCGGGCAAGGCGCACAACCAGCTGCTTTCGATCGCGGCCGAGGTGGGTATCCCCGGGCTGGTGCTGTTCCTCTGGGTGCTCGGGTTCCTGGC
>JAYUUC010000464.1:0-4071 GCA_043755105.1 Myxococcales bacterium
CCTCTGCATCCGGCCGAGGTCGGAATGCTCGCCGGCCACCCCCGGAGTTGACTCGGTCGCGATCACCTCGGGCGGCTCGATGTTTCGATCGCCGAGAAAGAAGTAGCCGAGGAAGGCGAAGGTGACGCCATTTCGGCGAACCAGCGCAGGGCGTCGGGCTTCCGCCAGGTTTCGGCCCGCCCCGAAGTGGGGGATACCGGCCGTATCGAGGGTGTTGAGGGTATCGACCAGCCCATCGACCCCGTAGTCCATCAGGTGGTTGTTGGCGACGCTCACCGCGTCCACCCCGCCGGCCTGAAGCGAAGCGATGAACTCCGGCCTCGCGCGAAAGTTGAAGTTCTTGGGAATCTTCTCGCCCCGCGCGGTGAACGGGCACTCGAGGTTGACCACGAAGAGGTCGGCGGCCTTGGCCAGGGGCTTCACCCGAGCGAATCCGTGCGCGAACATCTGGTCGCGGCCTTTGCCCTTCGCGACCTGTTCATCGAAGTACTCCTCGTGGTGGTAACCGAGGGTGACATCGCCGGCGAAGGTGATGGTCACCGGAGTCACCGCCTCGCTCGCCTGGACCCCGGTCGAGCCGGCATCCGCGGCGCCCGACTCAGGGACGCGGGCCGAGGGCTGGGCTTCCAGAGCGGGTCCCGCGCCTGCTTCGCCAGGGGAGGGGACAGGTCGCGGCGGAGCTGCCCGGCAACCCACGAGCAACAACCCGAGCGAGAGCAGTGCCCTTTTCATGAGGGAAACTGTACCTTGCGCGCGCGAATCGTCGCTCGATAGGATTTCGCCGCATTCCATGGCACGGGAAAAAGACAACATCGCGCTCTCAGATGAGCACAACTCCCGGGGCATCGAGCTCGCGGACCGCGGCTGGCTCGATGAGGCCGTGAAGGAGTTCAAGAAGGCGATCGATCTCGACCCCGGGTCGGCGCACGCCCACGACAACCTCGCCACCGTCTACGCGGAGAAGAAGCTCTTCCGCGAAGCGCTGGCTGAATACCTGGTCGCGATTCGGCTCGAGCCCGACAGTGCCACCGCCCACTACAACCTCGCTTGCTTCCTCTCCACCCACGCAAGCGACATGGCAGTCGCCGAGTACCGGGAGGCGATCGACCTCGACCCCGAGTATCCCGACGCCCATCTCAACCTCGGGCTGACCTTCGCGGACCACGGTCAGATCGAAGACGCGTTGAAAGAGCTGGGGCAGGCGATCGAGCTAGACCCCTCTGATGCTTTTCCCCGCCACGAGCTGGCGGCCCTGCACATGGATGAGGGCGATTACCGGGTGGCGATCACCCAGCTCAAGGAAGTCACCCGTCTCGAGCCGGATAACTTCGAGGCGCATCTGGACCTGGGCATCTGTTACGCGCAGAAGGGCTTCTACGCCGAGGCTGAGCGCAGCTACGACAAGGCGCGCGCGCTCAACGCCGACGACCTGTTGCTCAACTACAACCTCGCCGCGCTGTTTGCGCTCTGGGGCCGCTCGGCCGATGCACTCGAGTACTTGAAAAAGGCGCTGGTGATCGACAAGGCCAAGGTGTCGGGTTGGTTGGCGAGTGACCCGATGTTCGACTCGCTCAAGGGCGAGCCCGAGTTCGACGGCTTGCTCTAGGCGTGAGCTATCTTCATATAGGTCTGGCGATCCTGCTGGTGCTGGCCAACGGTTTCTTCGTCGCCACCGAGTTCGCGCTCGTCAAGGTGCGGCCCACCCGGCTGAAGACGCTGCTCGAGGCGGGAAGGCCGGGTGCCGGCACCGCGCTGAAGATGGTCGGGCAGATTGATTCCTATCTCTCGGCGACGCAGTTCGGCATCACCCTGGCGTCGCTCGGCCTCGGCTGGCTGGGAGAGCCCGCGTTTGCCGCGTTGATCGAGCCGGTGCTGATGAAGCTGATTCCGGAGGGCGCCAGCGGGTTCCTCGCTTCGCCGCTGGTGATTGCGCACTCCCTGGCGGTGGCGCTCGCGTTCATGATGATCACCGTCCTCCACATCGTGGTCGGTGAGCTGGCGCCGAAGAGCCTGGCGATCCAGAAGGCGGAAGCGACCGCGTTGACGGTCGGCTTGCCGATGCGGATCTTCCACACCCTCTTCTACCCGGGGGTGTGGCTGCTCAATGGCATGGCGAGGAAGCTGCTCGGGTTGCTCGGACTTCATGCCGCCTCGGAAACAGAAGAGGCGCATGACGAGGACGAGCTTCGGCTCATCCTCTACAGCTCGGCGAAAGCCGGCGTGCTTCAGCGCTCCAGCGCAGAGCTGCTCGACCGCGCGCTCGGGATGCTCGAGAAGACCGCTCGCCAGGTGCTCGTGCCTCGCAGCCAGATGCGCTACCTCGACCTCGAGGAGCCGCTGGAGAAGTGCATCGCCGATGCTCGGGCATCCGGTCACACCTGGCTGCCGGTGTGCCGCGGAAACCTCGATGAGGTCGAAGGGCTGGTCAACGTCAAGGACCTCTTCTTCCTTCTCAGCAAGGGCGAGCTGAAGAACCTCTCGCAGGTTCAACGTCCGGTGTTGTTCGTCCCCGAGAATGTGACTCTCGAGCAGCTGCTCCTGGAGTTTCGCCGCCGGAAGAAGAAGCTCGCGGTGGTGGTCGACGAGCACGGGGGGACCTCGGGCATCGTGACCATCGCGGATGTGGTCTCTGAGCTGGTCGGCAACGTCGCTCAGTTTGGCCGGGGAGCGGCGCAGGTCCGCACCCTTCCCGGCGGAAGGCTCGAGCTGCCCGGCACCGCTCAGCTCGACGACCTCGAGTACACTCTCGAAGTGGAGTTCGACGTCGATGACCCCGAGGTCACCACCATCGGCGGCTACCTGATGGCCAAGCTGGGGCGGGTTCCTTCGCCGGGTGATGTCTGTCCAATCGAAGAGTACGAGATCACCGTGGTGCGAATGGAGGGTCCGCGGATCGTGACTGTCCGCATCGCACCCAAGCCTGGCGCTCCGAATCGGGTCGAGCTGAAGAGTTGAGCGGGTGTGCGTCAGCGTCTCGAGGGCGTCGAAGTCGAGACGCGGCGGTAGCGGGCGAGCACGAAGAGATGGAAGGCATAGGCGAGCAGGCCTGAAGCGACCAGGCCGAGGAGCAGCGCTCCCGAACGCCGGTGGAACACCGCGCCGAGCGCCTCGCCCAACCCCTTTGCCTCCCTCGGGTCCGCGTCGATTGACGCCCGGAGCAGGTAGCCGCCCATCACCAGGAAGACCACCGTGCGCGCCAGCAACCCCACCCGGCTGACCTGGACGACCCAGTGCTGCTGGTTGCCGCTCAGCGCTCCCAGCTTCAGATGTTCGCGGAAGCGGGCCTGGAACACCTCGCGCAGCTGGAACGCGGCGTAGATCAGCAGGCCGATCGCCACCGCGCCCACCCCCGCGGTGCCCAGCGGCTTTTCCATTGCGCGCGCCGCCCAACCCTTTGCGCCGGGCGAGTGATGCCGAGCATGCCCGAGGAGCAGGCCGCCCGAGCTCAACGCCAGCATCAGATAGAAGCCGCCGCTGAGGAAATAGACCGTGCGGCGCACCAGGCCACGGCCGGTCTTTCCCTTGCGCTCGGTGTCGAGGAAGGCCTGAGACCATCTCCACGCCACCAGAGCCAGCAGCCCCGCGCAGATCAACGCCAGCAGCAGCACTCCGGAGTGAGCCCGGGTGAGGAAAACGAAGGCGCCGTCGGCATCGGTGGCCTTGCCGCCTCGAACGCCGAACGCGAGCTGAAGCGCGAGCACACCGATCAAGGTGTAGATGCCCCCGAGCGTGAATTCTCCGGCCCGCGCGCACCCGTCGATCAAGGTCACCCGAGCGCGCGAAAGCAACGGAAGCGCCCGGCTCGCCATCGGTCAGTCTCCAGGGCAGAGCCCAAACTACCCGCACTCTATTAGAAATCGCTGGCGCCGAAGGGGGAAGATCGGGCTTATGCTCTCTCCAAGATGAGTTCAGGAAACCACTCTGCCGATCTGCCGGTTCGACTTCCCCAGGCGCCCTCGAGCGACATTCGCCATCACCTTGCCGAGTGGACCTCGGGTGAGCGTGGGGGCGGTTCACTTCCCGCGGACTTCGGATGGCCGAGCAACCCGAAGCAGTATCAGGAAGAGCTGG
>JAYUUC010000465.1:0-4071 GCA_043755105.1 Myxococcales bacterium
GTCGTGCGAGCCTGTCGGAATCAGAGCTCCAGTCCGTGGGAAAGCTCTGGAGCAGCTGGCAATTCCTGGACACTACCAATGGCTTTCTGATTATCAATGGTCTTATCGCCCCGCCATCCCTGTGAGTGCCTGGCACGGCTTCTCAACGCAGTAGCCGCCGCTGGACGGAATGACCGATGTGGGAACTGGATAACCAGACGGATTGGCCGGCCGAGCGGTGCTGGACCCGCGACAGCAAGGGGGTTCATCACTGGTTGGTGGCGGTGAAGGCGACCTTCGACCTGACGGGAAAGGGCCTGCGGGCCTCGGAGGTTCAGGACTCGCCGCGCTTGGTTCCCGAGTACTTCGGCGAGAGTGGTCGTTCGAGTCTCCGGTATGACGTAGACCTCGGGCTGGTCAAGCCGTCGACGGACGTGATCGTGAATGCTCTGGCCCATGCTCCCGGAGGGCGTGCGGCGACCGAGGTCCCGGTGTCGCTCCGGTACGGTTCGATCCAGAAGGACCTGCTGGTGCTGGGCGAGCGTCGATTTCGCCAGGGTCTGGGGGAGGTCAAACCGGACCGCTCCGCTCCCTTCCTCACGCAGCCCATCCGCTACGAGTGGGCGTTTGGCGGGGCGGACCTGTCTCACCCCGATCCCGCCAAGCATGCTCAGGACGGCCGCAATCCGATCGGTCGGGGCTTTGCCCTTCGGTCCTCGAATCTGGTCGGCACTCCCGCTCCGTGCATTCAGTCTCTCCACGGGTCGCCCGCGTCTCCGTGCGGTTTAGGGCCCATTCCGAGCTACTGGTCTCCTCGGCGCGAGTACGCAGGCAGCTACGATGACGCCTGGGAGCGGACCCAGAAGCCGCTGCTCCCCAAGGATTACAATCCACGTCATTCTTTGTGCTCGCCCGCCGACCAGCAATCCGGCAAGTACCTCGTTGGGGGCGAGGTGATTCAGCTCGTCCACATGACACCTTCGGGCGTATTGAAGGTGGAACTCCCGAAGATCGCGTTCCAGTTCACCACCTCGTTCGGGAAGAAGCGGGAGGAGCATCCCGGCCATCTGGCCAATGTCATCATCGAGCCCGAGGAGATGCGCTTGATGATGGTCTGGCAGACCTCGCTACCAGTTCCTGCTCCTCAAACCGAGCGGCTCGATTCCACACAGATTTGCCAGCAGGGATCGTGTTGAACAATGCCATTCACATCGTTGCAGTCGGTGCAAGGACGGTGGTCGGGCGCACGGCAGAGACGTCCGCCTCGTCAGCGCGGGCTGGAATCAGCCGACTTCGATTGCAAGAGCACGTGCGGGATTCGGCGGGAGAGCCCCTTCGCGGAGCTCTCGATGCCGACCTCGACCCCAGGCAGTGGGTGGGCTGGAAGCGGCTCGCCGCCCTCGCTCAAGGCGCGTTGCAGGACTTGGCGGGGAAGCTTCCGAAATCGCTGCCGGCAGCCTCGAGGATTCCTCTTTTTCTCGCGCTCCCGGAGGCTCGCCCAGGTCACTCGGCCTCCGATGCATCCGAAGTCAGCCGTGGCATCGAGACCTGGGCGCAAGACGCATCCTTCCCGATCCAGGTCCAGAGAGAAGGGGAGGGGCACGCGGGAGGTCTTCAGGCCCTGGAGACGGGTATGCGTTCGCTGTCGAGGAGCGGCGGTCTTTGCCTCGTGGGAGGCGTCGACAGCTACTGGCACCCGAGCTCACTTGGCTGGCTCGACGAGGAACGTCGACTGGCTCGGACGGGTTCCCGTAGCGGGTTTCCCCCTGGAGAAGCGTCCGCGATGCTCCTCCTCGCTGATGAGGTCACGCGGCATCGACTTGGGTTGCCCTCGCTGGCCGTCATCCGCAAGGTCGCCCTGGCCCGGGAACAGAGGTCGGCTCAGAGCGACGAAGGGCTGCTCGGTGAAGCGCTGACGGAGGTCATTCGGCGGGCCTGCGAGGGGGGAGTGCCGGTTGACGCCATCTACTGCGACATCAATGGAGAGCGTCAGCGAACGGACGAATGGGGGTTCACCCTGCTTCGGGTCGGGGCCGGAATGCGCAACGGTTCCGATTACGTGAGCAAGGTCGATGCCTGGGGCGAAGTGGGCGCTGCGACTCCGTTCTTGAACTGCGTTCTCGCGGTTGAAGCCTGGCGACGTCAGTACTCGCGTGGCCCTGGCGCGCTCATTTGGGGCTCCAGTTGGGGCGGCCTCAGGGGAGCAGCCCTTCTCGAAGAGGGTGTGGGCCCTCCGGCAAACCGGCGCCAGCCGAAGGAGCTACTGATAACACCGGATACCCGAACCTTCTCAGCGAATCTGTCTGTCTATTCAGACGTCATCGAGGAACACATCGATAATGCCGCCTTTCTATTTGAAAAGTGGCAGAGCGCATTTGTCCTTCCACAGCTCTCACTCGAAGACCTGAAAGCAACGGTCGAGGCCAGGCTGTTGGCGCACCTCGATGCGCTCACTCAGCGGGATCCAGAAACAGACCGACGCTTGTGGGTAGAGCTCGAGGCCGACGCCGAGGCTCCTCGTGTGTCGGTCGCCGTCCTGGCCTTGCTCTACCGTGAGCTGGGAGAGTTGGCAGAGCGGCCACATCCGGCCGAAGCGTTGACAAGGTTGGGCGAACAGCTCGACCGTGATCCGAGCTCGGTGCGGGTCGAGGCTGCCCTCCAAGCTTTCGATGTCTTTCCGTGGGAAGAAAGACTCCCTCGCGGATTGCAGGCCTTTCGGGCCAGGCACCGCCTCTCTTCCGAGGCGGCTTCGAGGGATTCCGCGGTTCGAGCAGAAGCTGCCAGAATGGCTCTGGGCCATGGACGGAGTTCTCCATTTCCTGGGCTTGAAGACGACGACAGGTGGGCCCTGATGGCGGCATCGGCGGACCCTTCGTCTGTTCAACGCCTTCTCGGAGAATTGGCCACGCCTTCAGCCCCTCCACGCGCCTTGTGGGCCGCAGGCTTTTCAGGACGTGTCGAATGTATCGATGCGTGCGTCCCGTACCTTGCTGCCTCGGACGAAGCCCTCGCGAAATTGGCCTTCGAGGCGGTCTGCGCCTTTGCCGGTCTCAACGCCTCCGACGCCCGCTGGATCAGGGCGGAGGAAGAAGATCTCGATGCCGCTCTGCCAGCCGGGGCCCTTTCGTACCTGCCACTGCCCAATGCCCCCGCAGTCACCGCGTGGTGGAACGAGAACCGCCCCAACTTTACTCCCCGGCGCCGGTACCTGAAGGGCCGACCCTATTCATCAGAAAACGTGGCCGCTGCCCTCACCCGGGGTCCACTGAGAAGACGCCAGGTGATCGCTGCGGAGCTCTTCGTTCGCTCGAACGGAGGAGTGGTGTTGCCGAAGGTTCGCCTCGGACCTCACTCCCTGCCGCCGATACCGGAGCTTTCCTGGGACGAAGGCTTCCCCGGTGAGACCTGAAAGGGCCGCTACGGGCACACCCCGTAAGTATTCCACCCGCTGACCGCTTGGCAGCTGCTGCCGCCCCCACAGATTGTCCCCCGCTCGCAGAGCTTCCGGCATTGCCCTCCGAGACAGCTGTAGCCGGTGAAGCAGTCCTCGACATGGGAGCACGATGACCCGCTGGTCCCCACGCTGAGGTCTCTGCAGTCTGCGACCTCCTTCTTCAGAGTCGTGTTGAACACCGTGCAGCCCGTTCCAGGCTTGCAGCCAGATGGACTCTGGGTGGGCGTGCAGCGATTGCTACACATTCGCACGGTCGCGCTCACGGCATGATCCAGCGCGCAGACCCCGTCGACGCAATCCGAGTCGGTGTTGCAGTATTCCCGGCACACGCCGCCCGCCACGTCGCAGCCGAGTCCCGCGCCGCAGTTTTCGAGAGAGCAACTGTCGCCCCGCAGACCGGGGCCTACGAAAGTGCACACCCGCTCGCTCCCATCGAAGACGCAGCGCTGGCCGGCCAGACACCCGGTCTGGGTAACCAGGTTGCAGGGAAGTTGAACGCAAGAGCCGCTGTCACAGGTGGTGGTGCCAGGACAGCTGCCGCAGCTGCCGCCACAGCCGTTCGGGCCGCATTGCTTGCCATTGCAGGAAGGCGTGCAGGCGGAGCAAGTGCCTGAGCTGTTGCATTGCGTTCCCCCTGT
>JAYUUC010000466.1:0-11694 GCA_043755105.1 Myxococcales bacterium
CGATGTCGGTGACGATGCCGGTGACGTGGGTGGTGCGCACCACCGCCCCGGAGAGGTTGCTGACGAGGGCGTTCTGCATCCCCATCGACGACGAGAGAAGGCAAGCGAGCAGAAAGGTCTGGTCGTGGCTTTTGGCATCGACGCTGCTCGCGAGCACCATGTAGGTCGCGAGCAGAAAGGTCTGGAGGATCAGCGCGGTGACGTAGCGCGCGCGCTCCAGCCGCTTCGCGCTCTCCACCAGCATCGTGGCAACCATGGCCCCGATGAAAAATGTGAGCACCAGGCATCCTGAGACCCATGCCGAGGAATACCGCCTCTGCGCCAAGTCGCCTCCGATGCGGGCGACGCTCCCGGTGACGTGCGAGGTGAAGTAGCCCACTTCCTGGAAGCCGATGCCGTTGACCGCGCCACCTACCACCGGTAACACCACCACCAAGATCAGATTCTCGATGAAGCCTGGCCTGAATCGGGTCTTGCCTTTCTGGCCCTTCAGCTTTGCATTCACTGGGACTCAGTTTGCAAAAGGCTGGTCACCGCCACAAGCCACTGGCACCGAAGGGTGAGCGAAAAAGATCTCCATCGGCCGCGCTGGCGTGAAGACACCGTAGACTTTCGGTCGCTGGTGAGCTCAGCACAGTCCATGGCACTGCAGGACAGTCCTCGCGGGGGTTCTTCCTCCGATTTGAGCGGACTAGCTTACGCGTTCCACGATGCCCCGTTCCCCCCCCGAGGTCCACTGATGAGCCCGATCGAAGCGCAAGTTCCGCACAACAGCAGCGACGGAGGCCTGGGTTTCATCCAGCGACTGGAGGAGCGCGTCTCTTCTTCGCCGCTGTCTCAGGGAGTTCTTTCCGAGCCGGTGCTGGGGTTGCCGCTGCTTCGGGTCATTCCGCAGGATGTGCACTCGGTGCTCGACTACTCGGGCGCGGTGGCAGGGTTTGCGGCGGCGCTGATCTCTGACACGCCGTCCGCCACGGTGGCGACCGCGGTGCTAGGCAGCGCGGGTCTCGGGGTATCGCTGCTCACCGACTACAAGCTCAGCCTCGCGAAGGTGATTCCGAGCGAGGTGCACGAGGCGATCGACCACGTCTGGGGTTTCTCGAACATCGTCGCCCCTTTTCTGTTCGGCTATTTCCGCAAGGAGCCGGTGGCGAGCGCGATTCAGATCGGCGCTGGGCTGGCCACGGTGCTGGGCTCGCTGTTCACGGATTACCGTGCGTCCGAAGGCGTGACCTGGAGCAACGAGGACGCCGATCGGGAAGCCAGCGCTGGCCTTTGCTAGCGAGGGTCTTCGCGGAGGGTCGGGATGGAGCAGCCGTGGGACGTGGTGATCGTCGGGGCGGGGCCCGCGGGCCTGAGCGCCGCTCTGGTCCTGGGCAGAAGCTGTCGCCGGGTGTTGCTCTGCGACGATGGCCGGCCCCGCAACGCGACCGCGCGCGCGTCCCACGGTTTTTTCACCCGTGACGGCGAGTCGCCCTCAGTATTGAGAGAGTTCGGCCGGCGCCAGCTTGCGCCGTACGACGTCACCTTCCGCGGTGAAACGGTGGTCGAGGCCCAGCGGCGAGGCGATGGTTTCCAGATCCGTCTTGCGGAAGGCGACGCTGCCCGATGCCGCCGCTTGTTGCTGGCCTCCGGGCTGGTCGACCGTCTGCCGAAGCTCGAGGGAGTTCAGGAACTCTACGGCCGCAGCGTCTTTCACTGTCCCTATTGCGACGGCTGGGAGATGCGCCACCGGCCGCTGGCAGCGCTGGGACGGGGAAACGAAGGCGTGGAGCTGGCCCTGGGCTTGAAGACCTGGAGCGAAGACGTGGTGCTGTTGACCCACGGTTTCTCCCGCATCAGCAGCGAGGACCAGTCCCGTTTGGCGAAAGCGCGCATTCCCTTGCGGAGCGAGAAGATTCGCCGCCTCGAAGGCGTCGACGGCCAGCTCGATCGGGTGGTGTTCCGCACCGGCGAGCCCCTGGCGAGAGGCGCTCTCTTCTTTCATACCGGGACCGATCAACGCTCGCCCCTGGCTGCCCAGCTTGGCTGCGACTTCACCCGCCGGGGCTGCGTGAAGACCGGCAAGCTCGAAGAGAGCAGCGTTCCGGGTGTGTATGTCGCCGGGGACTCCTCCCGAGACGTTCAGTTCATCGCAGTGGCCGCAGCCGAGGGCGCCAAAGCCGCGCTCGGGATCGACCGCTCGCTCCGCGACGAGGACCATCGGCTGCAGACGGAAGCCGAAGCCCGACTTGCCCAGGCCTCGCCGGTGCTGCCTTCTGTCGAAGCTCCCCCGCCCTAGCCTTCCGGCCCTCCACTGTCGCGCTCTATAGAACAGACGGATGTACTGCGGTCCTATTGACGCTACCTTCCGTACAGGCATGCATCCCCCCTCGTCATCACACCTGTATCTCCTTGAACTCGGAGGCTGTACACGGGAGTGGACGAACGTCTGGGGGAGGACCTTTGGCGCACATCTTCATTCTCGACGATCACCTGCTGGTGAGAGACAGCTTGGCTTCTCTGCTCACCTCGGCAGGCCATAGGGTATCGACCTTCGCTGATTCGCAGACCTTGTTCCGGGCGATGGGTGAAGACCTTTCTGCCGCCGTGATCTGCGACCTTACACTTGAAGGGGAAGACGGCTTCGAGGTGATCGCCACCTTGCGAGACCTCTACCCCTCGGTGCCCTTGCTGGTGTTGAGCGGCAGCCGCGATTTGAACTCGGTTCAGCGCTGCGTCTCCCTGGGCGTCTCTGGCTACCTCGACAAGCTTTCGGCCGGAACCGATGCGGTGCTGGATGCGGTCGCAGCGGTCCTCAATGGCAACGGGGTCTTTCCGGTGGAAGGAATGCTGCGGCTGTCGGCTCAGCCGATGGGGCCGACTCCGCCCACGTTCCTCAGCAGCCTCTCCGCGCGAGAGCGAGAAGTGCTCACCTTCATCTCCGGTGGCGCCGACAACTTGAAGATCGCCGCCCACCTCGGCATCACCGAGCGAACGGTCAAGGCGCACGTCTCTGCGCTCTATCGGAAGTTAAAGATGGAGAATCGAACCGAGATGGCCCTGCTCGCCCACCAGCACGGAATCCGGCCGCCGCGGAACTTCTGACCGACTGGCTATTGAGCCCACTGGGGATGTCTGAGCAGTTCCGCTTCCAGCTCCGGCGTGAGCGCCTCGCCATGGGGTGCGCGCGCGCTGGAACGGGTCCAACGGCCCAGCCAGCTCGAGTGCAACGGCTGGGCCAACTGATCTTTTCGCACCGCGGCCACGGTGGTCTCCGCCTTGGTACCGATCGCCGCGCCCTGTCCGACGAAGAATCCTGCCAGCAGGAGTGACACCCGGGTCGGCGTGGCCGCGCTGTAGGTGAGCAGCAGGCATCCTTCCGGGTTGCAGGCACCGCGCACCTGGGCGAGCGCGGCGCGGGTCCAGAGTGTGGGGTTGGAGCTGGGCGAGAAGGGGTCGAAGAACACCAGGTCGGCGCGCCGTTGCAGCCGGGGAAGCTGCTCGAGGATGTCGCCGAGGTGAAGCCTCCAGCTCAGCCCTTGTTCCTCCCAGTGATGCTCGGTGAGCACCTGGCCTGCAGCCTGTTGCCAGGAAGCAAGGAAGGGAAACCCATCGAGGTCGGCAAGGGCGAGGCGCAGGGGTTCGAGCGAGTGTTCGAGGCTGATGACCTCCAGGGGTCGGGTGCGGCGTGCCCCCAGCTCGCGCGCGCAGTGGAGCGCGGCCACGGCATTGGCAGCAGCGCCGAGACCGACATCGAGGATGCACAGAGGCCGCTCGATCGGGGCGCAGAGCAGCTCGGCGAGCCCCGACTGCTGGACGTAGAGCTGGTTGGCCTCACCCCAGGGACCGACCGAGGGATGCATCACTTCGCCGTTGCCGAGGTGGCGCACCGCCCGCGACCCGTTGCGCAAGGTGACCAGCTCGAAGTCTCGAACGCTCATGCGGTGAACACGGCCTTGAGCTCGGTGTAGAGCGCGCCGAACGTTCCGTCGATGATTGCTGCCCGCATTCTTCGCATCAGCAGCTGGTAGAAGTGAAGGTTGTGCACCGAGAGCAGGCGCGAACCGAGGGTGTGCTTCCCGGACATCAGAAAGTGCAGGTAGCCGCGGCTGTGTTGCTGACAGACGGGGCAGTCGCAGCTGGGGTCGAGCGGCCCGTCCGAGAGTCGGTACACCTGCCGGGTGATCCGCACCAGGCCCTGAAAAGTGTAGACGTAGCCTTGCTGGGCCATCTTGGTGGGGATGATGCAATCGAACATGTCCACCCCGCAGCGCACCGATTCGAGCAGGTCGATCGGCGTGCCCACCCCCATCAGGTAGCGAGGCTTGTCCTGGGGCAATAGCTGCGCAGTATGGGCCGTCATCGCGTAGAGGTCTTCGCGCTTTTCGCCCACCGCCAGGCCTCCGATCGCGAACCCATCGAAGGGATGCGCGGTGACGAAGGCCGCGCTCTCGGTGCGGAGGTCCGGGAAGACGCCGCCCTGAACGATGGCGAAGAGCGCTTGCCCGCTGTCCTTCGCCTGCTTGGCGGTGAGGCTGCGGAGCGCCCAGCGGTGGGTGCGCTCCATCGCGTCCTGGGTTTCGGGGCGCGCGCTGGTGGCGTCGATGCAGACGTCGAGCACCATCATGATGTCCGAGCCGATCGACTGCTGCATGCCGATGCTGGTCTCGGGTGAGAGCAGGCGGCGGCTGTTGTCGTAGAAGCTGCGGAAGTGGGCGCCCTTCTCGGTGATTTCGCGATCAGCGGGGAGGGAGAAGATCTGGTAGCCGCCCGAATCGGTGAGCACCAGCCCGTCCCAACCCATGAAGGGGTGGATGCCGCCAAAGCGCTCGAACACCTCGGCGCCGGGCTTCAGCATCAGGTGGTAGGTGTTGGCGAGAAGGATGCGAGCGCCGGTGGCGCGAATCTCTTCCGGTGCCAGGTTTCGAATGTTGGCGTGGGTGGCCACCGGCATGAACACCGGGGTCTGGACGACGCCCCGGCGGGTATGAAGGACACCGGCGCGAGCGCCCAGGGGGTCATTGGCAACGAGCTCGTAGCGGACGGGCATGGGAACTGAGGCTTATAATTGACAGCTGCCCAGGCGGTAGGCTTGTTTCCGCTCCCTTGGATTCCGCCCAGCTAGCGCTGCTCGAGCTCGCGAAGGAGCTCCGCCAGACCGGCTACCGGTTCACGGCGATCACCCCTGAGTCGCACCGGCGGGTGAACGCACGACCGGGCCATGGCGAGGCCCGCTCGGTCCGAGACGTGTTTGGCTGGAGTCGCCCGTTCGTCGAAGCGCTGCTCCCAGCCCCCTGGCTTCAGCTGCTCGACGAAGGCGGAGCGCTCGAGCGAGCGGCTGGCCTTTGCCGCAGCCGGGTGCGTTTTTCAACTCTGGGAAACGATCTCTTCGTCCATTCCGCCTTTCCCACGGTGGCGGCCGATGCGGTGTTCTTCGGCCCCGACACCTACCGCTTCGCCACCCTGCTGCGGCGAGCGTTGCCAGAAGTGAACCGGCTGGTGGACTTGGGGTGTGGCTCGGGAGCGGGGGCCCTGTCGGTGCGCGAGAGGGTCGGGGAGCTGGTGCTGGCCGACGTCAACCCAGGTGCGCTGCGCCTTGCCGAAATCAACGCCGCGCTGGCGGACCAGGCGGTGAGCTGCCGGCGAAGCGATCTCTTCTCCGGGGTGGAAGGACGGTTCGATGCGGTGATCGCCAACCCCCCTTACCTGGTGGACGAGGGGAAGCGGGTCTACCGCGACGGGGGAGGACCTCAAGGCATCGGCCTCTCGGTGCGAATCGTCACCGAAGGGCTGTCGAGGCTGGAGCCAGGAGGGACGTTGATCCTCTACACCGCCTCGCCGGTCATCGACGGCACAGACGTTCTCGAACGGGCGCTGGAGGGGCAACGAGCGAGGGCGCGACACTGGAATTATCAGGAGCTCGACCCGGACGTTTTCGGAGAAGAGCTCGAACGCCCTGCCTACGCCGAGGTGGACCGGCTCTCGCTGGTGGCGCTGATCGCCACTGTCTGAAAAGCTTCCCGAGGTTCCATCACCCGACAGGGGCCGATCTGGCGGACTTCACATTGAGGCGAGGAAGGTACACCCTTCTCGCTCTTCCCCAACGACGACCCCGAGGACTTCACCGGTGATGGAATCGAGCGCGGCGACCGAGCCAGGCATGGAAAGCACCCAGGGGCCGCGCGAACTTCACCTCGCTCTCACCCGCTTCAACCAGCGTCGTCTGGCGCCCTCGCTTCCCGACACCGACGAGGCTCTGGCGCTGTCGTTGTCCCAGGAGCTGGGGCTCCGGGCGCTCGAGATCCGTTTCCTTGAAAAGGAGCGGGCGATGGTCACCGAAGCTGCGGCGCTCGCACCCACCGAACCCAATCGCTTCGTCGAGTGGTTCGAGGCGCTGGAACAACGAGGCCCGGGCCAGGGGGACAGGCTCTTTCCCTTTCTCGCGCAGCGCGCCTCGCTCGGCCAGCTGCGGTGGTTTCTCTTCCAGGAAATCGCCGGCGAGGCGGGCTTCGACGACCTGGTGGCAATGACCCTGGTGAAGCTGCCTACCCGGGCCAAGCTCGAGCTCGCCCGGAACTTCTGGGACGAGATGGGCCGGGGGAATCCCTCCGGGATGCACGGACCGATGCTGGAACGGTTGGCGAACGAGCTCGGCCTCACTCCGACGCCGGAAGCAGTGGTGTGGGAGGCGCTCGCCCTGGGCAACCTGATGGTGGGGCTCGCCGCCAACCGCCGCTACACTTACCACTCGCTCGGAGCCCTGGGAGCAATCGAGCTCACCGCTCCCGGCCGCGCGGTGCAAGTGGTCGAAGCCCTGAAGCGGCTGGACGTGTCCGGCCAGGGCCGTCACTACTTCCAGCTTCATTCCACGCTCGATCTCAAGCACTCCGCCGACTGGAACCGCGAGGTCCTCGGCCCCCTGGTGGCGGAAGATCCGGCGCGCGCGCGGGCCCTGGCCGAAGGCGCGCTGATGCGGCTGCGAGCGGGGCTCCGCTGCTTCGACCGCTACCGTGAGGGGCTTGGCGTCGACGGCAGCGCAGGCCGCGGCGGTAGCCACCCCAGCCGGATCAGCTCGGCGCGGTCCTGACGGATGAACCGCTCGCCAATGTCGTGGCGATACCGGAGGTTGGGAATCACCACCTGAGGCACCAGCCGATAAGCCGCGGCGCGCGCCGCTTCGGCGTCGATGCCTCTTCCGGTCACCACCATCGCGTAACCGACGTTGCCGCTGGTCACCAGCTGGCCGCCGCGGGTCGAGACCTCTCCAGGGTGGAGGTGCTCTCGGTCTGCATCGGTCAGCCCGGGGCGAAAAAGAATCGGCGCCCCGCGCGAGAGACGGTCGTAATTGGCCGAGTAGGGAAAGGGCGGCACCGTGAGCACCACTCCCACCGCATACCCCGGATGGACGGGAAACGAACCTCCTCGTCCGCTGACCAGCTGGGCGAGCAACCCGCCCCAGCCCTCGCGGTGAAGCGGCTCGAGAATCGCGAAACCCGGGTAGCCGAAGCGGCAGGTGAACTCCAGCGGCCACACCCCGTCGTCATTCACCACGGTGTTGAGATTGATGTAACCGACGTAGCCATTGGCTTCGAGCAAGTCCTTCATCGGCGCCAGGGTCTTCTCGAAGAAATGCGCGCTGTCCTGATAGGTCACCAGGGTTCCCATCTCGCCGGTGAGCTCGCCGAGGTCCCCGGGGAAAAAGCGCTTGTGTTCCCAGTCGAGGCACGCGGGCGTGAGAAACTGGTGGCCGTCGAAGTAGGCCCCTACCCCTATCTCCACCCCGGTTCGGTGCTCCATCAGCACGAAGTCCGGGGCCTCGGGGTAAGGCCAGCTCGCCCGCTGCACCGCGAGCATCGCCAGCAGGTCTTCGCCGTCGTCAAGCTCACCGATATAGGTGCGGAACGACGCGAAGCCCGCACCGTTCATCTTGAAGACGTATCGCCGGCGACGTTCACGAACGAACGCTTCGCCTTCGGCAAACGAGGTGAAGGAATGGGTGGGGGCGGTGCGTAGACCGATGCTGCGCATCACCTCCTGACCATAGGCACGCTCGCCCTCGAGGCGATCGCCATAGGCGCCTCCGCCGATCACCCGGAAGCCTTCAGCCCGAAGCTCGTCCTGGAGAGCGCCCATCGACGCTCCCTCGAAGAGGACGATCCCCTCGTCCCCCACCTGGCGAATCCAGTCCAGTTCGGGGCGCCAGTCCTCCACCCGCGGTACCAGTCCGGCGAGGACATCTTGTGAAAGGAGGTCTTCGACGTACACCTTGACCTCGTGCCCCTGCTTGAGGAGCCGCAGGTACATGTCGCCGAGGTCGTGGTGCTCACCGATGCCGAGAAACCTCACCCCGGGGTTGTAGCTCAAGCTGGAACCGGGCGTGTCAAAGGCGTTAGATTTCCGCTTTCAGAGGTCGACCGGATTGTTCTCATTCGACTACCGGCGTGTTCTGGATACGTTTGCCGACGCGATCATTGCGGCCGATGACCAGAACAACGTCACCTACATCAACGGCGCCGCCGAACGGCTGCTGGGGTGGAGCGCGTCGGAGCTGGTGGGGCAATCGCTCTCGCTGATCATCCCCGGAAGGATGCGAGAGGCCCATCGGCAGGGAATGCAACGGTTTTCCGCGACCCACCAGCCCAAGCTGCTGGGGCGGGCGATCAGCCTTCCGGTGCTGAGGCGCGACGGAACCGAGCTGATGGTCGAGCTGACCTTGTCCGCGCTTCCGGTCGAAGGCGGCGACCTCTTCGTGGCGGCGATCCGCGACGTCAGCGAACGGGTCGAGCTGGAGCGACAGCTGCAGCAGACCCGCTACCTGAAGGCGTCGACCCAGGGAGCGGCAAAGCTGGGTTCACAGTCCCGGGAGTCGCTCTTCGACGTGGTGGTCGACACCTTCGTCACCGGCTTCGGGTCCTCTCTCACCCGCGTCTGGAGCTTCGACCCGAACAAGAATGCCCTCAAGCTGTGGGACGGTGGCGGGCCACTCGACGAAGAGGTGAAGCCGGCGCGGCGCTCACTCGACCGGGATTTGGACCCCGGGGTGGTGGCGGCAGTGGCGCGGAGCCAGCAGCCGCTGATCTCCAATACCCTGGTGGGAGATCTTCGCTTCGACCAGAAGTGGGTCGCGCGCGAGAAGGTGGTCGCCTGCGCTTCCTTCCCGCTGCTGGTGGGCCCCGAGCTGGCGGCAGTCCTGGTGGCGTACTTTCAGCACCCGCTGTCGGAGGAGCTGAGCGAGGTCCTCTCCACCTTCGTGAGCCTGGTGGCCTCGGCGCTCAACGACCTCAACATGATCGTCCGCGAACACCGCGCCCGGCTTCAAGCCGAGGAGGCTCAGCGCGAAGCCCAGCAGATGGCACAGTTCCGCGAGGAGCTGATCGGTATCGTTGGCCACGACTTGCGCAACCCTCTGAGCGTGATCATCAGCTCCGCGAGCTTGCTGCTGCGGCGCGCCAGCCTCGGCGATCGCGATCTGAAGATGGTGTCGCTGATCTCCAACAGCGGGTCTCGCATGTTGCGGATGATTCGCGACCTGCTCGACTTTACCCGTAGCCGCACCGGCGCAGGTCTGCCGATTGCGCCCCAGCGCACCCAGCTCAACGCGCTTTGCAAATCGGTGCTCGAAGAGCTGCAGGTGGTTTCTCCCCACCAGCCGCTGGTGTTCAAGGAGTCGGGCATCTGCGAGGGACTATGGGACCCTGACCGGCTCAGCCAGGTGCTCTCCAACCTCACCGACAACGCGCTCCACTACTGCCTCGACGGCAGCGCGATTACCCTCTCGGTCAAAGACCTCGGAGAAGCCGCCGAGCTCAGCGTACACAACGAGAACGACGGCGCGCCGATTCCGGTCGAGGTGCTTCCGCGGATCTTCGAGCCCTACCGCCGTGGAAGCTCCAGCGCAACCAGGGCCCCCTCGGGATTGGGGCTGGGGCTGTACATCGTTCAGCAGATCGTCCTCGCCCACGGAGGAACCATCACCGTGAGCTCGACTCAGGCCGAAGGCACCTTGTTCCGCATCCAGCTGCCGAAGAGCGCACCTGTGTCTTAATTCAAGGTTTGAGCCGCCGCAGTCACCTTCACCTCAAGGCCATCGGCCCGTTCACCCCGAGCCAGTCGAGGGGCCGCCCCACAAATCCTCAACCGGTGCAGACTCCCCCGGCACTTGGCGGTCAGGCCGGATAGAGTCTCCCGGTGTCCGCTGGCCCCTACCCTTCATTTAGACTCTGGTTGCTCTGTGCCACCGTGGCGGCAGCATGGGTCGGCTGTACCCGGTCCGATTCAGGGCTGCATCTAATCGTCGAGGGGTCGCTCACCGCGCCTGCCGACTTCGATTCGCTTCGGGTCGACGTCTCCCGGACCTCGGACCTGAAGCTTCTTGGCTCGGAGCTGCTCCACGCCAGCGAACTGCACCCCTTTCCGGTCAGCTTCAACTTCCTCTCCGGTCCAGCGACCCCGGCGGGGGTAGAGCTGGTGGTCGATGCCTTCGCGTTCAAAGGGGACGCGGTGGTGTCGAAAGCCAGCGCCACCGTCAAGCTGCTGGCCCATACCGCCACCCCCCTCACCGTGAAATTGCCCGACCTCTCCTCAGACGCAGGACCCAGCTCGCAGGCGCTAGGCGCCGTGTGCCTGGGGGCTTCGCAGTGTGCCTCGGGCTTCTGCACCGACGGCCGCTGCTGCAACGAGCTCTGTGGGGCGCCGTGCCAGGCCTGCGACGTGGCCGATGCCCAGGGCAGCTGCCGGCCTGCTCCCGCCGGAAGTCCGGGCCACGGTTCCTGCGCACCCTACACCTGCGACGGACTGAGCAGCGACTGCTCGACCAGTTGCAGCGGCTCGGGCAGCTGCGCCAGCGGATACCAATGCAACGGTCAGCTGTGCGTTCCGGGGCAAGCGCTGGGCACCTCGTGCCTGTCAGGCAGCATGTGCGCCTCCGGGTTTTGCCCTGACGGGGTCTGTTGCGACACCGCCTGCGGTCAGCCTTGCGAGACCTGCAATCTTTCCGGTTCCCGGGGCAGCTGCACCCGGGCGGCGGCCAACACCGCGAGCGTGCTCTGCAAACCCTATCGGTGTGCCGGCCCCGGCCCCGACCGTTGCCAGAGCAGCTGTACTTTCTCGGGCGACTGCGACCCATCGGCCTACTGCAACGCGTCGATCTGCGTGGCGCGCAGGAGTGCGGGGAGCAGCTGCGCGTTGCCGATCGAGTGCCTCAGCGGGTTCTGCGTCGACGGCAGCTGTTGCAACAGCGCCTGCGCGGGGTCCTGTGACACCTGCGCCACCGGCCAGTGCAACCTTGCCCCAGCGGGAGCGATCGGGGTGCCCAGTTGTGCCCCCTATGCCTGCAGCGGAATCAGTTCCGCCTGCGGCACCAGTTGTACCAACAACACTCAGTGCGCTGCCGGGTATGGCTGTGTCGCGGGCAGCGGCTGCCTCGCCAAGCTGGGCACCCTGGTCGACGACTTCAACGACAATGCGATCAACCCTTCGCTGTGGACCGCCTTCCAGTGTTGCCCGAGCACCACCGGAACGGTGTTCGAGCAAAACGGTCAGGTCGAGATCTTCTCGCCGCCGGCTGGCAACGCCGGCCTCGCGGGGCTGCGAAGCGTCGCACTTTACGACGCCACCAATACCCGCGCCACGGTGCAGGTCACTAGCTCTGGAAACCAGTCACTCGCCGGGCTGGAGGCCTACCTGGCGGTGCGCAAGAGCGCCATCAACCAG
>JAYUUC010000467.1:0-4065 GCA_043755105.1 Myxococcales bacterium
GCTCGCCCGAGCTGCATCGCCACTTCGGCGGTCATCGGGAAGACGTTGGCCACCCCTCGAACCCCGTCGGTTCCAAACAGCTTCTGCGCCGCCGGGACCGCCTTCGGAGTTTCCTTCGGGACCTCTTTCAGCTTGAACGCCATTTGCTGTTCCGCCTGTTGGCCGTGCGAGGGGAAGCTGGGACCTGCCCTGCGAAATGTCAGCCTTATACCCGCAAGCCCGGGAGGGTAAACCGCTCTGGTGGAATCACTCCTGCCCAGGGAAAGTGCCCCCTTGCCCTGAAGCAAACAGTTCTCCGCCGTCCCTGGCTTGGCGAATCGCTTCAGCGAGGGCGAGCGCGTCCCGGGCCTGGCCGGCATCATGAACCCGGACGATGTCGGCGCCCGCGGTCATCGCCAGCGCAGAAAGAACCCCCAGCGTGCCCGCATCCCGATCGGCTGCGGCCTTGTCCCCGGTGAGCTTGCCGATGAACGCCTTTCGACTCGGCCCCACCAGGATCGGAAGCCCGAGAACGCGTAGGTCCCGAAGCCTTCGCAGCAAGAAGAGATTGTGGCCCGCGGTCTTTCCGAAACCGATGCCCGGGTCCACCAGCAGGCGGTCCCGGCCCACACCCGCGGCGAGCCCCGTCGCGATCGACTGGCTCAGCCCTTCCACCACCTCGGCGACGAGGTCCTCGTAACGGGGCGCCTGCTGCATCGTCGCCGGCACCCCTTTCAGATGCATCACGCAGCAAGCGACGCCCGCGCGCGCGGCCACCCGGGGGAGCTCAGGGTCGAAGCGAAAGCCGCTGATGTCGTTGACCAGGGTTGCACCCGCGCGGATCGCGGCTTCCGCCACCCCGGAGCGGGTGGTGTCGATCGACAGCGTCACCGCCGTCCGGCGACGGAGGCCTTCGAGCACCGGGAGCACCCTTTCCCGCTCCTCTGCCTCGCTGACCGGTTGAGAGCCCGGCCGGGTGGATTCGCCTCCGATGTCGAGAATGTCCGCACCCGCTTCCACCAGGGCCAACCCGTGTGCAATCGCCGCTTCGGACTCGAAGTAGCGACCTCCGTCGGAAAAAGAGTCGGGGGTCACATTGACCACCCCCATCACGTAGGTCCGGGTCCCGAACTCGAATCGCCGCTCTCCTAGCTGCAATGCGGCAGGCGCCTGATGAGAGCGCAGCAGAGCGGCGAGCGCATCTGCCAAACCGGACCGGCCTTCTTCCGAGCGCGCGAGGAAGACCAGGCGTTCGAACTGGTCGCGTCGTCCCGCCAGCAACGCCACGCCCGGGCGCTTACGGAAGTCTCCCGAGGTGAAGAAGGGAAACTCCTCCCGGCCGACGGCAGTGGAGCGATCGGCCAGGCCCTTGAGAAAGACCCCGTCCGCTTTTTCCAGACCGCTCAGCAGCACCTGCAGCTGCGGCAGCTTCTCCAAAAGGTACTCGCGCGCACTCGCCGGCATCGCCAGACGAATGAGCGCGAGCTCCAAATCTTCAGCAAGGTCGGCGCACGCGGCGCGCGCGAGAATCAAGGCCGACGGTCAGGCCTTCTCGGGCTCGGACAGACCGCTGAGGGCGTCGAGAATCTGGCGCTTGCCCGGCTTGTCTTGCTTGTCCTGCTTCGGCGGCGGCGCATTGACCCGGGGAATCGGTTTCTCGCGGGTGAGCTGACCGCCCTGGATGAGGACATTGAGGTCTTCGGCCTCGAGGGTCTCGTACTCGACCAGCGCATCGGTGAGCCGGAGCAGGGTCTGCTTGTTCTCGGTGAGCACCGACCGGGCCTTGTCGTAGCAGCCGAGAATGATGTCGTGGACCTCGGCGTCGATTTGCCGCGCGGTGTCTTCCGAGTAGTCCTTGCCGTTGGAGAAGTCGCGGCCGAGGAAGACCTCCTGCTGACCGCTTCCGAAGGACAGAGGCCCGAGCTTCTCGCTCATGCCCCACTTGCACACCATCGCGCGGGCAATCGCCGTGGCCCGTTCGATGTCGTTGGAAGCGCCGGCGCTCATCTCGTCGTACACCAGCTGTTCGGCAATTCGGCCGCCGAGCATCATCGAGATGTCGTCGAGGAGCTCCTTCTTGTAGTGGTTGAGCTGGTCCTCGGTAGGCAAGGACCAGGTCAAGCCGAGCGCCTGGCCACGGGGAATGATGGTCACTTTGTGGACCGGGTCGCAGCCGGGCAGAAGCTTGCCGAGAAGCGCATGACCCGCCTCGTGAACAGCGGTGTTCCGCTTCTCTTTCTCGGTCATGATCATCGACCGACGTTCCGGGCCCATGAACACCTTGTCCTTGGCGGCCTCGAAGTCGGAGTTATCGACCCGTTCCTTGTTCTGACGAGCAGCAAACAGCGCAGCCTCGTTGACCAGGTTCTCGAGGTCAGCGCCGGTCATTCCGGGCGTTCCCCGAGCGATGGTTTCGAGTTCGACTTCGGGCGACAGTGGCACCCGCTTGGTGTGGACCTTGAGAACTCCCAGACGTCCGCGGAGGTCGGGACGGGGCACCACGATTCGGCGATCGAACCGGCCCGGCCGCTGCAGCGCAGGGTCGAGTACGTCCGGTCGGTTGGTGGCGGCAATCAGGATCACCCCGTCATTGGACTCGAAGCCGTCCATCTCGACGAGCAACTGATTGAGGGTTTGCTCGCGCTCGTCGTGACCGCCGCCCATGCCAGCGCCGCGATGACGACCGACCGCGTCGATCTCATCGATGAAGATGATGCAGGGAGCATTCTTCTTGCCCTGCTCGAAGAGATCGCGGACGCGAGATGCGCCCACGCCGACGAACATCTCGACGAAGTCCGAGCCCGAGATGGAGAAGAACGGGACGCCGGCCTCGCCCGCGACCGCCCTTGCCAGCAACGTCTTCCCGGTGCCCGGAGGCCCCATCATCAATACGCCCTTGGGAATACGTCCGCCCAGCTTGGTAAACTTCTTCGGGTCCTTGAGGAAGGCGATGATTTCTTCCAGCTCTTCCTTCGATTCGTCGATGCCGGCGACGTCGGCGAAGGTCACCTTGTTGTGGCTCTCGGAGAGCAGCTTGGCTTTCGACTTCCCGAAGCTCATTGCCTTGCCGCCGCTCCCCTGGAGCTGGCGCATGAAGAAGATGAAGAACAAGAATAGGAACACCACTGGCATCCACTGGCTGAGGATGGTGACCCAGAGGCTGTTGCCCTCGGTGTTCTCGTAGGTGACGTCGACGCCCTTGTTGTGAAGTTTTTCGATCAGCGCCGGGTCGGCCACCGGGCCGGTGGTGCGGAACTTCACGTTGTCGTCGCTGAACGTGCCGGAGTAGGTGTTCCCCTTGATCGACACCGCGGGGACCTTCTTGTCTTCGGCCTTGGTGAGGAAAGACGTGAACGACACGTCCTGTACCTCTTCGGTGGTGTGGCGGAAGTATTGAAAAAATGCTCCGAACAAAACGAGCAGGAGGACCCAGAGGCCGATGTTTTTATAGGAGCGCAAGGGTCAAACTCCCTTTCGAGGGGCTAGGGTTAGGCCTAAGTCCATGGATTCTTTGGTCATTCAGGTTTGATTCAGGTTCCATCAATATAGAAAAGCGGGACGCTAGCAGCAACACCTCAACGCCCCCGACTTATTTACATGGATTACTCAATAGCTTTCGGCCCGCCCGCGCGCTCGGTCGGCTCGGTTCGAATCGCCCGAAGATAAGCCACCCCGGGCGAAGTTTCCGGTGAGGCGGGCCAGATGCCCACCACCCAGAGGATGGCGCCGCCGGCCTCGCAGATCACCGGCAATCGGTCGCGTTCTTCTCGGGGCACTCCGCGGTCCACCAGCACATCCTGGAGCTTGCGGTGACCAAGGCGATCTCCGGCCCTCCGCTGCCGAACGACCAGGGAAGCCGGCGGGCGAGGAAGCGCAAGTTGCACTCCGTGAGCCATCGCGGTCGAACTGAGGCTCACCGTCCAGCCTGTTTGAGGGTGCATCTGTCCCGGCCCATCGAGAAGCAGCGGAAGCTCCAGGTCATTGGTTCGAGGAGAGGACCTCACCGGGCCCTGGAGCCGCCCCGCGACCACCCGGATATGGCCCCCCTCGGTGCGAAGCTGGCGACCCGAAGGGAGTGTCGCAGAC
>JAYUUC010000468.1:0-4063 GCA_043755105.1 Myxococcales bacterium
CAAGGTCCGATACGAGGAGGTGCTGTTCAAGAACAAGCGCGCGGTCAAGGTGATCACGACGCTCGGCTCGTTCCTCGTCGGCAGCGACCGCAACGTCCACGCGGAGGAACTGCTGCACATCGACTGACGCTCGAGGCCTTTCCTCCTTCGAGGCCACGACAAGTGGGGCCCAGCTTTCGGACTCGCCGCCTAGAAATTGAGGAAGATGTTCTCTTTCGCCAGGCCGCGCTTCTGCAGCGCCTCGGTGACGCCCTGGACCATCGTCTTCTGGCCCACCAGCAGCGCGAGGGTGTTGTCGACCTTCACCTCGGAGAGGTGGGCTTGCACGTAGCCCACCAGACCTTGCCATCCGGTGTTGCCGGGCTGGCTGACGGTGCGGACGATGCGAATGCGGGACTGTTCCCAGCGCTCCAATTCCTGCAAGTACGCAAAGGCGGACGGCGTTCGCGCGCCGAAGAACAGGGTCACTTCTCCGTAGAGGTCCCGCTCGGTGCGGATCTGCTCGATCGCCGAGCGCACCGCGCTGATGCCCGAACCGGTGGCAAAGAGGAGCAGGTTCTTTCCGCGCGCCGCAGCGATTGGGAAGCCCTTTCCCGCTGCCGCCGTGAGCCTCACCCGGCCCTGAAGCGGGAGCTGGCACAGCGCATCGGCGAGAGGCGAGCCGGTCTTGATCAGAAAATCGAAGCGCTCGCCGCGACCGGGTGCGGAGGCGATCGCGAAATAGCCCTCCCCTTTGCCTTCGAGCGAGAGCTTCACGTACTGACCGGCCAGCGTATGGCTGGTGGAGAGGCCGGTGCCGGCAACGTCCAGGGCGAGGTGGTAGAGGCCGTCGGCGGCCGAGCTGCTCTCGATGATGGGGGCTTCTAGCCAGTCGCTCATGCGACTGGGTTCTAACCCGAACTGTCGTTCCCGCCATAGGTGGTAGGCTGCCTGTCACTGTGAGGCGCCTGCTCTGGATAGGTTTGTTCCTGCTCGGGCTCGCCGGCGTCACCCTTCCCCTCGTCTATCTTTATGGGGCCAACCAGCTGCCTCCGCTGGAGAGCGAGCTCGACCTCGAGCGGCTGCTCCGGACCGATGTCGAGGGCGCGCTCGCCAACGCGCGGGTGGGGCACTTTGCCAGCAAGGAAGATCGAAAAATCGCCTACGCGCGCCCCCAGTTCTCTGTGCTCCCGCAGGACCTGCTCGCGCTCTACCTCTCGGGGTTCGGGTGCGAGGACTTTTTCCGTCAGCCCCGGGAGAGCAAACTGCGCTGGCACTGGCGGCTGCTGATGCAGTTGTTTCAGAAGCCCGTCGAGGGCGGTGGCCGCTGTGAGGCCCTGTTCGCGCGTCGCCTGGCGCGAAGAATCGGCGCCGAGCCGGGGTTGCAGCTATGGGTGGCCGCCGACAAGATTCGATCGATGCTGCAGAAGGACCAGCTGATTGCCTACGACCTCTCGGCGATCGAGGTCGCCGAAGGGGTGATCGGCGTCGAGGCAATTGCCACCGATCTGTTTCGCCGGCCGCTGGCCAAGCTGAAGCTCTCGGAGCTGGCCGAGCTCGAGCTGGTGCTGCCTCCGCTCGGCTACTACCGCACCCTTCATGATTGCCAGAACCCGTCGCTGATTCAGGAAAATCGCAATCACCTGCTCGAGGCGCTGGTCTCTTCGACGCTGGTGCCGGAAGCGCGGGTGAAGCCGGCGCTCGCTGAGCCCGTGTTCTGCAGCCATTGACCCGGCAGCGTCCAGAATCTGTCAGGTCGGGCCCCTGCGCTGGTGGGTAAGAAACAGTTCGCAGGTCCCTGAAACGATAGTTTAAGGTTGTTTCTGTGCTTTGGGTTGTCCGAACCCTATGGATGGCCCTAGACGACGATCATGGTGCTGTTCGGCCTTGGCGTTCCCTCCTTCCACTTCCCACAAGGAAAGACCCATGAAGAAACACCTGGCGCTGCCTCTGGCGATGGTCTGTTTGACCGCCTGTGCCTCTGTGAAGATTCCCCCCGAACGGCTCGAGCACTCCGAGGCGAGCATCCGCAGCGCGGAAGAGGTCGGTGCGACAAACGTGCCGACAGCGAAGCTGCATCTTCAGCTCGCCAAGGACCAGACCGTGACCGCGAAGAAGATGGCCGAGAACGGTGACGAGCGCGCAGTGCTGGTGCTTGCCCGCGCCGAAGCCGACTCCGAGCTGGCCCTCGCGCTGGCCCGTGAGGCGCAGATGCACAGCGACGCGGTCAAGGCCGCTGAAGACCTGAAGGCCGTTCAGTCCCGGGGCACTCCTTGAACCCCTTTCCTATCCTTCGCCTTCCGGAGACCTTCACGATGAAGAACCAGATCCTTGCCGCTCTCACCCTCGCCGGCCTGTTCAGCAGCTGCGCCACCGTTGCGCCCGGACAGCTGGTCGAAGCCCGCAACGCTTACGCCAGCTCGAGCACGGGCCTCGCCGCCAAGCTCACCCCCACCGACCTCTACGAGGCGAAGAAGACGCTCGACAAGGCCGATAAGGAATTCGAAGAGCACGGCGACAGCCTGCAATGTCGCGACTATGCCTACATCGCCCAGCGCAAGGTGCAGCTCGCCGACGCCAAGGCCCGCACCGAGCAGGACCGACTCCAGGTCGCCGCCGCCGTCAAAGCGGGCGTGGTGATCCGCGACAGCCAGGTGAAGGCCACCCAGGCCGAGCTTGCTGCCACGCGCGAGCAGCTTCTCGCCGAGCGCAACGCCAACACCGCGGCCACCGCGGAGATGAAGAACGCCAACGCCGCGGCTACCGCGGAGTTGAAGAACGCCAACTCTGCCACGAGCAAGGAGCTGGAAAAGACCACCGCCCAGCTCGAGTCCGAGAAGCAGGCGCGGATGTCCGCCGAGGCCAAGCTGGCCGGTGCGATGAAGGACCTGGCGGCGATCGCCGCAGTGAAGGAAGAGGCCCGCGGGGTGGTGATTACCCTCTCCGGGAGCGTGCTCTTTGCTTCGGGGAAGTACGCCCTGCTCAACACCGCGATGACCAAGCTGGACCAGGTCGCCGAGGCGCTCAAGGCCCAGGAAGGAAACAAGAAGATGGTGGTCGAGGGCCATACCGACAGCATGGGCTCGGACAGCACCAACCAGCCGCTCTCGCTCAACCGGGCGACCGCGGTGCGCAACTACCTCGTCAGCAAGGGCGTCGCGAGCGAGAAGATCAGCGCGGTAGGCATGGGCTCGAGCAAGCCGCTCACCGACAACAAGACTGCCGAGAACCGGGCCAACAACCGGCGCGTCGAGATCATCATCAGCGACGCCGGTTGAACGCAGCAATCACCCAGACGACGCGGACGCTTGACCTCTGACGGCGTCCGCGTCACCTAAATCTATACGGACGAGCACGATTCTCGAACGGACGCCGCATCCGTTCGTCCCGAGTGTAGCGTCAGCGGATGCGAGGGAATCGCCAGTGCGCCCCCTCGACTCCCGGCCGTCGGTGATCGAGATTGACGAACCCTGGTTTAGAAAGCCTTCTGGATTTGCACCGACAGCGCGGTGCCGAACTCGCCGTCTCCGCGGAAGCCGAACGCCAGGTAGGCGTCGAGCTGGAACAGGTCCTGAACGAGGAAGTGCGCGCCGGGGCCGAAGCCGTTGGCGAGGCGGGGGAGCAGCTTGTTGTCGGCCCGCTGCGGCAGCGCCATCACCACCAGGTCGTGGAAGAGGCTGAGCTTGATCAGGTCGCGGGCGAACGAGACCCGGTACTCGAGCTGAAGGTTCGCCGCAGATGGAACGAACTGATTGCCGAAGAGCGCGCGGAGGAACTCGCCCACCGAGAGGTCGTCGTGGAAGCTCGACGGTCCCCAGGCGAAGTGGACCCGGCTCTTCAACCAGAAATCGTTCCAGCCGAATTCCTTCAGGAACTGGTAGCGAGCGTCGATCCACCCGCTCGAGGGCTGGTCGGCGTAGGCAAAGTACTGGCGCAGCTCGCTGATCAAGGTGTGGCGGCGGTCCCAGCGCATCACCGTGGGGTCGACCACCGACTCGTGGACAATCCGCAGGAACGGTCGCTTTCGGTCGTAGAGGCCGACTCCTGGAGGTAGTTCGAGCCCGGTGGCCACCTCGAAGTCGAA
>JAYUUC010000469.1:0-4057 GCA_043755105.1 Myxococcales bacterium
GTCACCACCACCGGGGTCGAGCCCGCAAGTGGCGCCTGCCCGGGCGGCGCGCTTGGCGGAGAGGCGGGCCGGTTCTTCCCCGCCGACAACAGCGCTCCCCGGCTGCTCACTCAGGCCACGCCCAACCTGGCGGTAGCCCTGCAGCAGAACGTCAATGTCGGCCAGTGCGCTTACGTCGAAAAGGGTCTCGAGGCGGTGCGCCGCGCGCTCACCTCGCCGCTGGTGGACAAGGCCGACGACCCGCGCACGGCACTCGCCAACGACGGGAATCTCGGCTTCCTCCGCGACGAGGCCGCGCTGGCGGTGGTGTTCGTAAGCGATGAAGACGACCACTCTCCCGACGACGTGGAGACTTACGTTCGCTTCCTCAAGGACCGCAAGGGCCAGAACCAGCCTGGGAGGGCGACGGTGTTCGCGATTGCCCCCACCAGTGCCACCTGCGCGACTGCAGGAGGCAGCGGCACCCGCTACGCCGAAGCGGCCCAGAAGACCGGCGGTTCGGTGCTGTCGATCTGCGAGGCCGACTACGCCCCCATCCTTCAGACCGTCGCCAACCAGGCGTTCTCACCGCAGGACCACTTCGCTCTCTCTGCCAAACCTGACGCTGGAACGCTGGGGGTGACCGTGAACGGCGCGGTCGCTACCTCGGGCTGGAGCTACGACGCCGCAGCCAACCAGGTGGTGTTCAATCCGATGCCTCCCGCGGGAGCGAAGCTGTCGATCAAGTACCGCAAGGCGTGTCCGTAAGACTCCGGACCCTCCGCTTTGCTGTTGCGCCAAGCGCCCCGGAGGCCGGAAAATCGGCCCCGGGGCTCCTTCGCGACATCAATCTGCTACAGGTCCGAAGCACCTCGTAGCACTGGCGAAGGAATTCTCTTCAGCACCGGCGCGGCTATGGTTGGACTTTCGGAGGGTTCGAACTTGGGTGACAGACCGGAGCACGATTCGCGGCAGCTGGAGCTTCCCTTCGCCCCTCCGGCCGCCGAACGCCCCGTTCCGCATCTGGCGGCCAAGCCCGCCGCCGCGCGCCCCGGCCTGCGGGTGATTCAAGGCGGTGGCGAGCGGAAGCACGAACCGCTCAAGTCCCGCGACGCCGTCGTTCGGGTGCTGGTCGAGTCCGGCGCCGACATGCTGCTGCGCCGGATCTCGGTGGAGCGCGCCGAGGAGATCCAGGCGCAAGTCGATTCGATTCTCGAGCTCTTCGACAAGGTGGACCGCGAGCGTGCGTTGATGCCGGTGTTGACCCGCGCCCTCGACGAGCTCGAGGGGCTGATGCGCGAGACCCGCGCCCGACGCTCGATTCGCCAGAACCGCTAGAACCTCTTCGCCCGCCCAGGCAGGGTTTGACCCTCCTCGCGTGTAAGTATACGATTTTACGGTTGGATACCGGCGAGCGGCGCGACCTGCATTCGCTGCAGGCTGTCGAAACAACCACGTGTCAGTCGAGACTTACGGCACCTACCAGCTGCTCAAGCGCCTCGCCACCGGCGGCATGGCCCAGATCTACCTCGCCCGCCAGGGCGGGGTGCACGGCGACGAGAAGCTGCTGGTGGTGAAGCGGATTCTTCCGCACCTCGCGGAGAACGCCGAGTTCATCCAGATGTTCCTCGACGAGGCCCGCATCGCAGCGCGGTTGAACCACCCGAACATCGTCCAGATCTTCAACCTCGGCGCGCAGGACGACAGCTACTTCATCGCGATGGAATACATCCACGGCGAGGACGTGCGCCGGGTGTGGAAGCGGGCCGAATCGAAGAACACCGAGCTGCCGGTGCCGCTGGTGTGCCGGATCGTCAGCGACGCCAGCGCCGGTCTGGACTACGCGCACCGCAAGACCGACCACAGCGGAAAGCCGCTGGGAATCGTCCACCGCGACATCTCGCCCCAGAACATCATCATCTCCTTCGACGGCGCGGTGAAGGTCGTGGACTTCGGCATCGCCAAGGCGGCGGACCAGGCCACGGAAACCCGCTCCGGGGTGCTGAAGGGGAAGTACTCGTACATGTCTCCCGAGCAGGCCTCGGGAAAGCGGCTCGATCGGCGCAGCGACATCTTCGCGCTCGGGGTGGTGCTCTACGAGCTGCTGACCGGGACCCGGCTGTTCAAGCGGGGCAACGACATCATGACCCTCAACGCGGTCACCGAATGCCAGGTGGCGCCGCCGTCCGAGGTCAACTCGAGGCTACCGAAAGACCTCGACGCGATCGTGATGAAGGCGTTGGCCCGCAGCCCCGAAGACCGCTACCTCCACGCGTCCGAGCTGCGCAGCGCGCTCGAAGACTGGCTGCGACTTCACCAGCTGCCCGCGTCCTCCGCGAACCTGGGGGCGTTCATGCGCCAGGTCTACGCGGAGCGTCTCGCCCGCGAAGCCGTCGAGGGCCGGGTGCTGGTCGACGAACTCGATTCCTCTCGCTCGAAGGACGAGGAACCGCCCTCGGTTCAGCAGAAGCATTCGCAGAGCCGGTCGCAGGGAGTTCAGGGGACTGCCGCCGACCCTGCCACGGTGCTCGACCCGCGTACCCTCTCGGACCACCGCAGCGCCCTGCTCGCGGGAAGGGCTTTTCCGAGCAGTGAAGTGGGCATCGGCACCGAGCTCGAGCTGAAGCGGGTCGACACCCAGAGCCTGCGTACCCCGGCTTCGTCTCGGGCCCGACTGCGCTTCGTGGCCCTGGCGCTGGGCGGGGCAGTGGCCGTGGCGACCCTGGGCTGGTGGGCGCAGCGGGAGAACTCCTCGGGGACCCAGCAGTTCGCTCGGGTGCTCGTGGTCACCGAACCGGCCGGGGCGTCGGTGCGCTTCGATGGGCGGCTGCTCGACGAAAAGACGCCCTGCGAGCTGCCCCGCGCTGCGGTGGGCCGCTATCCGCTGGTGTTTTCGCTCCCCGGCTTCCGGGACCACGCCACCCAGGTAGATGTGCCCGCCCAGGGAGTTCGGGCGCTTCCCCCGCTGGCCCTGGTCCGAGATCGCGCGCCGGTCCCCCCGCCTCCGGTCCCGCAGGGGGTCGCGCCTGTTCAGCCCGAGGTGCGCGACGGGCCCGCCAAGGTCCAAGTGCTGGTGACCAGTAAGCCTCCCGAGGCTCAGGTCAGCCTCGACGGCGTCTCGCAAGGCAGCACCCCGCTGAAGCTCGAGCTCGAGCCGGGGTCACGTCCAGTGCTCCGGCTGCAGAAGCGCGGGTTCGGGGTGTGGAAACAGCCGCTCGAGGTGGGAACACGCGGCTCGGTGGTCAAGGAGGTGGTGCTGCGGCCACTCCCGACCCGAAGCGGAGACGAGCGCAGCAGAAGCAATGACGACCGGCGGAACCCCGAGTCGACCGTGGTGAAGATGGCCACCGTGCGCTTCGTTCCTCCGGCGCGGAGCAGCTGGGGCAAGGTGAGCTGCGACGACCGGGAACTCGGCGAGACCCCGCTGCCGGATCAATTGATGACCGCCACCACCCACCGCTGCGCGTTCGTCAGCGATGGCAAGCGAATCACCCGCACTGTCGAGGTGCTGCCCAGCAAGCTGAACAAGGTGTTCTTCGGCGTCGACCCCAGCCCCGCTGCCCGACCTTGAGCCTCGCTCCCGGCTCACCGATCGGCAGGTACGTCGTCCGCCACAAGCTGGCCGAAGGCGGCATGGCCGAGATCTATCTCTGCTCGGTGCGGGGGCCGGAAGGCTTCGAAAAAGAGGTGGTGATCAAGCGCATTCGCGCCTTCCTCGCCAGCGACCAGAACTTCATCGACATGTTCATCGCCGAGGCGCGGGTGGCCTCGCGTTTGAATCACGCCAACCTGGTGCAGATCTTCGACTTCGACAAGCACGAGGACAGCTACTACCTGGCGATGGAGTACGTCCGCGGCCACTCGCTCTTCGAGGTGCGCCGCCGGGCCACCGAGCAGCGCGCCCCGATGGCTCCGCTGCTCGCCGCTCACATCGGAGCCCAGGTGGCGCGCGGCCTTCACTACGCGCACCGGGTCACCGAGAACGGGCAGCGGCTGGGGCTGGTCCACCGCGACGTCACTCCCCACAACGTCCTCGTCTCGTTCGAAGGGGCGGTGAAGCTGACCGACTTCGGCATCG
>JAYUUC010000470.1:0-4048 GCA_043755105.1 Myxococcales bacterium
GGTCCCGAGGCCATCACGGTGGCTCCATCGATCGGACGGCCGCTGAGCTCGTCCGTGACCTCGACGTCGAGCTTGTTCGCGGGCACGGTGGCCGGGAGCACCAGGACCTTGGCCTTGCAGTTCGCCGTTCCTACCGCGGCCTGAACCGCGTCGGAAGGTCCAGTGGCCGTGGTCACCGCGCCCGCGGTGAACTGAGCCGTCGCCTCCGTCCCGCTGCCAGTGACCAGACCGCCCGCGGCCGCGGACCAGGTGATGCCGCTCTTCACCACCACCGGCTTCTGCTGCGCGTCCCACGCAGAGACCGAGAAGGTGGCCTTCGAACCCGAGCGCATCACCAGCAGGTCGGGGGTAATCTGACAGGAAGCCACCGTCGAAGCGGCCGGCGCTTCACTGCAGCGACCGTTGCGGCAAACCTGCGCGCCGCAGTCCGCGTCCGACGAGCACAGCGAACCGACGCACTTGCCCTCGTCGCATTGACAGCCAAGCCCGTTGTCGCAGAAGTCGATCGCAAACTGACCCCGCACCGCCGCGGTGCATTGATCCTTGGTCCGGCAGGAAGGCTCGCACTTGGACGTCGTGCTGTTGCAGAAGAACAGGTTGGGGTCGGGACAGTCGCTGGTCTCGATGCAGCTGGTCGTGAGCGGGGGGTTGGTGGTGCCGCCGTCGGGCTGGGGAGATTTTCCCGAGCAGGCCGAGGCGATCAACGCCAAGGCCACGACTGAGGAAAGTCGAAGGGAGCAGGAGGCTGCAATCATGGAATGACTCCGGAGTACACGTCAGGAAAAGTCGTCGAGATTGAAGGAATTTCCGGGCAGGCTTGTCAAGCGACGAGACAAGCACTTGTGCCTCGGGGCTCGGTCCGACCGCGGGGCTCGAAACCCCTCCCGTGATTTTTTCGTCTTGGGAAGTGGCATCCGGCTCGCGGAATCGGAGATGATCCAACCGTGGCCCAACGCGACATGACTTCTTTGAAGGATCTCCTCCCGGGCGTGCTCGCCGAAGTGGCGCGATCCACCGGCCGTGCCCGTCAGCTCAAACCGGTATGGGACGACGTGGTGGGCCCAGCGATCGCTCGAAGCGCTACCCCTTTGGCACTTGAGGGCACCACCCTGGTGGTCGGGGTGTCGAGCATGCATTGGGCTTCAGAGCTGGGTCGGCGCGAGGACGAGCTTCGCGAACGTCTGGCCAAGAAACTCGGTCGAGGGACGGTCTCGCGGCTTCGCTTCCGCTTGTCGGGATGAGCTTCCTCGTCGCACCGCTCCTCATTCTCCTTGGGGTGCTCCCCCCCGAGGCACTCGAGGCCCAGGCCTCGCGCCGCGTTGTTCAGGAATTCGAGCGCGTCGGTCGAACCGCTCCATCCCTCGATCCAGCTCTCCAGCGCGCCGCCCGTACCGTCGCCCGAAATGCCCTTGCCACCTCTGCAGCCGAAGCTGCCGAGCTGCTCAACCTGGCGGAAGCCGTCTCGGCCGCCGACGGTTGCGACCCCTCCCCCCGGGCATTGGTGCTGCGAGGAGGCAGCGAAGAACTGCAGCGGGCGATCCAGGCCCGGACCGACCTCAACGAAGAACCTACTTCCGCCGTCGGAATCGGCGCCTTCCGCGAAGCGGGCACCAGCGCCCTCGTCATCCTCTTCGCCAACCGGAAGGCGTCGCTCCGCCCTTTTGCCCGACGCCTCGACCGACCCGGCCCCCTCCCCCGCCCCCTGTGCGGTGAGCTGGTCTCGGGACTGCGCGCAGCCGACGTCTACGTCACCCGGCCCTCGGGCAAGGTCGACAAGGTCGTGGCCCAGGCGTCGGCCGAGCAGGGCTTTTGCGCCATGCTCACTTTTGCCGACCCGGGCGAGCATACGGTCGAGGTGATCGCTCGGGGCGACCGCGGGCCCGAGGTGGTCGCCCTCTTCTTCGTTCAGGTCGGCGCCGTCTCGGGCCGCTCCGCCGCTCCTCGTCAGCTCGAGCCGGTCGCACCTGAAGAAGCGCGCGTGCTTCTCGCTGGAAAGATCAACGCCCTTCGCGGGGGTGCGGGGGCCGGAGCCCTCACGCGCGAACCCGTTCTCGACCGGGTGGCGCAGGCCTATGCCGAGCAGATGAGCCGGGACCATTTCTTCGCTCACGTGGACCCCGAGGGGGTAGACCTCAAGGGCCGACTCACCCGCGCCGGCTACCGCTATCGCAGCGCAGGCGAGAATCTGGGACTTGCGGGAGGTCCTCTCGCTGCCCACTTCGGGATCGAGCACAGCCCCGGCCATCGGTCGACCTTGCTCGACCCCGCGTTTACCCGATTGGGAATAGGGGTTGGCACCGCTCGGCGCGGCGACCGCACCGAAGTGATCGTCACCGAGGTCCTCGCGCTCCCCGTCGATGATTCCCGGTCCCACGAAGGTCCCCGCAATCCGGGGGAGCCCGGCCCGCTCGAGTACCGGGTGATCCTGTCCCGGCGCCAGCAGCTGAAGCTTCCGCCGCTCAAGCGAAATGCGGGCCTCGAACGGCTGGCACTCGAGCACCTTCGCCGTGCCATCGCCGAGGACCACCCGTCGGTCTCGCTCTCTGGCCCTTCCCTGCACGATCAGGTCTTTTCCGAGGTCGAGGAGCTTGCCAGCATCTCGGTGGACGTCTTCGTCATCGGCGAACCCGAGCTGATCGTCGACTCGAAAAATCTGGGCGACCCGCGAAATGATCAGGTGGGTCTCGCCGCACTTCGGGTCGACAGCGCCCACTACGGGCCAAATCAACTTTGGACCGTGGTCATCTACGGCGACTCACGGTAGGACCCACAGACGATGACGGCCGCGCAACCGAAGGTACTCGCGGTCGACGGTGATCGTGCGTTGCTCGCTCGCATCGCGCAGGCATTCAACGACGCGGGCCTCTTCCTTCGCTACGTGGCCGAGCCTCGGAAGGTCCTCAGCGGGCTGAAGCAACTGCGACCGGATCTCCTTCTCATTCACGATGAGGTCCGCTCGGAGCAGGTATCGGCGCTGCTACAAGCGCTGGCGCGCGATGTCACCTTGTCAACCTTGCCGGTGGCGCTGATCTGCACCGGCCTTGGCGACCGCGAGCTGCTGACCGGGTTGAGGACGGGCGTGGTCGCGCTCCTCGCAGAAGAAGACGGACCGGGGGCCTGGGTGGGCCAGGTGAAGCAGCTTTTGGTCCAGCTGCCCGGCCGACCAGGCGCCGTTCGTGGCCGTGCAGACACGGTCCAGCTCACCGCGATGGTCGAACACCTTCGCCGCACCGCTCGAACGGGGCTGTTGCTGCTCAACCCGCGGCAGGCCGATGAGGGGAGCGCGGCCTTCGTCGCCGGCAGGCTCGACTCCGCCCGGTTTCTCGGCCGCACCGGGGTCGAGGCGCTGGTCTCGATGGTCGCGCAGCCGTCGGCCGAGTGGAGCTTCACCGAGATGCACGGCAGCTCCGACGCAGGAGCGAGCGCGGTGATCGAAGTCCAGCCTCCTCCGGTGATCGGAGACGAGACCGGCTACAGTCCCACCGGCGAAGACGAGCCGCTGACCCCGTTCGAGGTTCCGAGCGAGGCGGCGATCGGGTCGGCGATCGACAGCCTTCCGCTCTCCGAGGTCACGCGCGGCGGTCCTGCCGTGCTGCTCGTCGACGACGACGCCTCGCTGTGCGAGATGTTCTCCACCCTCCTTCGCAAGCACGGCTACGCGGTGACCACGGCGAGCGACGGCCTCGAGGGCTTTCAAGCGGCACTGCGCGACCCGTTCGATCTCGTCATCGCTGACCTCAACATGCCCCGGATGGACGGCTGGGGACTGCTACGGCTGCTCCGGGACGACGCACGCACCCGCGAGCTGCCGCTGGCGTTCCTCTCTTGTCACGACGACTACCGCGACTCGCTCAAGGCCCTCGATGCGGGAGCCCAAGCCTATTTCTCCAAGGGCACCCGGCTCGACGCCCTGGTTCAGCAGTTGCGTGAGCTGCTGGCTCCCCGCGAGCAGGTCCGCGCGGGCCTCGACAGTTCCCGCGAGCTCACGCTCCAGCTGGCGAACATCGGCGCGCAGTGGTTGGTCCGCGAGTTGTGCGTCGGCGGCCGG
>JAYUUC010000471.1:0-4039 GCA_043755105.1 Myxococcales bacterium
TGTGAGCGAGGGCAAGATTCGGTTGGGCCACGGAACACCTCTTTCGTCGACTCAAGCCAACAGAGGACAGTGGCAAGTCCTGGTGTCGCGGGCGCTGGAGGAGATCGAATCCGGCTCGCTTCAGAAAGTCGTGGTGGCTCGAAGGGTCGAGCTTGAATCCGAGACGCCCATCGATCCGCTTGCCACTGTGGCTGAGCTGAGGCGCAGCTTCCCCGAGTGCCAGGTTTTCTGTCTGACCGGAGCGAACGGGAGTGCCTTCGTTGGGGCCACCCCGGAGCTGCTCTGTGAAGTCGACGACCTCAACGTCAAGACCGAGGCACTGGCCGGCACAGCTTCTGCGGCTGAAGCCTCGAGTCTGCTCACCTCCGACAAGAATGGTCGAGAGCACCGGCTCGTCGTCGAAGGAATTGTCGAGGCGCTCGAGCCGCTCTGTGCGCAGGTGAAGGCCGAGCTCACCCCCAGGCTGCGAGGGCTGAGAAATCTGGTTCACCTTCTCACTCCGATCGAGGCAGTGCTACGGCCCGGCGTCTCGGTGGCAGAGGTGGTCCTCGCTCTGCAGCCGACTCCGGCTGTGGGCGGAGTTCCCCGCGAGGGTGCGCTCGCGTTTCTGGCCAAGCACGAGCTCTTCGACCGCGGTTGGTACACCGGTGCCGTCGGCTGGCAAGGCGCACGAACAGCGTCGATGTTCGTCGCGCTGCGAGCGGCCTTGATTCGAGGGCATCGGGCGACGCTCTTCGTGGGGGCCGGCTTGGTTGCCGGCTCGGAAGAGGAATCAGAGTGGCGCGAGACCGAGACGAAAAGCCGCCCGATGGTGGAAGCGCTCGGAGCACACCATGTCTGAAGACCTGAACTTGCCGTGGGCCCACGCACTCGTCGACGAGCTCCGAGCCGCTGGCGTGGTCGAGGCAGTCGTCTGCCCGGGTTCGCGGTCGACTCCCCTGGCGCTCGCCTGCGCCGAGACGCCGGGCCTTCGAGTCTGGTCAGTGGTCGACGAACGCAGTGCAGCCTTCTTTGCTCTGGGAATGGCCAAGGCGAGCGGTGCGCCCACGGCGCTGGTGTGCACGTCCGGTACCGCCGGGGCCCACTTTCTGCCCGCAGTGATGGAAGCCAATCTGGGTCGAGTTCCGCTGGTGGTGCTCACTGCGGACAGACCCTGGGAGCTGCACGGCTTCGGAGCCCCTCAGACCCTCAATCAGGCGGGGCTTTACGGGCCTCACGTTCGAAGCGAAGAGCGGCTCCCGGAGCCGGCGGAAGGGGTTGCCGCGCTCACCCACCTTCGCGCTCTGGTGGCACGCGCCGTGGCACAGGCCTGTCAGCCGCCGCGCGGCGTCGTCCACTTGAACGTTCCCTTCCGGGAGCCTCTGGGTCGGATGAACGATTCCTCGGCGGCGGCGGCCCAGGCTGTACGGAGGACTCTCTATTCCTGGCCTCCTGCGAGGCCGGACCCGACAGTGTTGGGTGTGCTCCGTGACCGGCTGATTCGGACCGAGCGCGGATTGATTGTGTGCGGTCCCCGCGAGCTCAAAGACGGACTGCGAGAGGCAGTGGTCCAGCTGGGGAAGGTGATGGGCTGCCCGGTGATTGCCGAGGCAGCTTCTCAGGTTCGCTATCCTTCGACGGACGGCGTCTGTTCCCACGCGGACCTTCTGCTTCGATCCGAGCGTTTTGCGGAAATGCATCGGCCCGAGCTGATTCTCCGGTTTGGGGGTGGGCTGACTTCCAAGGCCTTGCAGCAGTTCATCGATCGCTCCGGTGCCTTCACCGTGCACTTCCTCGAAGACGCACACCTGTTCGACCCGGCCCATTCCGCGGCGCAGCTGGTCATCGGCGACCCGGTCTCGGCATGTGAGTCCCTGACCATCGATGTCGCCCCCAGACCAATTGGTGCCTACGGCCGCAGCTTCCTCGAGGGGGAATCAATCGCTCGCCTGGCTCTGGCGAGAGAGTTTGCCGCGCCAAACGCAGCGCTCAGCGAACCGAGGACTGCGCTCGAGGTAGTGGCGGCATTGCCCGCGGGTGCGAATCTGTTCCTCTCGAGCAGCATGCCGATTCGGGACGTCGACGCTTTCGCTTCCCGAGGCCGCGACATTCGAGTCTTCGCCAATCGCGGCGCAAATGGAATCGACGGCATCGTCTCCACGGCCCTGGGAATGTCGGTGGGCGCCGCGAAAGGCCCGTCGGTGCTCCTCACCGGCGACCTGGCCTGCTTGCACGATCTGGGCGGGCTGCTGATCGCTCGCAGACATCGGCTGGCGCTCACCCTGGTGGTCGTCAACAACGATGGCGGAGGCATCTTCAGCTTCCTCCCCATTGCAGGGAACACCGAGCACTTCGAGAACCTCTTTGGCACGCCGCACGGGGTGGACTTCGAGGCGGTGGCAGCACTTGCGGGGGCGAAGCTGTGGCGGCCCCGAAGCGCCGCTGAACTCTCCTCGATCCTGTCGACCACAATCCTGGGCGGTCTGCATCTGATCGAAGTCCGCACCCAACGGCCCGACAACTTCAGCACTCACCGAGCTCTGAACGCCGCGGTTGAAGCCGCTTTGAGAGAGAACCAATGACCTTCCAACTCTCTCACCGCGAATGGGGAGAAGGGTCAAACCCCTTGGTGTTGCTGCACGGCTTCACGGGCGACAGTTCTGCGTGGGAAGCGATGCGCCCCTTCTGGGAGAAGCGCCACCGCGTCCTCGCCGTGGACCTCCCGGGACATGGTGGAACGGGCCTGCCCCCTTCCACCGGGACCGAGGGTTTCGCTCAGACTCTGGATGCACTGGCGGAGCTGCTGAGCCGAAAAGTGGGTGGACCTGTCGACCTGCTCGGCTACTCGCTGGGAGCGCGCGTGGCGCTGGCGTTCGCGCTCGCTCGTCCCGAGCGCATCCGGCGACTGGTGTTGGAAAGCGGGAGTCCTGGGCTCCCGCTCGACCGAGAACGGGTCGCTCGACGTCGGGAAGACGGGGCCCTCGCTGAAGTTCTTGAGAGAGAGGGGTTGGAACCCTTCCTGAAAAGCTGGGAAGCGTTGCCGCTCTTCTCCCGCTTGGCCGGACTTCCTCGAGACCGGGCTGAAGCCATTGCACGTCGTCGTCGCCGACAATCCGCAACGGGGCTCGCCGGCGCGCTCCGATGTCTAGGATTGGGCGCGCAAATCAACCTGTGGCCGAAATTGTCGGGGTTTGACCGACCGTGTCTGCTGATCACGGGAGGGGAGGACGAAAAGTTTACCCGCCTGGGACAGCAGATGGCGCGAGAGCTGCCTCTGGCTTTGCACCGGGTTCTCGGGGCCGGCCACGCCCCCCACCTCGAACTTCCCCAGCAATACGCCGAAGAAGTGAGCGCGTTCCTCGATGCACCCGGTCGCGACCTCGAAATTAGCCCTGTTTTGGAGGAGTCCCGATGAAGCCGCAATGGAAGAGCGCAGCGAAGTTTGAAGACATTCGATACGAGCTCTGGGAGGGAATCGCGAAGATCACGATCAATCGCCCCGAGGTGCGAAACGCCTTCCGGCCGAAGACGGTGGTCGAGCTGTGCCAGGCCTTTACCCGCGCGCGTGAGGACCCGGAAGTGGGGGTGATCATCCTCACCGGGGAGGGACCGCTGGCATTCTGCTCCGGAGGCGATCAACGGGTGCGGGGCAAGGAAGGCTACGTGGGTGAAGACGGAGTTCCGCGCCTCAACGTCCTCGACCTTCAACGCCAGATTCGAAGTCTGCCCAAACCGGTGGTGGCGATGGTCGCCGGCTACGCCATCGGGGGCGGTCACGTGCTTCACCTGGTCTGTGACCTCTCGATTGCCGCCGACAATGCCAAATTTGGACAGACGGGTCCCAGGGTCGGCAGTTTCGACGGAGGCTTCGGGGCGTCGTACCTGGCCTCGGTGGTGGGACAAAAGAAGGCCCGCGAGATCTGGTTCCTGTGCCGCCAGTACGACGCTCAGCAGGCGCTTCAGATGGGGCTGGTCAACACCGTCGTTCCGCTCGAACAATTGGAAGAGGAGACGGTGCGTTGGTGCAAGGAGATGCTCGAGCACAGTCCTCTGGCGCTGC
>JAYUUC010000472.1:0-4033 GCA_043755105.1 Myxococcales bacterium
CCGTGCACACCGACATGCTGTAGCCGCCCCTTCTCCAATCGAAGCGGCGCTCCGCGATCCGGTTGATGAACTCTGCCAGCCCCGGCAGGTCACTTTCCCGCAGCAGGCCTTCGTCCATGAAGGTGAGCAGCTGCGCAGGGAAGTTGACCCCCATCACCTCGTCGGTGCCGATCAACGTCTGAGGCCGGGCGGTGGCCAGCTTGGCCAGCGCGTGGCCGATCGACGGGAGACGGGCAATCAACGCTTCCACCGAAGCCCGCTCGGCGTCGGGGAGCTTGGCGATCGCCCCGGGGTAGACCGCGATCGGCGCAGGGACCGTTCCGATGTTCCAGGCCTCCAGCTCGCCCACCAGGGCGGTGAGCCGGTTCAAGCGGTCTTCGATGTTGTTAATCACCGCGCCGACCGCGTGAATGGGGATCGGCCGCTCCTCGGCCAACCGCTGCGCCAGGCGCGCCCAATGCTTTGCATCGGCGGGCGCCTGCTGGAGTTCCTCCTGATAACGAACGGGGCCCTCGAAGGGCAGATAAGAACGCTCGTTCAGCCCAGAGATGCCCACGGCGACCAGCGCCGCGGCGGATTCGAACGACTGGGCCTTCTCGACAAACTCGCCCCAGCGCTGCTCGCGTCCCGCCTTGAATTTCGACAGGGCCTCCGAACCGATGTCCCGGAACGAAGGAGGCGCGACGGCCTCGCCCGCCTTGCCGTGGGTCGACTGGTGAAAGGCAATCCACTGCGGAAGCATCGGCTCCCAGGTGTTCCAGTTATGTCCGAGCTCGCCGCCTTCCTTCTGCAACATCTGGAATTGATGCGGCACCCCTCGCGAAGCGAGGACTTCCTCGAAGGCCAGGGCATCACGCTGCGTGAGCGCATCTTCGTTGCCGCAATCGAAGTAGATCTTCGGGGTTTGCTTGTCGAACGCCCCGGCCGCTGCCAGGTCTGCGGGGTTGACCGCGTCCCAGACCGGATCGTCGGCGGGCCCGAAGTGGGACGCCACACTCGCCGCACCCGAGGCCTCGAGCATCCCTCCTCCGTGTTCCAGCGCGAGAACGCCCGAGTGAGCGCTGACCGATGCGAATTTCCCCGGGTGGCGCGCCGCCAGGGACATCGCCCCGAAGCCGCCGCGCGAGATTCCACCGATCGACAGCCGGGAGAGATCGCCCTTGAGGCCCTGCGCGTAAGGAAGCAGCTCGTCGATCACCAGGCCTTCGAAGTTCCGCTCCCCCTTCTTGCCGAAGGTGCCCTGCCCGTTGCGGTCGTAGTCGAACCAGAAGCTGTCGGTGTTGTCGGGGATGATCACGATCATCTTCTGGGCGTCGCCCGACATCATCTGGTTCAGCTTGGGGATGATCTGCCCCACCGTCGTCCAGTGGCTGATCGGGTTCTTTCGCCCCGGCAGCAGCACCAGCACCGGGTAGGTCTCGGCCGACGCAGGGTCGTAGCCCGGGGGCAGGTAGACCCCACAGCGGACGGTGGTCTTCAGCGCCTTCGACTCAATCACCGGGACGAAGAAGGTCCCGCGCGTCGGCCCTTGCTTCCGCATCGACATCGGGATCGCCGCCGGCGTGGGATTGAAGCCGGGATCGGGCAGCGTCTTTTCGTGGTCGACGGTGGGCAGCAGCTGTCGCCACTTCCCCTGGGTGAAGGCGATCGGCGCCTCGAGCGATCGATGTTCGCCGGAGCGCTGGCCCATCTGTTCGCGCCACGTCGCCGAAGCGTTTTCCAGTTGGAGGACGGAATGGCGAGCAAAGTTGGTGTTCAACCTGCCTTCCAGCTTCGGGAAAATGGCCTGCTCGACTTTGTCCGTCAGCCCCTGTCCACCCGCAAACGACGGGTCGGGGACGATGAACACGGTGTCTGGTTTGGTCGGTGCCCCACCGGTGGCGAGCAGGCGGACCAGGTCCTGGAAGTCGGTTCCCGGAGGAGCGAGCACCGTCTCGAGCGCGTAACCCTTCGAGCTGCGAACGTCGAACTGGGGAGGAAGGATCAAGGCATAAGGCAGGGTTCCCTCTCCCGGAACCGTAGCCCGCGGCAGCAGCAGGGTCGGCCGATCGAGCCCCTTCAGTCCTTCGAGCAAGAAAGCCGAAGGGGGGGAGATCGCCGATTCGTGACGCTCCAGCTCCAGGTCGGCGCCGGGTCGCACCACGTAGTCCGCGCTCTTCGCCATCAACACCGCGTTGGGCGTGGAGCGCAACAGGTCGAGGGTGGAAGGGCCCTTGTCGCTCTTCTTCTTCTTCGGAGCCTCGGCTTTTTCCGAGGGTTCTTTCCCCCCGGTCACCAGGTGGGCGAACGCGGTGAGGAAATTCTTCTTCGCTGGCGGCTCGGTAAAGGCCTCCCGGTCGCGGAAGACAGCGGGCGGGGCGCCATACTTTTCCGCCGGTCTGATCGGAGAAAAGTCGTCAAGGCTAAAGGCCGACGTTGCGGCGGAAGTGGCATTGAAGGTTCGACTGACGAAGGGAAGCACGTCCTCTGCAATGCTGCGATAGAGATTGGTCGTTTCTGAGGGCTGCGTCGCCTTCTCGGCCATCACCACGATGGCGTCCGACTTCCCGTTGGTGGCAAGGAAGGCCTCGAGTCGGCGTCCCAGGTCTTCGGTGAGGAGCCGGAAGCCGAGGGGGTTGAAAAAAGACTGCGAGGGCATCAGCTGAATGATCTCGTAGGGTTTGGCCCGCATCACGTCGTACCCGGGCGGCAGACTGACCCCGAAGCGCAGATTGCGGCCGAAAACCTCCGAGTAATTCTCCGGTATCAGCAAGGTCCGTCGGTTGGTTTGTTCCTTCAGCTCCTGAAGCACCGCCCGATCGATCCGCTGCCCGCGCATCGGTTCGGCACTGGTGGTGAAGCCGTTTTGATGGCGCGACTCGAGCGTCAACACCCTCACCCCGGTGGCGCTGTTCGGCTGCGGCACCAGACAGGTGGTGTAGCGAGGTTCAACCGCAAGCTGGCTGACCAGCTCGCGGGCCTCCTGGAGCGCATGGGCCGCATAGCCAGAACCCGGGACCTTGTTTCCAACGCCATCAACCGACATGAGAGCTCTCCTCTGGTGGAGTTCCCACGGCCGCGTCGGCGGTGGGAATCAATGCAGCAAGGATGGTGGCCAGCTGCGCGTGAACCTGGCCTGCAATCGTGGGGTGCTGGAGCGGGAATTCGCGCTCGATCGCCTTCAGCTCGGCCGACATCTCAGCCTCGAGTTCGTCGCACAGAGGGCCGGTGGCAGCCAGGGGCTTGCCTGCTTCCAGGGCCATGCCCAGCAAGGCCGCGCGACGGCGGCGCAGGTTGAGGTCGGTCTCGAGCGCGTTGCCGACAGTGGCGCGGGCGTCTCCGTAGCGCTCGAGGTCGCCGAGGGTCGCGCTGGCCGCAGCCCTGCCCGAGATCAGCGCCTTCGAGAAGGCTTCGACGCTCGGGCTCGCAGGGTCCGCTTCGCGCAGCCGTGCCAACCAACCCGCAGCTTCGTCGAGACAGCTCTCCAGGCCCGCAGCGAGCCGGCGCTCCTCTTCCACCCGCGAATGGGGCAACGGTTCCATCGAGCCGAGCCGACGGTCGAAGCAGAGGGGAATCTCGGTCACCAGCGCCAGCGGGCACGCGTTGTGACGCTGCACGTACTGCATCGAGTTCAAGGTGAAGTGACGGGCGACGTCCTTGCTCTCGCCGCGAGAGAAGAACTCCTGCATCCCTTCGGCGGTGGGAGCGGTCATCAGCCCGGGGCAGATCCGGAAAAAACCCTTCTGCCCGAACCGGTCCTTGTCGTGCAGCGGCAACCCTTGCTCGGTCGCCTGCTCGAGCAAGAAGCGAAGGCGGCCAGAGTGCTTCGAAGGGTCGTCGGCGGTGACCAGATAGAGCGCGCCTCCTCCCAGGAACATCGAATGCAAGCTGACGTAGTGATCGAGCTTGCCCATGCGATCGAACCAGCCGGCAATCGCCTTGTTCTCGGGCCGCACCGGGTCGCCATGCTCGGCGGGGAAACCAAACTCGACGTCGCGTGCAGGGCTGTCTCGGCGGACCTGACGCAGGTAGGTCTGAATGTCGGGCCACGAGG
>JAYUUC010000473.1:0-4025 GCA_043755105.1 Myxococcales bacterium
CCCGCGAACAAGGTGAGCCAATCACCCTCGCCATAGTCGAGGAAGACAGCTCGAATCGCGCGAACGAGGACGTTGTTCCAGAGCTTCGTGATCTGGTCGGCGAAGATGACAACCAGCGCGTAGATCGGCTCTCCGGGTTGCCAACCAACCGTTGAAAGACCGAGAACCTTGCCGAGCTGAATGAACTCGTCAACGACCTCCTTGCGATCGAGATCCTTCACCAGATCCGAAAGAGCGATAGCCATCAGACTGTCCCTTGAGTGAGCAGCTCGACCGTGAGCGCGGAGATGGCGACCGTCAGCGGGAAGACGTTCCCCGTGTTCGCCGTGACGATCATGGAGAGGATGATCCTGACGCCCCCAACCCCGTTGTTGGCGGTCCTCGCATCGACTGAAACGGACGTGATCCGCTCATCGAGCTGGAGCTGGGCTTGGACCTCGAACGGGATCCTCACGAGCTGGTCTTGAGTCAGCTCGGAGTTCAGGTAGTCGCTGACGCACAGCCCGTACTCCGGGTCACTCCAAAAGGTGCCCCGCTTGGTGCTGAGACGCATCAAGACCGCTTGACCAAGGATCGCCTGGTCATTGGTGAGCCGTTTGAAGAACGGGCTCGTGATGTCGAGAGTTTCGCCGTACGATCCCACATCGGATCATACCGGCCCGACGCTACTCAGCGACCGTCTTCGTTGTCGCCGTGGAAGCGAAGGGAGATGTCAGAGGAGGGACGCCAGTCGCCGTGCAGAGTTGGTTCATCTTCGCGTAGACCGTCGAGAAGTTCCCGTCCGTGATAGCGGCGACCGAGATGAATCGAGCCTCGCTCCCGGGGTTGCCAAGCCGGATCTCTTGCTGCGCGTTGATCTGAATCTTGATGGGAAGCGGCTGGTTCGGCGGATAGAAAGCCACGAAGGGCGAGCCCGGGTCACCACCGGCAAACCCCAAGAAGACGATGTGGTCTTTCTGAAGCTGCGTCGTCGTCCCGGGGATCCCGTGAGCCTTGTTGATGTGGAGCTGGTCCGGCATGATCGTCGAAGGCAGGTTGTCGACGATGGTCAACGCCTTCAACGACAGCCGGCCGACAACATCGTCCGTCACGCTGTAGGGGAAGAAGCCGTAGAACCGTGTCTTCCTCGTCAGGATGTCAATGATGTACTGAATTAGTTCGGGGAACGATTTCATGAAGAGACCTCCAGGCGGACGGCAGTGGGAGAGATGCGGATCGTCGTCGCGGTGATCTTGAACGGCGACGGGAGGTTCTCGACGGTGAACGATGCGCCGGGGAGGAACGCTGCGATCCGGTCGTCGGGGATTGAGAGCTTCGCCCGCCGATACATCGGGTCGAAGTCTTCCAGGACGATCTTGATGGTCGTGGAGACCGTCGTCGCGGGCCTCGGTCCGACGTGGGTGACGCCATCCGAGGCGACCCACCAAGACGAGCCCACGACGTCACGGAGCGCCGAGGAAGCGAGCCCCCCGAGGCGCTCCCAGGCGTAGCCGAGCTTCCTCTCCGCACCGGGCTCAAGGACGAGCTGCTCCCCCGCGTCGGCCGCCAGGTCGTTCGCGACCTCGGAGAGCTTCACGCCGCTGTCGGTCCTGAAGGCCTTGCGCTTGATGACCTTCGACCAGCCGTTGTAGCCGCCGACGATGAGGTAGCTCGCTTGCCCGACGTACTCCCCGCCGGTCACGATGGTCCCCCGCATCGTCAGGTCCGAGAGGACCAGCGTCGCGGCGTCCCCGGCCTTGAAGACCTTGCCGTCCGCCGTTGCGACTTCAGCGATCCAGATGCCGCCGCCGGGGATCGAGACCTTCGCCGTCTGGACGTCGTTGTTGTTGAGCTGGAAGCTCACTTCTTCGCCCGTGCCGCAGCGAATGCCGCGTCCCTCTGGGCCGTGAGAGCCTTCACCTTGCCATCGGCCGCATCGATGGCCTTCTCAAGCTCCGTGCGAGGACCGAGAGCCGGGCCGCCGATCGGCTTCCGCTTCTTCACTTCCTTGAGTTCAAGCTGGTAGGTCCACTTCCCCGTGGTCGGGTTCATTTGGGCCGTTGCGTCAGCGTAGGAGACCGACGTCACCTTGTTGTGAACGACTCGAAGGTCCACCAAGGTATAGACACGGGGCGATGGCCTGCGGTCCTTACCCTCAACGAGCATCGCCATGAGCTTGTCCCACGCGGCAAAGTGCTCAGGAAGCCAAAGGCTGAACTCGTAGGTGATCTTGGTGAGCTGCTCGCCACGGAAGACGGTGAAGGCGCCAGCGAAGCCCGGGGCCTTTTGGTCCTGCCACTCCTGCGCCCTGTTCCCACCGCTGATGATCTTCGACAAGCCCGGCGACTTCACACCGTCGAGGGTGAAGAAGTCGTAGCTTCCGGGGTTCGTCAGAGGACTTGTCACGCGGGGCTCCCGAGCTGGACGGTCGTCTTCCAAAGGACTTCCGTCATCGCTCGCTCAACCAGGTCTTTGATCTCCTCGGAATTGCCGTTCGTCAGACCCGAGAAGTCGAAGTGATAGTGGTTCTCACCACCCTTCACTGTACCCCCGCCCGAGCTGCCCCCTTGCACCTTGGGGACGAGGTTCTTCGACGCGGACGCCTGGACGCCGGCCTTGGAGTCGTCGAGCCCTTCCTCAAGACCCGCTCCCATGTAGCGGCCCTTCTCCTTCATGAGCCGGGAAGGAGACTTGATCTGCGCAGCATCACGAACACCCTTGTCCGCGGCCTTTGCAAGGGCTCCGCCGGCCGCCGTGACCGCGGCTTCCTTGCCCTTCATGCCTGCGACGATGCCGTCACCAAGGGCCGCTCCCGTGTCAGCACCGGACGCCTTGGCCGCGGGCTTGGGGTCGTTCGCGTGGAGCTTGTCGTAGTCAGCTCCCGACGTGATCCCTTGGCGCTTGTTCGTCGCCGCCTGGTTGTCCTTGTCAGAGTCCCACCCGACGTCGTGCTTGACCTGCGTCCATATCTGCGAGCCAGAGTTGCTGTCCCACTCCTTTTGCAGCTTCGTGAGCTGTTCGAGGGCGAGCGAGGCCGCAGTGATGGCAGCACCGATGGCGATGAACGGGGCCGCCGCTGAGACAGCCGCAACCGCCAGGGCCCCGAGGGCAATGGCTCCCGCCGCAGCGGCCACCTCGAAGGCCGACTCGCTCTTCATCGAGTCCTCAAGGGCAACGATGTACGGAGCGAAGGCGATCTCGACGTTCAGTAGAGCTTGCTCGGCATAGAGAGCGCCGAGCAGCATGCCCTGGAAGGCAGCCGTCGCGAGGGGTTCGAACTTCTCCAGGAGTGAGAAGACGCCGTTGAACGAACGCGTCATGACGTCGCCCAAAGCCCGGCCGGTGACGGTCGACTTGGAGAAGTTCTGAGTGAACTTGTCGAAGGCCCTCAACAGCGGCGCCGGGTCAACACCCTTGAAGAGCTGACGGAAGCTGACCTGTAGCCGGTAACTAATGGCTTCGAGCTTTGCCATGCCGGCGTAGCCAATGGCCATCTTGGTAAGGCCCGCGAGTCCTGCGATGCCCGCAGCTCCAGCGATGAACTTGAGCGGGACCTCGACAGCACTCCCCGCGTTCTTCGCACCGGCCCCGAAGTTCGACGCCTTCTTCTTGGCAGCCTGAGCTTTCGCCTTGATTCGGTCGGCCGCCGTCTGGGCTTTCGCTTCCTTGGCAGCGGCCTTCTCCGTGGCAACCGCGAGCTTGTCAGCGTTGGCGATGCCCTCACGGATCTGCTTCTCCGCGGCGCTGGACTTGGGGTCTGTTCCCTTGATGGGGGGCGGAGGCTTGCCTGCCTTGCCCATCGCCGCTGCGACATCGTCGAGGGCCTTCTTGAGCGAAATGAGATCAGCTGTGGCCTCTTTAGCCCCTGGAGAAATCTTGTTGTCCAGGGTTGCTACGAATTCCACGGCTAATCCTTCTTGGTGTCGAGCAGAGCGGTCACGAGAGCTTCAATCGCCCCTCCGACTCGGGCGATCCAGATGAGCCCGGCTTGGGCTTCGTCATCTCGCCGCGTCTCCCTTGGGAAGAGTGCGGCGAGATGACCTGCG
>JAYUUC010000474.1:0-11582 GCA_043755105.1 Myxococcales bacterium
AGCTGGCCTGGGCCAAGGACGAACAGCTTTCGCTCTTCGTCGGACAGCCGCTGGTGGTGGGGACCCGGGGGGTCGGAGTGCTGGTCCTCCTCGGAGAGCGCGCGCTCACTCCGCACACACTGCAGGCGGTCACAGCGGCGGCCGACGCCATCTCGCTGGGCATCGACCGCGGCCTCGCCGAGCAGGACCGGATCCGGCTGCTGCGAGAAGCGCAGGAGGCCGACCGCCGCAAGGACGAGTTCCTCGCCATTCTGGCCCACGAGCTTCGCAATCCACTCGCCCCGATTCGCAGCGCGATCGAACTGTTGCGTCTATTGCCGCCTTCCGACCGCGAGGCAGAGGTGCAGCGGGAGCTGATCGCCCGCGAAGTGCAGCACATGTCCCGCCTGCTCGATGACCTCTTCGACGTGTCGCGGATCAGTCGGGGGCAGATCGTGCTGCGGCGCGAGCGCCTCGACCTCGCCCGCCTGCTCGGACGCGCGGTGGAAACCACCCGACCGATCTACTCCCAGCGAGGCCACTTCCTCAGCTTCGACCCCGGTCCGCTCGGGCTCTGCGTCCAGGGCGACGCCATCCGGCTGCTCCAATCGATCACCAATCTGCTCACCAATGCCGCGAAGTACACCCCGCCCCATGGCCGGGTCTGGCTCTCGGCGCACCGTGAAGGCGACGAGGCGGTGGTGCAAATCCGGGACACCGGCGTCGGACTTGCCCCGCTGATGATGGAGCGCATCTTCGACCCTTTCGTTCAGGTCGACTCCTCGCTCGAGCGCGCCAACGACGGCCTCGGCATCGGGCTCACCCTGGTGAAGCGCCTGGTGGAGATGCACGACGGCAAGGTCGAGGTGGAGAGCGGCGGGAAGAACCTGGGAAGCACGTTCACGGTGCGGCTTCCCGCGCTGCCCGCGGTGCCGGCGATGGCTCCCGCCGCCAACGCTTCGGTGCCCCTGTCCTCGAAGTTGACCAAGGTTCACCCCCTCAACGCGCAGCGGGTGCTCCTAGTCGACGACAACGTCAACGGCGCCCGGACCCTGGCGATGCTGGTGAAGTACTGGGGCCACGAAGTTCGCACCGTGCACGACGGTCCCGCGGCGCTGATCGAAGTGAACCGCTTCGAACCCTCGCTGGTGATTCTCGACCTCGGGCTTCCAGAGATGGACGGCTTCGAGGTGGCGCGCCGGTTGCGGCAGCGGCCGCAGGGCCACGCGCTTCGCATCTTCGCGCTCTCGGGCTATGCCCAGGAAAGCCACCGCACCCAGTCGAAAGAGGCGGGGTTCGATCGTCACTTCGTCAAGCCAGTGGACCCCGCAGTGCTCGCGGCCGCGATCGCTTCCTGAATCGGTGGCTCAGTCGAGGTTGTCCCACCCGAAGCGCTCGAGCTCGAAGGCGTGGTCGGCGATCGCCTTCACCCCTTCGTCCTCGTTGTCGTCGATCTGCGCGAAGTTCGCCTTCACCCGGCGGTTCACCTGCCGGGCGAACACCCGGCACAGCTGCAGCTCTTTTTCGGCGGTGCGAGCGCCCTTGTCCTGCACCGCTGCGCTTACTCGGCTGAGCACGCACGCGAGCACGAAGAGGTCGATCATCATGTCCGCCAGCCGCTGAGTGGCGAGCTGCATGCCGATGATCTCCTTGCCGTGCTTTCGGAGCACCCGATCCACCGCGGCGGCGAGGCTGCGGGTGCTCTCCTCGAAGAGAGCCGCTTGCTCCTTCACCGCGGGGTCGAGGCGGGTGAACTGGCTCTTGCCCCGGTTGATGCCGGTCATCAGCGAGGCCTGCTTGAGCGCGTAATTGGAGAGCACCCCGAAGCCCTTGATCGGATCGTTGAATACGCCCTTGAACGTGCTGGCGAGCTCCTTGAGCTGACTGCCGACGTCGTTCATCGCGGTGAGCGCAATGAACAGCCGGAGAATGTCGTTGGTGCCCTCGAAGATGCGGTTGATGCGGGCGTCGCGAACGATGCGCTCGTAGGGGAACTCACACATGTACCCGTTGCCGCCCGCGGTCTGCAGCCCTTCGTCTGCGGAACGCCACAGCGCCTCGCTGGCGAACACCTTGCTGATCGCCGCTTCCACCGCGTAGTCCTCGTAGCCCTGGTCGTTGAGCGAAGCGACCATGTTCACCACCGACTCGGCGGCGTAGCAGTCGACCACCATCTGGCCGACCTTCTGCTTGATGAGGCCGAACTCGGAGATCGGCTTGCCGAACTGGACCCGCTCCTTGGCCTGCACGGTGGTGAGCGCGATCAACCGCTTCATCGACCCCACCGCGCCGCCGCCCAGACCGGTGCGGCCGCTGTTGAGGATCTTCATCGCCACCTTGAAGCCCTTGCCTTCTTCTCCGAGCAGATTTTCCGCGGGGACGCGGACGTTGTCGAAGTGAACGGTGGTGGTCGAGCTGGCGCGCAGCCCCATCTTGTCTTCGTGCGGCCCGACGCTCACCCCGGGCAGGTCGGTGGTGACGATGAACGCAGACATCTGGCCGCGCTCGCCTACTCCGCCGGTCTTGGCGAAGACGGTGAAGAAGCTGGCGATGCCGCCGTTGGTGATCCACAGCTTGTTGCCGTTGAGCACCCAGGCGTCCCCGTCCTTGACCGCGGTGGTCTTCAGCGAGGCCGCATCTGAGCCGGCGCCCGGCTCGGTGAGACAGAAGGCGGCGATCATCTCTCCGGTCGAGAGCTTGGGATAGAAGCGCTGACGCTGGGCCTCGGTGCCGAAGAGAAGCAGCCCACGCATCCCGATCGAGCTGTGGGCGCCCACCGTCACCGCCACCGAGCCGTCGTAACGGGCGATTTCCTGGAGCGCCCGCGAGTAGGCGCTGCTGCCGAACCCGAGCCCCCCGTGCTCCTCGGGAATCACCAGGCCGAAGAGGCCGAACTGACGGAGCTCTTCAATCGCCTCGGCGGGCATGGCCCCGTCGCGGTCCCACTTGCGGAACTCCGCGGCCTTGGGCTTGAGCAAGGATTCCAGTGAGCCGACCACGCTCCTTAAGGTCTCTTGCTCACTCGGCTTCAGCGTCGGGTACGGGACCAGCATCTCCTCTTCGATCTGCCCCATGCACAGCGCACTCATGAAGCTGACGGTCTTCTTGTCGATCACCAGGGACGGCCTCCAGGCCCTCAAGGCCTGCGGTACAAGTCGGGAGCTACCCTACACCGGCGACGGGAGCGTTGCCGCTTCGCGCACCGAGCGCGCAAGCCGAACCCCGCTAAACTGCCAGCGGGCGGAAGGAGCAAAAAAATTACGGTAGCTGGCGCGCAGGTGCGACGCGGGCGTGGCGCAAGAGCCTCCTCGCAGCACCATCTGCCCGCTCATGAACTTGCCGTTGTATTCGCCCACCTCCGCCGCCTCGGGAGTGAAGCCGGGATAGGGAAGGTACGCACTCTGGGTCCACTCCCAGCAGTCGCCGAAGAGCTGGCGCAGCCTTCCGCCGGGGCCCGCGCCGCAGGGATGAAGGCGCTGCGACTCGAGCAGGTTACCTTCCACGCGGGCCCCTTCCGCGGCCACTTCCCACTCGGCCTCGGTGGGCAGACGGGCTCCGGCCCAGCGCGCATAGGCCTCAGCCTCGTAGTAGCTGATGTGGCAGACCGGCTCGCCCGGGTCCACGGGCCGCATCCCCGCCAGGGTCATCGTCCACATCTGCTCTCCGCGGCGCTCCCAGTAGAGGGGCGCTGTCCAGCCCTGCTCCTGAACCAGGTGCCAGCCGTCGGACAGCCACCATGTCGGGCGCTGGTAGCCGCCGGCGTCGATGAACTTTAGGAACTCGCCGGCAGTGGTGAGCCGGTCGGCGAGGAAGAACGCATCGAGGAAGACGCGGTGACGTTGCCGCTCGTTGTCGAAGGAGAAGTCAGACCCGCGGTGGCCGATCTCGCGCACCCCTTCTCCGATGCCCTGCCAGCCCAGCGAAGAAGCCTCGGCGGTGGAAGGGGAAGGGGGACGAGCCTCCGCGAGATACGCGGGCCGGAGCGGATTGGACGCGAACGCATGCTTCACATCGGTGAGCACCAGTTCCTGATGCTGCTGCTCATGGTGCAGGCCCAGCTCGACGCGGGCCTCGAGCTCGGCGGGGAGCCCTGCCGCGAGCGCCTCGAGAAGTGCCGCGTCAACCTGACGTCGGTAGGTGTGCACCTCGTCGAGCCCCGGTCGTGAGAGCAAACCCCGCTGGGGGCGAGGCTGCCGGGGGCCAAGGCTTTCGTAGTACGAGTTCCAGAGGTAGGCGTACTCCGGCCGGAAGGGTCGATGGCCGGGCAGCCGGGCGAGCACGAAGGTTTCGAAGAACCAGGTGGTGTGGGCGAGGTGCCACTTCACCGGGCTGGCGTCGGGCATCGACTGCACCCCGTGGTCCTCCGCGGTGAGTGGAGCCGCGAGCGCTTCGGTCTGCGCTCGAATTCGTCGATACCGTTCCGAGGTCATGGCCCGCTCCTTCTGCCCATCGCCTCAGACTATCGGCTCAGGCCGCGGGGGTCTTCCAGATGGCACCGAAAGCCTGGGAGTCAAGGCCCCGACTGGCAAAGGCCCGGCCCCACTGTTCCGGAGAGTACGCATTGGCGATGCCCGGGTACTTCTGCTGCAGCGAGGAGACCGTGGCCGGAGCGAGGGTGCCCACGGGCAGAGCCGCCGCCTCGGCCTCGAAGGCGGCGCGGACGGCGCCCGGAACGCCACGCGCGAGCACGGTGCCGACGAAGAACTTGAACTCTCTGCCGTGGGCGTCCGATTCCACCGCGGGGTTGGTCCGCCCTGCGAGCACGTCGTCGATCGCATCGAGGTTCGGCTTCCACAGCCAGTCGGGGAGGTAGTCGGTTTGACGGTCGACGCCGTCGATCTGCGACAGCTTCGGGTCATCGGCCATGTAGGAGCCGAGCATCTTTCCACTCGCATCGGTGACCGCGTAGAGGTTCCAGGTCTTGCTCGACCGGGCCGATTCACCTTCGTAGCCGTCGTACCGTTCGACACCGTAGCTGCCGACGATGTTGACGCGTTTGACCTGGGTTCCGCCGACGATGCCGTCGAGCCGGGCCTGGGCGAGGATGCGGTCGGAAGTCGAACCAGTCAGGGTCTGGGTGGTCACGTCACTGCTGACGAACGGCTGGTTCCACACTTCCTTCTTGCCCGTCCGCTTGTCGTTGAAGACGTCAACGACCACTCCGCCGCCCTTGTTCATCAGGAACTGGGCAGTGCCGTGGATCAAGTCGGAAGGGCTGACCTCGGTGTCGAACATCTGGGCGCCGTCGGTTTGCGAGATCACGTCCGAGACCGCCATCATCCAGTTGCCGAGGTCGGCGCGGCTGATCCACTGGCCGGCAATCCACACCCCGCGCTGATTTTCCGGTCCCGCGACGTCGACCAATTGATTCACTTTTTCTGAAAGCGCCGACCAGGACCACGCGTGGCACTTGCCCCACCAGTACTCGGCGCCGGGGTTGTAGAAGTCGGTCGACGAAGCCATCTTGTCGAAGCCGCCCACCGGCACGCCGAGCAGACGAGCCGCTTCGTCAAGGCCCTTGCCCGGGTTGATCACCGACTGTCGGCTCTGCTCCGCGGGAGTGAGGACCGAGCTGGTCGGCGCAGGGCTGCCGTTGCGGTTGCGCAGGGGACCGGACTTGATCGAGTCATAGCCCCGGACGTAGGGCAGTGGGCCCGCCTCGCCGCGAACGTGCCCATCCAGCGTCAAGTAGGTCGCGTCGTCGTCGAAGGTCTCCGGGGTGGGCCCCTTCACCTCGCGAATCACCTCGTCAGGGCTGACCGGCAGCGGGGCAGGAGGACCGACCGGACCCGCAACCGGCGGGCCCACCGGCGTGGCCGGAGCAGGCGCGGGAACCCCGCCGGTCGGGCCGAGTGGAATCGCCGCCACCAGCTTGAGGAAGGCCTCGTACGCGCCAGGAACGAACTTGTCGGCATTGCGCTCCGCGAAGGCCAGCAGTTCATCGCGCTCGACCGCATCAAACCCGCCGCCGTCCCGGGTCGAGCTGATCAGCACCCGGCCTTCCGCCAGGGTGAAACTGTTGTCGCGAAGAAAAAGCTTCTCTAAGGCGTGCAGGTTGGAAACGGTCACCAAAGGCTCCGGAAGGATGAGTGGAGTTCTCGGCAATTCCGTCGAGGGGTTGCGTCAGGTTCGATTACAAACTTTCGATCGGATCTCGGACACGAAGCGCCCGTCGAGCTGCCCGGAACCGGGTATTCAGAAGACGGGTCCGACAAGGAGCAGACGACATGGTGACCAAGCTGAGCCCTTCGCAAAGAGTTGCTTCCGGGGTCAAAATCGAAAGGCCGGCGACGCTGGTGCCGAAGGACACGACGACCGTGGCGGCCCCTGCCCGGGTAGACCAGCTCGAGTTCGCCCGGCACCCTGCCCGCCTCGGCAGTGCTGACTCCGCTTCGGCCTCCCCGCTGGTGGGAGGAACTCGGGCGCTCGGCTGGGTGGAAGGTAAATCTGCCGACCCCCAACTGTCGTCTCTGTCCGAGCTGAAGCACGCCTTCGTCGAGCGCTTCGGCGCGGGGAAGCTTCCGCTCCAGTACCTCTCGGCCTCAGGGCGAATCAACCTTCTCGGCGAGCACACCGACTACAGCGATGGATTTTCGCTCCCGGCGGCGATCGACAAGAAGATTCAAGGTGCATTTCAGCCGATCGGCAGCGAGGAGCCCGACGCGGGGAAGCTGTTGATCCAGTCGCTGCAGTTCGATCAGCCAATCGCAGTCTCGATGACTGACTCCACCGAGTTTCCTCCCGGCGATTGGCGGCGGTACGCCACTTCCGCAGTGAAGATTTTCGGCCAGTACGTCGCCCAGACCGAAGGCACGAAGCGGCCTCTGGTGGGAATGCGGGGAGTGATCGAGAGCGACATTCCCGTGGGGAGTGGCCTGTCGTCGTCGGCGGCGCTGCTGTTGTTGCTGCTGGACGGAATGGCGAGAGCCAACGGTCTCGAGATTCCGGAGCAGACGCTGGCCTTGCTCGCCCGGGACGCCGAGTGGGACTACGGGGTGAAGTGCGGCGTGATGGACCCGTTCGCGATCGTCTACGGCAAGGCGGGGCAGGTCTCGCTGGTCGACGCCCGCTCGCAGACCTCGACCCCGACCAAGATTAACCTTCCCGGGTACCAGTTCTTGATCGCCTTCACCAAGGAGCGCTCGCTCGAGCACACCGAGTTCAATCAGCGGCGCAACGAGACCCAGGAAGCCGCGGCACTGCTGGCGAAGCTCTCGGGAAAGCCAATCGAGGCACTCAGGGACGTCGACCTCCCCACCTTTCTCACCTACCAGGACCAGCTCCCACAGCCGCTGCGAGACCGTGCCGAGCACGTGGTGCGGGAGAATGCCCGCGTGCAAGAAGCAATTCCTGCGCTCAGCGCTGGCGACGTTGTCCGCTTCGCCGAACTGATGGCCGAAACCCATTCGTCGTTGAGCAAGCTCTATCAGGCCTCCAGCCCCGAGCTCGATGCGATGGTCGAGGCCGCGCAGCAGTTTGGAAAGGAATCGGGAGTCACCATCGGCGCGCGAATGATGGGCGGCGGTTGGGGAGGACCCGCGCTGATCCTCGTTCCTGATCAGCAGGCGGAAGCCGCGAAGAAGCGCATCGCCGAAATCTACACCGAGAAGACCGGCGAACAGGGTCGCTACTGGGATGCCAAGATTGAACAGGGCCGACGCGTCTATGCGGGGCCGGACCTTCTTTCGATGCTCCCCGCCGCACTGACCGAAGGGATCGAAGCGCTGGGGCCCGACGTCCAGGAGCAGCTCGCCCGGCTGCATCCCGATGTGACCCTGAACTGGGACCAGGTCGATGCCGAGAAGCTCCGCAGCGACGGGTTCGGACCTGAAGCGATGGTCGCTCTGCTGATTCGCCAGGACGCCCGCATTCGCGGGGTGGCGATCGAGAATCCGTCACCGGGTGGAAAAATCGAACCGTTCACCGCGGCCAACCTCACCCCGATGCCCAAGCCCGGTAGCCCCGAGCACCAGGAACTCGCGCAGCTCGGCCGCCAGGCCAGAGAGGCAGGCAAGGTGGCCTACTTCGCCCTCTTCGGAGGAAGGGCGTCGCGGATGAAGAATTTCGTCAAGGCGATCGTGAACGTGGTTGGCGATCAGACCTTCCTCGACATCAAGCAGAAACAGGCCCGGGCTTCGCATCTGCCGTTCATCATCGGCACCTCCCCCGCCACCGACGCGGAAATCAAGGAACATCTGCTCGCGAAGCTCGCGAAGGAAGAAGGCCCCGCGGCGGCGGCTCAGGCCCGCGCCGGTTTGAAGGACCTTCCCCTGGAACGGATCGGCGACACCTTGGTCGTTCGACAAGGAATGGCGCCGGCGATCGATGCGGCCACCGGGAGGCTGAAGTTGTTCTCGACCGGGAAGCCCTATTACTACCCCGGTGGTCACGGAGCCTTCCTCGAGGCTTTTCACACCACCGGCATGCTCGACGAGCTGAAGCAGCGAGGCGTCGAGGTGCTGATGCTCGGCAACGGTGACAACCTCGGCCAGGACGTCGATGACGCGATGATCGGCCTGCACCTTCGCAGCCAGAAGGCGCTCACCATCGAGGCCAATCGGGGCAAGACCTCGAGCGGCTTTGTCGCGCTCAGGGACGGTCAGCCGGTGGTACTCGAGCTCCTTCCCGAGCACTCCCCGGTGGAACCGGAGCAACTGGCGTTCGCCAATACCAACTCATTCCTGATGACCCTCGACGCCATCGCCCGCGCCGTGGTCCGTCCTCCCGAGCGGCTGGTGACCAAGAACCCGGTCGACCCCGGCACTGGCGAGAAGAGCGCCGCGGTGGAGCAGGCCGAACGGGTTACCGCAGAGATGACCTGGCTTCGCGACGAGACCGGTCGACCTCTCTTGCCGGCGCAGGTGGTCGAAGTGGAAGGGGTCGACCAAGGCGAGCACTGGCGCTTCCTGCCGATCAAGAGCTGGGACGACCTCCGCGACAACTGGCGGAAGATCGCCCGACGCGCGGGCCTGCCTGAAATCGAGCCCGTCTTTCCCGAAGGCATTTGAGACTTCACCTTCGGCTGGGTGACTGCCGTGGCAAAACGATCCGAAAGCACGAGCCGCGATTCTCTTTCGACTCGACGCTGATCTTCCCTCCCATCGCCTCGACCACCTGCCGGCAGATGTAGAGCCCGAGCCCCAACCCACCGAGGTGGCGGACCGACGCTGCCCGTTGAAAGGGCAGAAAAATTCGCTCGAGGTCGCGCGGGTGGATGCCGATGCCTTCGTCGGTGGTGGTGATTTCCACCTCTTCGCCTCTGACGTGAATGGCCAGCCGCACCGGGTTGCCCTTGCCGTACTTCAAGCCGTTGGAGAGCAGATTGGTGAGGATCTGCTCCAGGCGGATCCGGTCCCATTGGCCGTTGATTTCCGGGTCGGCCTCGAAGTGAATCGCCGTGCCCGCGCTCAGCGCCGCGGCCTTAAAGTCGTCCACCACCGCATGGGCGATCTGCACCAGGTCCAGCGATTCCAGCACCAGCCGCAGCTTCCCGGTCCGGATTCGCGAGAGGTCGAGCATCTCTTCGATCAGATCGTTGAGCCGGCCAATCTGACGGTCCGCCTTGCGGAGCTTGGCGATTCCCTTCTCCGCCAGCGTCGGGTTCTCGGTCATCAGCGCCAGCTCGATATGCAGCTTGAGCGCGGCCAGCGGGGTCTTCAGCTCGTGAGAGGCGATCGAAAGGAATTCGTCGCGCACCGCCACCGCCTCTTCCGCCTCGCGGAATAGCCGCGACCGCTCCAGCGCGTGGGCACAGTGGAATGCGAGTGCGGTGAGAAAATCTCGATCCTCGGCGCCAAACGGCTGTCCGCCTGCAAACGTGAGCGTCACCGCGCCGATCACCCCTCCCCCCGCGACCAGGGGCAGACAGCCAACCCGGTAATCGCGCGGAGGGTCTTCCGTGAGCGCCTTCGCCTCCGGATAGCGGGCCTGATAGTCGGCCCGAGATGCCAGCCAGATCGGCGTCCGGGTTCGTGCGGCGTCGGCGATCGGAATCGCGGCCTGGAGCGGAACTCGCCGAAAAGCTTGAACTGCCGCGGGCGAATAGTTGACCGAGTGAACGACCTCGAGCGCGTCGTCGCCCTTGCGCAGCTCCCACACCGCCCCGTCGATGGCGCCCAGCGCTTCGACCGCCTGGGCCAACACGGCCTGCGCTACCTGCAACGGCGTTGCGGCCTCGGACAGCGCCGCGGTGACCCCTTGCAACCGCAAGGTCAGATCGGCGGCTTGCTCGGCCCGCTGCCGAGCGACCTGCTCGCGTTGGTGGGTCCGCGCCTGGTCGATCGCCAGCGCCACCCGGCGTCCCAAGTCTTCAGCGAGGGTGAGGTCATCGGGCGTGAACACCCGGTCCGCTCGAGCCGAGGCGAGCGTGAGCACGCCCAGGATCTTCCCGCGCGCCATCAGAGCCACGCTGAGAGCGCCGTTCATCCCCACTTTTCGGAAGCGCGCGGACACTTCCGCCCCGAGAGCGGACTCGAGCATCGCCTCGGGAATCGACGGATAGAAGATCGATTTGCCGGAGCGGAGAACGCTGAGCGCTCCAGCGTCGGGCCCCCGGTCGGCATAGAACGAGTTTTGTAACGCACGCAGCGGCTCTTCGAGCTCGGCGTCGACGTGGGCCAGCACCGGTGCCAGCAACTGGCCGTCAGCGGAGGACACCCACAGCGTCATCCAGTCGGCGAGCCGCGGAATCGCCAGTCCCACCAGGGCATCGAACACCGCCCGTTCGTTGAGCGTACCGGCGAGGACCGCGCTCGCCTCAGCAAGGAAGGCAAAGCGGCTTCGGGAAGCTTCCGCTGCAACCTGTGCCGCCCGTGCGCTTTCGTAGAGGCGGGCCCGCTCCAGCGCTTGAACGCAGAGGTGGGCCAGCGTCACCACGAAGCTGCGATCCGCCTCGAAGAAGCTCCGTGAGGCGTCGAACCCGAAGGTGATCGCCCCGAGAGCATCGCCATTGAGCACCAGCGGTATCACCGCCCAGGCGCCACTGATCGGCGACGCTGGCGTGCGAGCGGCCGGGTATTGCTCAAACAACGCAGCCGGAGATTCGATGAACACCGGCGCCAGACTCTGGATCGCTGTCCCCACCGGCAACGGAGCGTTGGCCGCGATTCGTTCCCACCGCTGCACCGCTTCCGGTGGGTAGCCCATCGACCCTACCAGGCGCAGGTGAAGGCGGTCGGGCTCCATCCAGGCCACCATTCCAGCCGACGCACCCGTCGCCGCGACGCCATCGCTGAGCACCACGTCGGCCACCTCGGTGGCGGTGAGCGGAGCCGAGAGGACCGCCGCCAGCGAGTACATCCGCGAAACCTGGGTCGCTGACCGCTCCGCTTCGCGGGAAGCCAGCGTCGAAGGGTCTTCTGCAGCGCGTTGGGTCATCCGCTTCTCGAAGATAGCCTGCCCCCTGTTCCCGCGGGAATCACTGGGAGAACTGTCGAGGACGGCCCGCCTTGAGGTAGGCGAATGTCGGTCTTACCTTGAGTTGCGGAGAAGGGTTTCAAACGAAAGGACTCTCATGCCACCGGTGCGAGTGGGCGGGTGCGGCTTCAGCATGGCGATGGGGCGCTCCCTTCTACCCGCCGCCCAGCGACGGTGTTCTTCAGCAG
>JAYUUC010000475.1:0-4018 GCA_043755105.1 Myxococcales bacterium
CGATCTGAAACGGCAGATCGAGTATGGGACCCTTCGGTTCATCGCGCACAACACCGACGATGTGCAGGCCCTTCAAGGCCTCTCGGACTCCGCGATCATCATCGACCTCGCGGGCAGCGACCTCAAGGCGCTCGAGGCGGAGGTGATTGGAGAGCAAAGCGTGCTGATGGCAGCGCGAGAGGCGCGGCTGCGCTGGCAAGGGGCCCGGCTTCCGCAGATGCCCTTGTACATTCTGGGGTTCGGCCTGCTCGGCGGGCAGATTGGCTCCGCGATGCTGCGGCTGGGACTTGAACCCGCGAACATCTGTGTCGTCGATCCCTCGGAACAAGCGCGTGCCCGAGCGACGGCTTTGGGATTCAGGACCCTGGCCGAGCCACCCGACGGCTCGGCTCGCCCGCCTCGAGCGTTGGTATTTCCCGCCAGCACGGGGCCGACGGTCACCGGTAGCACCGTCGACGCCTTCGCAAAGGATGTGATCTTCATGCCGATCACCTCGGCAGGGAAGGCCGTCGACGTCGAGTCACTCCGACCCCGAATCCGCGTGCTTGAGCAGATTCCGCGCGGGCGTGGGCCTGATGACCAGCCCCCTGCGGACGTGGGAGGCGCGTCAGCGGAATCGATGCGCGATTTCTATTGCGATTGGGAGATCGAAACCGAACCCGATGCAAAAGGTCGTACGACTCGGGTGCTCATTCCGGTCGAGGGCTTTCCCTTGAATCTGTACCAGGAGTCCTGGGCGGAGCGCTTCGGGGGGACCACGGTCGCCGGAGTGGTGCTGGCGATTGCCGAAGCCAAACGTCAGACAAAACCGGGCGTCCATCGAATCGGCAGTGACCTGCAGACGACGGGGCTCGAAGTCCACCGAGCCCATCGACTTGCTGCAACGCGTCCGCTGGATTTGGTGAGCCGGTCGCCGACCGAGGAAGAGGACTTGGCTGAAGATTTCGCCAGTCTTCGACGACGGGTGTGATCGCGATCACGGTGAAGGGCGCAGGTCGCGCCGCGCCCTCCGTGGACTTGCCATTGACGTCTCCGATAACTGGGCTCTGCGTTCGCCTTCGGACGCACTTCCCAGGAGTTCACGTTGAAGCGCACTCAAATTCTATTGGCAATGTTGGCGATGACCGCAGTCGGCTGTGGCGGACCCGCAGCTTCGGGCCCGAATTCTCCGCCAGGGCCGACCCCCGATGGCGGTCAGGTCATCATTCATCCCCCGGATGAAGCCTCGACCATCAATGGCAAACCGGTCTCAGCCTTCTACGGTCAGTTCGAGCTCGAAACCACCAAGACCTACTTCCAAGGCGCAGCGGCATTCTCTGATCAACCCAATGGCGACAACGCCTTCCTCGCGAGCGTGTTTCTCGTCCACGATGGTTCCTATGTCTTTTTTTACCAGGAGGGCTCGGGCGACGTGAACGGCAGCGGCCACTCGCTCAACCTTCGAAGGGACCACGCCTTCAAGGTCACTGGAAACTGGAGAATCGAGGGGGTTGCGCTGGTTCTGGGCGATGTCGCCCGCTGCAATGGGATGTCCATCGACGGCAAGGACGCGCTGCTCTGTACCTTGAATCGGGCGATCGGCTATTCCGCAGCGGTGGGGAAGTCCTTCCGGGGACAGCGTGCGTTTTCATCGAGCCAGCCGAGCGACACCCAGTGGGCCAACTTCCAGCCACGCTAATCACAAGGCCATGGACCAACGCCCGCGCGTGGCCGGAGGCGACGCCGAGGGACGGCCCTCACCCGGTGGGAGACACAGGGGTCGACAATCAGAGAAAGGGCCCCGGACTTCTGCTGTGGTGTCCGGGCCTCAGTCTCCCGCTTCGCTTCGGGTAATCGCGGCGAGAGGAACCGCCGAAGCTCTCGGCAGCATCAACGACGCAGCACCCGAAGCCGCGGCGAAGACCACCGCACCATAGAGGCAGGCGGAGACCCCGGCGAGCTGAAACAGCAGCCCGCTCAGCAATGTGCCGGCGAGACGGCCTCCGGCGTTGGCCATGTAATAAAAGCCAACGTTCATCGCGACCGCGTCGCCGTCCGAGTAAGCCAAGATCAAGTAGGAGTGGACCGAGGAGTTGAGGGCGAAGAGGCTGCCGAACAGCGCCAGTCCACCGAGGATGAGCGCGCGCGGCGGGGCGCCAAGCTGAAATCCAACCGCGATGGCGGCAGTGAGGGCAGCGAGCCCGAAGGCGAGCACTTGCGCGCTGCGGCCGCGGGGCGCCAGGCCGCCCGTCCAGTGAGCCAGAAGCTTCGGAGCGAGCGCCTGCACGGCGCCGTAGCCGATCACCCAGAGGGCAAGAAAGCCTCCTACTGCGGTGAAGTTGAAGCCCAGCTGGTCATGGAGGAAGACGGGCACTCCGACCACGAACCACACGTCGCGAGCGCCGAAGAGGAAGAACCGGGCCGCGGAGAGGACGTTGATCGAGCGATTCGGAGAGAAGAGCTGTCGAAATTTCGGCTTCGCCTGGGTTCGGCCCATCGCCGCCGGCAGCGACAGTTGCGTCGCCGCGAGCACAAGGACGAGCGCTTCGGCCATGGCGAGAAGTCCTCCTCGAAAACCAAGAGCGCCGAGAAGCAACCCGCCGAGGAAGAACCCGGCGCCTTTCAGAGCGTTCTTGCTCCCGGTGAGCAGGGCTACCCACCTGAACAGCACCTTGTCCTGACCTTCAGGGACCAGCACCTTGATCGAGCTCTTGGCGCTCATCTTGGTGAGGTCCTTGGCGATCCCCGAGAGGGCCTGGGAAGCCATCACGTACGCGACTGAAGCTGAAACGCTCCAGTCGCTCTGAAGCAACGCCAGCATCGCGAGTGCGGCCACTTGCAGCAGAAGTCCCCCGGTCAGGGTGACCTTGAGACCAAGGCGCGCGGCGACGTAACCCCCGAAGAGATTGGTGACCAGGCCGGAAAATTCGTAAAACAAGAAAAGAAACGCCAGCTGCACGGGCGTGTAGCCCAGCTGGTGAAAGTGCAGCAGCACCAGCATCCGCAGTGCGCCATCGGTGAGCGTGAAGGCCCAGTAGGAAGCGGTGACCAGAGCGTAGTTGCGGAGAGCACTCACGCGGCGGATGCCAGAGCGGTGTTCAATGTGCGTAGCGGAGATGACCCATCGGGTTCGCGTCCCAGTACGCGACATGGGGTTTCCCGGTGATGTCGAATGAGAGTGAAGAGAATGCTTCCGGGACGTTGAACGCTTCCACAGTGATGGACGACCAGTTCCCCGCGATCAACGTCGCATACATCAACTTCCCCGCGAGAGAGTGGTGATACGTCGCGTGAAGTCCGCCGGAGGGGTCGAACGCCAGGGAGTTGCCGCTTCCGGCTCCATTTCCTGCGACCATCTGAATTAACCAGCTCGTTCCATTTTTCTTCGCGTATTTCAGCGAAAGAAAGTTCGAGTCGTGGAACACGATGTGCGGTTGTCCGGCGCCATCAATCGCGATCGCGCTTTCAATGGCCGCACTGATGACGGTGTTCTGGAACACGGTCTCGGTGGACCACCCGGTGCCTGATCGGGTTGCGTATTTCAAAAGCTGGAGGTGCGCGCCGCTTTGATTGCCGCTGATCGAGTAACTGATGTGGGGATTGTCACTCGCGTCCAGCGCGAGAGATGCCAAGGTCCCTGCGGTCGCATCGACCTGCACCGACGACCAACCGGCGCTGCTGCGCTCGGCGAAGCGCAGGGTATTATTGGCGTAGAGCGCGACCTTGGGGTTTCCGGCCGAATCCACCTTGATCGAAGTTCGCCCCGGGACGAAGACGGCGGTGTTGTCGAGCGTCTCGAAGGTCCAACTGCCGCCGACCTGCTTTCTCGCGTACTTCATCCGGGAAGCGCCTCGATCGTAATAGCTGACGTGGACGGTTCCATCAGCGCCGGCGGCGATCGAGGTTCCTTGACCCACATCTCCCGCCGTGGCGATGCGCTCAATCGCCCAGGTCCCAGCGTCAGCTTCCCTGCTCGCAACCAGGAGATCCTCCTGGGTCTCGTCGCGGTAGGCCACGTACGTCACTCCAGCGTCCGCGA
>JAYUUC010000476.1:0-4013 GCA_043755105.1 Myxococcales bacterium
GATGATCGGCAGCCGGGTCGGGCCTCCGACCAGGATCACCGCATCGACATCGGCGGCGGTCATCCGCGCGCTCTGGAGCGCTTCGTCGCACACCTTGAATGTCCGCTGCACCAGGTCCATCACCATCTTGTTGAACTGCTCCTGGCTGAGCGTCTGCTTCAGGTCCATCACCTTGCCCGACGCGTCCTGACAGATGCCGGCGCAAAGGATCTCGGCAGAGCCCTGGCTGCCGACTTCAATCTTCGCCTTCTCGGCGGCCTCCTTCAGCATCTGCAGGCAAAACTTGTTCTGGCGGACGTCGAGCTGGGTCTTGGAGAGGAAATCTTCCGCCAGCCAGGTCATGATCCGGTCGTCGAAGTCGTCGCCGCCGAGATAGGTGTCGCCCGCGGTGGAGAGGACCTCGAACACGTCCTTGCCGATCTCCAGGATCGAGACGTCAAAGGTGCCGCCGCCGAGATCATAGACGACCACCTTCTGATTGACGTCGCGCCCAAACCCATAGGCCAGCGCTGCCGCCGTGGGTTCGTTGATGATTCGCAGCACTTCCAGCCCGGCGATCCGGCCCGCGTCCTTGGTCGCCTGGCGCTGGTTGTCGTTGAAGTAGGCGGGAACGGTGATCACCGCTTTCGAGACCGGCTTGCCCAGATGGCTTTCCGCCACCGCCTTCATTTCCTTCAGCACCAGCGCGGAGATCTCGGGAAGCGAATAGTCCTTCTCGCGAATCTGGATCCGCACGGCGTTGTTCTGCCCCTCGACAATCTTGTAGGGCATCACCGCCTGCGCCTTCTTCACCTCGTCGGAAAAGTAGTACCGGCCGATCAACCGCTTCGCCGAGTACACCGTGCATTCGGCGTTGGTGATGATGTTCTTCTTCGCGGTGTTGCCGACGATCACCGTCCCGTCATCGAGAAACGACACGCAGGAGGCGTGGTTGTTTTCCCCCCATTCGTTCGGAATGACCTCGGGTTTGCCGTCTTGCAGAAGCGCGACACAGGAGTACGACGTTCCCAGGTCGATACCGATCGCGATGTCTTCCGCCATGCCGTCTCCAAGAAAATGCTGCTGAAGATCGAGCGCCTGAAAGCACTGAAGCTTAGGCCCCGACTCCCCATCGTGTCAAACGTCGGGCGATTTAAACGTCTTTAAAATCAATAGGTTACAGGTTTCGCCGCGCTTGCGGTCAGGTTGAAGATTGAAACTTCGGGCATTATAGAAGCCACTCGAGGGGACTTTCGAGAAAGCGGCCACCGTGTCCAAGATCTTCGCCGTGTTCACTTCCAATCCCAACCTGGTCCGGTGCGATCTCCACCGGTTGCAGGCCGAGGTGTCGCTCAAAGGTCCCCGTCCTTCCAATTCGGTGGGGCTGGGGACGGTGGCTCAAGACGTGGTGCTGCTGGAGCGACTGGGCACCGACGCCGCTCTCCCTTCACTAGAAAATCTCGCAGGGGCCTCGGGGGTCGACGCGCTGCTCCTCCACGCTCAGTCGTTGCCATTGGGAATGTCGCCGGAAGAAAACACACAGCCTTTTCGAGCGCGGGGGTGGCTGTTCGCTCACCAGGGCAGCGTCGAGGGATTCGCGCAATTCCGAGGTCGGCTGCTCTCTTCCTTGCCCCCTGCATTGCAGCGACAAATCCGAGGTGAGTCAGGGAGCGAGGCGGCGTTCGCGCTGTTTCTCAAGGAGCTCAAGGGCAAGAGCCGGAGCGAGGACCCCTACGAAGACTCCGTCGTCGTTGCCCGCGCGCTGGGCACGGTGGTGAGAACGCTCGAGCAGCTCGCAGGTGAGGCGGGCGTGCTGGGAAAATCTACCCTCAACCTGGTGGCAACCAACGGCCGGGTGATGGCGGCCGCCCACCACGGGCCGATGCCGCTGTCCTATGCGCTGCTCGAGGGCACCGATCGCTGTGAGCGCTGCGGTCTCGAAGGCAGCGGTCCTGCGATCCAGCCGTTGATCCAGGAACACCGGGCCCGGCGCACGGTGGCCATTGCCTCGGACCTGAGCGGGGGAAACGGCTGGCAAGCGCTGGCTTCCGGCAGTGCGCTCGCGGTCGATCGAGGGCTCAACGTCCAGACGGTGTCCTTCTAGCCGCGGCCGATGTTCGACCTTCCTAGCTCTGACCGTAGACGCTGGCCTCCAGCACCAGCATCGCCAGGTTGAACACCGCGTGCACGAACGCGGCTCCGATCACCGACCCGGTCTTTTCTCGCAGCCAACCAAAGATCAGTGCCGGGAAAAAGACACCCAGGCGCCAGACCTGAAAGATGGCGAGGTGGCCGACCGCGAACAGCACCGCGGTGACGAAGAAGGCGGGCCCGAGCCTTGCGCCGAACAGGGTCGGTCCCTGGGGCCAGGCATCCCGGAGGCGGGTCTGGATGTAGCCGCGGTAGAAGAACTCTTCGGGCAGCGCGACCACGAACAGCTGGTCCACCATCCATTCGCCGAACCGGTCCGGCAGGCGAAAGTGGAACTCGGGGGAGGCACCGTACGGAGCGAGGAGATGGGAAGCCCACCCCGGCAAGCGTGGCAATACCTCGGCGAAAGCGGCGTAGCCGGCGACGAAAAGGGGCAACACGACCGCCAGAATCAGCGCACTCCACTTGAGGTCGGCCCGAAGGGTGCGGAAGGAGACCCCGTAGTCGCGGTAGTCCTCTCCGCGACGTCGCATCGCCAGCACCGGCAGGTAGAGGAAGCCCACCGTTGCCGCGAGCTTCGCTGACGAAGGGAACACGGCGAAGGTGAGCAGGATCAAACCGAAGCTCGCGCCCCAGACCGCCAGCACTTCCTGAACTGCACTCAAGCGAAACGGAACTCTCGTGGTCTCGTTCACGCTCCGGGCCCCCGGCAGCCGTCCTCGTCAGAACCGGGGTGGCGCGTTCGAAGCGTCAAGGCGACGACCCCGCCGCGGCGAGTTGAACCTTGACCGCGGCGACTGGCAGCGCTCGACCTCGGCCCCGCACGGCGATGGCCCGCAAACGGCCGCGCTCGTCGTAGATCGGAGAGCCGGGAGCCAGGAGGAGGGTGGTGGTCAGGAAAGGGCGGCGCTGGGATAAAGCCGACAGGACCTTTCCGGTCTGCGGTTCCGAAGTGCCACCCCTCACCCGAAATCCCATCAACCAGTCTCCGGCCCGAAAAGAGGGGAGGGCGTTCACCACCGCCGCTTGGAAAGGACCGTCGCCCTCGATGTCGACCATTCCCACGCCGCTCGCCGCATCGGCCAGCTTCACCGACGCAGACTTTTGCTCTCCGCCTACCACCACCTGTGCTTGCTCGAGAGCAAGGTAGTCGACCGAGGTGAGCACCTCACCGCGCGCTCCGACGATCACCCCGGGGCCGCGGTGATGGGGGCCGATCACTTCGACCAAACTCGAACGGGCAGCCTCGATCGCCTTTCTGATTGCCGCGCGGGTCGGGGCTTCCCCGGCGAAGACCGAAGTGCTCAGCATCAACATGGCGAAGAAGACCGATTTCAAGGCGCTGCGAGGCTACCATCGAACCCGGTGATTCCCGTGGTGAAGGAGCCTCAGCGCCGCGAGGCCTTCAGCTGCTCTGCGAACTGGGCCGGCGGAAGGGTGTTGAGCACATCGCCCTTCCGGGCCCAGCCCTTGCGCGCGGTCGCCACCGCCAGTCGGATGTTCTTCAGGTCCGCGATGCTGTGCGAATCGGTGCTCACCACCAGCTTGATTCCGCGGGAAAGCGCCATCCTGACGTGCTCGGCCTTGAGGTCGAGCCGCTCCGGGCTGCCGTTGATCTCGATGGTGATGCCCTTCTTTGCGGCCTTGTCGAAGATCTCCTCCATCCGCATGCCCGCGGGCTCGCGCTTCTGGATCAGCCGCCCGGTGGGATGGCCCCAGATGTGGAGGTAGGGATTGTCGAACGCGTTCAATACCCGCTGGGTCATCGCGTCTTCGTCCAGCTGATAGCGCTGGTGGATCGAGCCGATCACCACGTCGAGCTGTTCGAGAATGCGGTCGGGGTAATCGAGCGACCCGTTCTCGAGAATGTCGCTCTCGATTCC
>JAYUUC010000477.1:0-4009 GCA_043755105.1 Myxococcales bacterium
CTTCGCCGTCTCGGCCATGAAGTGGACACCGCAGAAGACGATCACGTCGGCGCGGGTCTTCGCCGCTTCCTGGGCGAGGGCGAGGCTGTCGCCCACGAAGTCGGCCAGGTCCTGGATCTCGCTCTCCTGGTAATAGTGGGCGAGCACCACGGCGTTGAGCTCTTTCTTGAGCCGGGTAATTTCCCCATCGAGGTCCAGCGGTAGCGCGTTCATCATCTCGTCCTCTGAAGTAACGGTCCCAGCTGCCGCGAGTCGGCTTAGCCTTCTCGGAAAAGATTTGCAGCGCCTGTCAGCAGGACAGGCTTACAGGCATCGGCTGACCTGTATAGTGCGCTCCCAACGAGGCGCCATGACGAGAGCCGGGCATTCTGCGCTGTGGGCGATGGTCTGGATGATGACGCTCGGGGGGTGCCAGTGCGCCACCCCGGGAAACCGCGAGGGACTGAAGCCCGAAGGCGTTCCCTGCCAGACCGACGCGGAGTGCGAGACCGGCCTCTGCGACCAGCTCCCCGGCGCGGCGCGGCTGTGCATGCGCAACTGCAGCTCGGGGTGCAAGGTCAACGAGGTCTGTACACCGCTGGCGATGGACCGGTTCGGCTGTGCGCCCGAGCGCCCCGGCCTGTGCGGGCCCTGCGCCACCGACGCCGATTGTCCCTATCCCGGCGACCGCTGCTTGGCTCTCGGAAGCGAGCGCTTTTGCGGCCGCGACTGCACCTACGACGGAAAGTGCCCGGCCACCTACCGCTGCACCGAAGGCACCACCCTCGAAGGGGCCCTGGTCGCCAGTCAGTGCCAGCCCACCAGCGGGACCTGCGGCTGCATCGAGAGCTCCCGAGGGCAGCAGGTGCCGTGCGAAGAGCAAAACAACTTCGGCCACTGCCCGGGGCTGAAGACCTGCACGCCTCCTTCCGGGTTTTCGCAGTGCAGCGCCCGGGTGCCCGCGGCAGAGGTCTGCAACGGCCTCGACGACAACTGCGACGGGCAGGTAGACGAGGGCCTCGGCGAGCTGCGCTGCGGCATTGGCTCCTGCCAGCGCACCGCGGCCCTTTGCGCCAACGGGCAACTCCAGACCTGTGTGCCAGGAGATGCCGGGGTCGAGGTCTGCAACGAGCAGGACGACGACTGCGACGGCATCGTCGACAACGGGGTCGACAAGCTCAATGACCCGAACAATTGCGGCGGCTGCGACCGGGTGTGCAGCGCCCCCCACGCCGTCGCGGGCTGCGGAAGCGGACAGTGTCAGCTGTCCGGCTGCGCGCCTGGCTACGGCGATTGCGACGGGAAGTTCCCCAATGGCTGCGAGGTGAATCTCGCTTCCGACGCGCTTCACTGCGGCCAGTGCGGTCATGCCTGTTCGGGCCCGCACGCGCAGGGACAGTGCACGGGAGGGCAGTGCTCGCTCGTCTGCGATCCCGGCTACCACGACCGCGACGGCGACGCGGCGAACGGCTGCGAGTACGCGTGTACCTATCTGTCCGCGGCAGACTTGCCCGACCTTCAGTTCGTCGATGCCAACTGCGACGGTCTCGACGGCGAGTGGGGCAACGGCGTCTTCGTCGCTCCCCCTGCGGCGGGGGGCAATGACGCCCAGCCGGGCACCGCGGCCCAACCCAAGGCGACCGTGGGGGCAGCGATCCAGGCGGCGGTGGCCTCCGGCAAGCGCGATGTCTATGTCGCGGTGGGCAGCTACGGAGCAGCGCTGGCGGTGCCTTCCGGCATCGGCATTTACGGAGGGTACCAGGCAGGAAGCTGGACCCGCTCGGTGAACAACGTGGTCACCCTGTCGGGGGGGAACCCCGCGCTGACCATCGACAATGCGACCCTGGTGACGGTGCAGCTGATGACGTTGATCGGTGCCAATGCCACCTCTTCAGGGTCCAGCGCCTATGGGGCCCGGGTGCGCGACTCATCGATGGTGGTGCTGGAAGGGCTCACCCTCAAGGCGGGGGAGGGCGCGCCCGGAGCCTCCGGAGGACCCGGGTCTGGCGGGCAGACGGGCGGCAATGGCGGCATCGGCGGTCCCGGCTGCGAGAATGGCAGCTTCCTCTGCAACTCCTGTTCTATTCCGACCTCCGGCGCGGCAGGCGCCAGCGCCTGTGGGCGGTCGGGAGGGGTGGGCGGGCTCCCCGGCGCGGGATGCGGCGGTCTCGCTGCAGGGGGCGGAGCAGGTGCGGGCGGTACGGCGGGTGGCCTTCCGGTGCCTCCGGGTGGAGGGAATGCCACGGTTTCCATCACTTACTGGGGCGCGGACGGAAGCAGCGGTGTCCCTGGCGCAGCGGGCGCGAACGCCTCGGGGGTCGGCAGCCTCGGCGCCTTTGGCTACGTGCCTGCGGAGGCCACCCCCGGCGCTTCGGGTTCGCCCGGAAACGGCGGAGGCGGGGGCGGTGGAGGAGGAGGAGGCGGCTGCGGACTCTTCAACTGTGACAGCTATGGGGCAGCGGGTGCCGGCGGAGGAGCAGGAGGATGTGGAGGCGAAGGGGGCCACCGAGGGGAAAGCGGAGGCGCGTCGATCGGCCTCTATCTCTGGAACTCGGGAGTGACGGTCCAGAGCTGCACCCTGGCCAGCAGCACCGGAGGCTCCGGAGGTCCCGGGGGTGGGGGCGCCGCGGGCGGCGATGGCGGCGATGGGGGGCCTGTCAACTCCTATGGAGGGAGCTCTAACCAGGACGACGGCAGCAACGGGGGCCGTGGAGGTCATGGCGGCCGCGGCGGCACGGGCGGCCCCGGAGGCGGTGGCGGAGGAGGACCCTCGCTCACCGTGGTGCTCGGCGGCGGGGCGACCTGGTCCTCGGGCGCCACGACCCTGGTCACCGGGACGCCCGGCCAGGGAGGGAGCTCTGGAGTCGGAGGGACGGGCGCCAACGGATGGAGCCAGGCCGTCTACCCCTGAGACGACGCGCGTCCGAGCGTGTTCGGGGATTGTTCCTCGAGCACGCTCCTGCGGTGACCGGACCCCGTTCGTCCCGAGCGTGCGGATAGCCGGAGGCCCACTCCCGAGGTAACCGCACCCGTTCGTCCCGAGCGTGTCGAGGGACTCCTCTACGAATTGCTGGCGACCCACCCAGCTCGCTTTCGGTCTGTCGTCTCGATCAACGGACGGGAGGGCCCGAGTCCTCACCGCCCGCGCCCTCGACAGTCAGTCGACCCCTCACGGCCGGTCCCTTGCAGAGCGCCAACACGCCTCTGCGCAATATCGCGCGGACGTATTTGGGGTTGGGCGAGGGGGAACGAATGGAAGCGATTCAGGCAAGGCAGGGCGAACCGGTGTTTCCGCAGGGTGGACAGGGGGAGGAAACAAACAAGTCCCGGGCGCCCAAGGTGTCCCGGCCGGTGATGACGGCGGGCACGGTGGTCGAGGTATTTCACGACAAGGCGGTGAGGGTGGTCTCTGATGCCGCGATGACCTTCGCCCAGGGCCAGGCGCTGGCGGCGCGAATCGAGGAGGCCTTTCGCTACGACCTCGACCGACAGCACTGGAGCGAACGGGCGCCTCTCAACAAGCCGCTCACTGTTGCTGCGCTCTCTCGCGAAGGTTTCTACCAGCTCACCGGAGACCAAACCGGCAGCATCGCAGGGGTCACCACCGGCCCGAACGTGTTTGCGGTGCCGATGTCGACAGCGCTCCATCCCAGCGACGATGGCGATTCGGTGATCGCCCACGAGCTCGGGCACGTTCAGGACATCCGCGAGGCGGGGGCGAGAATCAGCCGGGTTCCCATCTACCTTCAGGAAGGAAAGGAATACCTGCTGGGCGACAGCTATCCTGCTTACCGCGGCCATACCCAGCACGACCTCTCGAGCGTGTCGGAAGAGCTCTCGCGGGTCAGCGCGGTTGAAGCGGAGGCGGTGATGCGCCACTTCCGCACCGTCAAGGACGAGGCCCACGCAGGCTTTCAGGGGTTCCGGGACGAGGTGGTCGGGGCGCTGTTCGTGGAGTTCCTCCGGACCCGGTTCGAGGGCGGAAAAACGGACGCGATTCCCCGGATCGCCGAGCTGATCGTCGAAGTGG
>JAYUUC010000478.1:0-4002 GCA_043755105.1 Myxococcales bacterium
GCGTCCCTTGAAGCTCACCACCCCGACAGTGACCGAGTGGTCGAGTCCGAAGGGGTTGCCGATCACCACCACCCAATCGGCCACCTCGACCCCGGCCACGCTCCCCAGCGGCAACACCGGCAGCTTCCGGTCGGCGTCGATCTTCAGCAAGGCCACGTCGGTGCCGAGATCCAGCCCGATCACCCGGGCGACATACTCCTCGGGGCGGCCATCTTCACCGTCGAGCGCGACCTTGATTTCCACCGCGTCCTCGATCACGTGCGCGCTGGTGAGCAGGTACCCATCGGACTGGATCAGAAACCCCGAGCCCAGCCCCCTGGGCGGCTCTTCGCTCGAGAGCTCGGCTCCGGTGGGACCCTGGCGGATGGTGATCGACACCACGGCGCCCATCGCCCGACGGGCCACCCGGGCGATCTCCGAGCGCTGCCGATGAACCTGACGCTGCTTGGCGTCGGTCCAGAAGTGAGGGGAAGGTGCACTGCCGGCGATGGCCAACGACGGAACTGTGGCCAGCGCCAAGGCGACCGATGCCGCTAAGCTCGCCCGCCACCCCATCGCCCGCCTCCACGCCTTCGGAGGGAAGCTAGGGAGTCACAGCCGGGGGCGGAAGGGGCGACGAGCCGCCGTCCACCACTCCGCCATTTCGAGCAGAGACCGTGGCGATCAGCTCGCGGGTAGGCGGGTCGAGGGGGTTGACGGTCTTTCGAACCAGGTCGACGCCGAAGCGGTAGGTGGCGGACCCGGCGAGGCAGTGAACGTCGAGGGTGCCGGCAAACGAAGAGACAATGCGCGGCTGGCACTGAGGGGCCTGCTTTCCCGCCCGGACGTTGAGCTCTTCGACCACCGACCAGGCCGACCCCGGCGTCTTGGACATCAACAGCGCGATCGCCCTCTCGTTGTCGCCCTCATCGAATCGCTGCTGCAGGCCGATCAGTGCGAGGGCGAGGATGGCGACCATCAGCCCGCCGATGATCACCTTCCCGTTTCGCTGTGCGAACGTCTCCACCGCTGCCTTCTACCTACTTGCCACTGCGCTTGGCGACCAGCTTGTTGACCTCGTTGCGATCTTCGGCCGAATGGCGCTCCTGGGGGCGGCGATCGCTGGAGGCAGTGACCTTGTCCTTCACGTCGTCATAAGCGTCGCGCAGGCCGCCCTTGAGCTGCTCGAAGCGCGAGGGCCTCACCTGGGTGCTCCACAGATGCTGGGCCCGCTCCAGAGGAGTACGTCCGCCGACGGTCCAGGTGGCGAGCACGATGCCCAGAGCAATCGACAGACCCGTCCACACCAGTACTTTGAGCACGTTCATCCACGACTCCTTGAAGGGCGTTGAGTGCGTCAAAAGCCTACGTCCGCTCACACCGCGGTGCCAATATTGGGTGATGGTGGAGCTGAACGAGGTGTTGGAGCGCGCCCGGGCCCGGGCTTCCGCCCTGGAATCGACCGGCGAGGCCCCCGAGGTGGCTGTGGATCGGCTCCGCACCGCCTGTCTCACCTTCTTCGACAAGGTCCCCGAGCCGCCCCTCTATGCGCGGGCGGGAGACCCGCCGCGGGTCGCCGCCGAGGCGCTGTTGCCGGAGGCTGAGGAGTTGCTGGCGCGGGGGTTGGCCCTGGGAAGGGACCCGACGCAGCTGGCAGCGATGGAGCCCTTGTTCCGCGCGCTCCAGGCCCACGTCGAGACGCTCTGTCTCACGGTTGCAGGAAAGCTAGAGGAAGCCGAAATCGCCTGGCGGCGGGCACAGGTGCAGGAGAGCGCCGCAGTGGGGGTGAAGCGGCTGTGGAGGCGCAGCGACGAAGAGGTGCCGGCGGTGTTCGATTCGAGCTCGGGCAGCTCTCGCTACGACTCGAAAGCCGAGGCCGAGGTGAGGGTGCGGCTGGCTTGTCCCCAGGCGCGTTGTCACCGGGTGGGCGACTTTTCTTTTTTCCCCCGTCACGCGTCGCTCCGCTTCACCTGTCCGTCCTGTGGTCTCCCCTTCGTCGCCTTCTTCGGAGAGCTGCGCGAGGTGGAAGTGCGCGTCGAAGGACAGACCCGGAAGTACGCCTTCCGGCTGCGCGAGCTGCAGGGAGCGAGCTCCCGGGTGGAGATGGAGGACGACCGCGGAGAGGTGCTACTCCTTGCTCCCGGCGACCTGCTCGCGTTCCTTTACCTGGAAGACAAAGTCCCCCAAGGGCTGATCAACCTCTCGAGCGGCCGGCTGACCTGGCTGAAGCCAGTGAAGAAGCCCTGCTTCGTGGTGACGGCCGTGTACGGAGACGACGCGCCCGAGCTGTTCGCCTTTCGGCGTTTTCGCGACCAGGCGCTCGAGCCCCACTGGCTCGGCAGGCTGGCAGTGAAGGGCTACTATCTCTGGGGCCCGGGAGCAGCGCGGGCCCTGAGAAACCGTCCCCTGGCGCGTCGGCAGCTCGCCCGGGTACTCGCGACCGTGCACCGCCAGCTGATGAGGTTTGGATTTGGATGAGCCGCAGGAAGAACCGGGACGAGCCGGGAAGTGGCTGATCGGCGGGGTCGTGGCTTGCCTGCTGGGAGCGGCGATCTACTCCGGAATTCTCGAGGCACGCCGGGCGCGGCTGGTGGGGTCGGGAGCCCCCTCACCCCAGGTGACCTTCGAGCGGCTCGGCGGTGGAACGGTGTCAATGGAAGCGCTGCGCGGCAAGGTGGTGATGCTCGACTTCTGGGCCACCTGGTGTCCGCCCTGCGTCGAGGAGATGCCGACCCTGGTGAAGCTGGCCGACGAGTACCAGGCCAGGGGGTTGGTATTCGTGGCGGCGAACCGCGATGACCCCGAGCAGGCCAAGGCGGCCGTCGGAGTGTTTGCCGCCCGAAGCGTGCCCGGGCTGGAGCGGTACGCGGTCTTTGCCGACGACGCGGCGACAGAACCGTTTCAGGTTCACGCGCTCCCCACGCTGTACTTCATCGACCGGCAGGGGAGGGTGATTGACGCCCAGGCGGGATCCGCATCGGAGTCGACGCTTCGACAATGGATAGAGAAGGCGCTGGCCACTCCCTGAACGACACTGTCTGCGCTAGTGCTTCTGGCCGCGCTTGACCTTGAACATCGCTTTGGCCTCGGGCTGACGAACCGCTGCGACCGGCCGGGCCGATGCCTGAGCGCGCTGCGGGCGCCCCTGGTTGCCGCCGGCACTCGCGATTCGGCTGGAAGTCTCTTCAGCGCTGGGGGTGGCAGAGGCCTTCGCGTCCGCGCTCGCCTCGGCCGCCTTGGCGTGTCCCCCGGGGAGATGCTCCGCCGCGGTTTCCGCGACCTCGACGACCTTCTCCAGGGCATGCCGCGCCCCGGTGGCCAGCTTCTCCGCAACCTCGGAGTGGGCGACCTTGGAAACAGTCTCGGACACAGTTTCTTTGAGTTGATCGATGAGGGTCACGGGGGCTCCGGAAACACGCAGATCCCAAGTTGCGCATCGCGTCGACGTTCGTCCAGCCCTGCCGGACAGGTCGGAGAATCGGCTTGAGGCTGCTCGTTCGACGGGTCTAGTTCGCGCCCTTGGAGGGATCCGGGGCCGGCTTCGGTGCGGCAGGCGCCCTGGTCGCAGGCTTTGCTTTGACCTGCGTGGAGGGGGCGACCAGGGCTTTGGGCCCGGAGGTCGGAGCAGGTTTCGCCACGGATTCGCTTTCTTTCACGGGTGTGGGGGCGGGCGTGCTGGTCGGCGCAGGCGCGGCGGAAGGCGCTTGTGCAGGCGCAGAATTTCCTTCGGTCGCGGCCTCGTCGTCGTCGCCCTTCTCCTTCACCAGCTTGAAGTCGGTGCGGCGGTTCTTCGCTCGGCCGAGCGGCGTGCTGTTGTCAGCGACCGGGCGGTCGAAGCCATAGCCGTTGCTCTTCAGCCGCTTGCGCTTGATTCCCTTCTTGACAAGGTAATCGACCACGGCCTTGGCGCGGCGCTGCGAGAGGTCGAGGTTGTAGGCGCGGCCGCCCACGTTGTCGGTGTGGCCTTCGATCAACACCGGGCCCACCGTCGGGTTGTCGGTGAGCACCTGGTAGACGTCGTCG
>JAYUUC010000479.1:0-3995 GCA_043755105.1 Myxococcales bacterium
GAGTCTAGAAGGCCGCTCGAGCAGAGGCGAGTCGGCGGTAGAAGGACTGCTGCCGAGCGGGTCGAGAGGGAAAGAGGCCACGTCTCGTGCTTGACTCCCCCACTAAACTCTCGTAGATCGGCCGCCCTTCAGAACGGCGCTTGGGCAGTTCAGGTCCTTTGCATCGCGCCGTATAGACTTCAAACACCCGAAATAACAGGGGTTCTACGATGTACGCAGTCATTCGCACGGGCGGCAAGCAGTACCGGGTCTCCGAAGGCGACGTTCTCCGCATCGAGAAGGTTGTCGGCGACGTGGGAGCCGATTTCACCTTTGGTGAGATCCTGCTTCTCGGCGGAATCGACAGCCCCAAGGTCGGGCAGCCGGGTATCGCGGGCGCCAAGGTGGTCGCGAAGATCGTCGCGCAGGATAAGCATCGGCGCGTGCTTCACTTCCGGAAAGAGAAGGAAGGTTGGACCCGTGCGCGGGGCCACCGGCAGCCTTACACCGAGATCAAGGTCACCTCGATCGTCGGCTAACGATTCGCCGTTCAGTGGCTGATCTCCGGCTGCTGGACCCGCACCTCAGAAGGAAACGTCATGGCTCATAAAAAAGGGCAGGGCTCGTCACGAAACGGTCGCGATTCTCCGGGGCAACACCGGGGCGTCAAGGTGTATGCGGGGCAGACGGTCACCGGGGGCAGCATCCTCGTGCGGCAGGTCGGCACGCTGATTCACCCGGGCACCAATGTGAAGCTCGGCCGCGATTTCACCCTCTACGCGACCATCGACGGGGTGGTGAAGTACGAGCGCCAGGGCCGAGACCGGAAGAAGGTCTCTGTCTACGTCGAAGGCGATCCTGCCCTCGCGCCTGCCGCCGCCGCAGCTCCTGTCGCAGCGCAGGCTTAGTTTTCCCCCTTCAGCAGTGGGGAGCATGAGCGGGTCGTAGCCCTTGTTGCGAGTGGTTCGCGCTGAAGGCCGGCCCGCTTGGCTTTTTGAAGATATGAAATTCGTCGACCAGGTCCGGATCTTCGTGAAGGCCGGCGACGGCGGGAACGGCGCGGTTGCCTTCCGTCGGGAGAAGTACGTGGAGAAGGGCGGGCCCTCCGGCGGTGACGGCGGCAAGGGCGGCTCGGTGATCATGGTGGGCAACCCCCAGCTCACCACCTTGCTCGACTTTCGCTACCAGCAGCACCACCGCGCCAAGAATGGCGAGGGCGGCCTCGGCTCGGACTGCAACGGGCACGATGCCGAAGACATGGTGCTGCAGCTTCCGGTGGGAACGCTGATCAAGGACGCCAACACCGACGAGCTGCTCTGCGACATCTCCGAGCCGGACCAGGTGTTCATCGCCGCCAAGGGCGGTCGCGGCGGCCTCGGCAACATGAACTTTGCGACGTCGACCCGGCAGACCCCGCGCTTCGCGCAGGACGGCACCCGGGGCGAAGAACGGACCATCGTCCTCGAGCTGAAGCTGCTCGCCGACGTGGGCCTGCTCGGTTTTCCCAATGCAGGCAAGAGCACGTTGATTTCCCGGGTGTCGCGGGCGCGGCCGAAGGTGGCCGACTACCCGTTCACCACGCTGGTCCCCAACCTGGGCATGGTGCAGTACAAGGACGGCCTCTCGTTCGTGATGGCCGACATCCCCGGGCTGATCGAAGGCGCCAGTGAGGGAATTGGGTTGGGCTACCAGTTCCTCCGCCACGTCGAGCGCTGCCGGGTGTTGATCCACGTGGTCGACCTCTCGGCGTTCGGCGAGGACCGCGACCCGGTGAAGGACTTCGAGGTCCTCAACAACGAGCTGGCGAAGTACAGCCCCTTGCTGGCAACCAAGCCGCAGGTGGTGGCTGCCAACAAGGTGGACCTCCCCGATGCGCGGGAGAAGCTCGACGCGTTCGTCGCCGCGATGAAGCGGCAGAAGCGGCAGGTGTTTCCGATTTCCTCTGCGACCGGTGAGGGAATTCCCAAGCTGCTCGACGCCGTGGCGCTGGTGCTGTTCGCGGGCAAGGTTCCCGAAGGCGCGATGGCGGCCCGGGAGACGATGGGCACCGGCGCTCCGACCTCTGAAGGGAGAGACAAGGGCGCCAGCGTTGCATCCTCAGCTTCTCCTCAACGTCGCTCGAGCGCTGCAGCCAAACCCCGTGCTGCTGCGAGTCGGAATGCGAGTGCGAAGGCCGCTGGCAAGCCAGTCGCCGGAGCGTCGAAAAGCTCGGCGACCCATTCCAAGAAAGCGGCGACGCAACCTCGCCTCCCGCCAAAGCCAGGCAAGGCGCCCAAGGCGGCGAAGAGCAAGTCGAACCCGCGCGCTCCGGCGAAGAAAAGTGTTTCGCCTGTAAAGGGCTCGGCTGCTTCGAAGCGTGCGGCCAGCGCCCGTCCCCAGGGCAAGGCAGTCTCCCCTTCCAAGCGTTCGGCTTCCTCTGCCTCCCCGAAGAGAAAGACGTCTGCCTCGAAGGGAAAGGCTTCTTCGTCGAAGGGAAAGAAATCTGCGGCTCGAAAGGTCCCGGCACGGTCGAGGCGCAAGGGCTGATGGGCGGCGGAGGGCCCCGGTACGAGGAAGCCGAACGGCGCGCCGTTCCTGAACCGGACGAGCTGCTCCTCGACGAACGGAAGGAGCGGATCGAGCAGGTGGTCGCGCTCCGCACCCGGTCGCTGACCGTGGTGCTCGACCGGCTGGAAGACACCTTCAACATGGCAGCGGTGTTGCGGACCTGTGAAGGCATGGGCCTGCAAGAAGTGCATGTGATCGACAACCCCGAGGTCCGCTTTGCCCCCAACGGGAGCGTGACCCAGGGCTGCGACAAGTGGCTCGACATTCATCGCTACCGCACCTTCGCGGAGTGCCGGAGCGCCCTGGCAGCCCGGGGCTTCAAGCTCTGGGCGTCGGCACTGGGCAAGGGCGGGCAGAGCCTGTTCGACCTCCGCTTCGAGGGAAAGGTGGCGCTGATCTTCGGCAACGAGCGCTACGGCGTCTCCGAAGAGGTGCTCGCGGGTGCCGATGGCGTGTTCTGGATTCCGATGAGAGGATTCACCCAGAGCTTGAACATCTCGGCGGCGGCGAGCGCGTCCATCACCCGGGCGATTGCCTGGCGGCTCGAGCATCAGGGGCCCGCAGGAGATCTGTCATCGGAACAGGCGGAGGCGCTGACGAGCCACTTCCAGAAGCTCTCGGTGAAGCAAAGACGTCGGATTTACAAGGAACGCTCCGGCTGAATGCCCCCTCACGGGAGGCGTCTTCTCGAGAGCAACAGGGAGGTTGACGCAATGAGGCTCCAGACGGCGTGGTGGGGTGTGCTTCTGGTGGGGTCGCTGGCGAGCGCCGAACCGGCAGTCTCGGGCTCGAAGGCCTCTACCGCCGCCGAGGCCGCAGAGGTGAAGGCGCTGGTCGATCGGATGCAAGGCTTCTATGAGAAGACCCTGAGCTTCTCCGCCAACTTCCGCCAGGAGTACGCCTACAAGGGCTTCAAGCGGGTGCAGCGCTCGAGCGGAAAGGTGACTTTCAAGAAGCCGGGTTTGATGCGCTGGGAATACGAGAAGCCATCGCCGAAGACCTTCGTGCTCGCGGGAGACAAGGTCTACGCGCTCGACCCGGAAGCGATGACCCTCACCCGGGGGCGCATCGGCAGCAACCAGCTCTCTGCATCGGTGACCTTCCTCTGGGGCAAGGGGCACCTGGCCGACGAGTTCAGCATCACCCGCGAGCCGTGTGAAAAGTGTCTGGGACCGCTGCTCGAGATGGTGCCGCTCAAGCCGGATCCGCGCTTTCAGAAGGTGAAGCTGGAGGTGAACCCGAAGACTGCTCAGGTGGTCAAGAGCACGGTGATCGACCCCGACGGCAGCGAGAATGCGATCAACTTCGACGACCTGGTGGTGAACCCGACAGTGGGCGAGGACTTCTTCAAGCTCGATCCGCCTGCCGGTACCCAGGTGATTGACATGACTCAGTTTGGAGCTGCCCCGGGAGCGGATGGGGGAACGCCTGCTGCCGACGGTGGCAGTCCTGTCAAAGCTCCAGCGAAG
>JAYUUC010000480.1:0-3977 GCA_043755105.1 Myxococcales bacterium
CTCACCGCTCTCGACTCGAGTTGTAATGTAGTCACCGACTACAGCGGTACCGTCCACTTCGACGCGACGAGCGGTCTCGCCCCTGCCGACTACACCTTCACCCCCGGGGACAGTGGCGAGCATTCCTTCAACTTCGATTCGGCCGCCACTGGCCTGGTGACAATCACCGTCAACGACGTGAGCCGGACCTTTCTCACCCATCAGGTGCAGGTCCTGAGCGCTTCCGGGCCGGGAATGCCGACGGCACCCGGGCTCTCCTGCAAGAAGATCCTCGCGGCCACGCCCGGGGCTCCCAGCGGTCGTTACTGGATCACCACCGGCGGGCCGGCGTTCAAGGTTCACTGTGACATGGTGCTCAATGGCGGCGGGTGGACTGGCTTCTATGCCTCGAACAACTCCGTTGCCTTCAATCACCTCGAAGACACTGCAGAGGATTGCTCGAACGAAACCAATCGCTGCGTCCGCCGGATTCCCGCCTCGATTCAGGCAGACGCCGAGTTTGCCGCCACCTGCGGTGATTCCGCGGTCCGGTTCCAGCTCGGGCGAGGCATTCTCGACCACTTCAAGAACGGCACCAACAATGGCTGGCAGCTGACCCGGAACGTGGTCTCGATTGGAAACGTCCCCGCAAACACGAGCTATGCCACCCAGCTCTGGACGGGCGATGGCCCAGGCAACAAGGGCTGGATTCTCTCCTCCAACGTCAACGTTCAGTGGACCTTTGCCTCTGGCTACGGGCTCTACAACAACTGGAACTACTGCAACGGCAACTACGACACCACCTCGCTCGCGCAGTTGATGTACCGCGAGACCGAGGCCGACCACTTCAAGGTGGTGGTGACGCCGCTCAGCGCTCCCGGCGACGCGCTCACCCTCAAGGTGGCAGCGATGACTCCGGCGGGTGAGGTCGATGGCAGCTACCGCGGCCAGATTCACTTTGCGGTGACCGACAGCGCCGGGGGCGTGGTCCTTCCCGCGGACTACACCTTCGTCGAATCCGACAACGGCGCAGCGACCTTCACCGCGACCCTGGTCACCCCGGGAGAGCAGATCTTCACCGTGACCGAAACCGCGGGCACTCGCACCGGCTCACAGGCGGCCTACGTCACCACCACAGGGCTGGGCACCGCGGGTAACCCGGGGCCGTCGTGCAACAAGATCAAGCAGGCTTACGCCAAGGTCCCGAGCGACGGGGTCTACTGGATCCAGCCTGAAGCGACGGCGTTCCAGGTTTACTGCGACATGTCGATCGACAACGGCGGCTGGACCGACTTCTACGCCGGCGCCAATGGACGGCCCAACTCGTTCAACACCTTCAACGGCACCGCCCTGGATTGTACCGACCCCAGCTCGCACTGTTTGCGTCGGCTTCCCGCGGCGGTCGACACCGGCGTCGAGCTGCTGGCGATCTGCGGAACGGAAGCGATCCGTTTCAATCCCAGCGACTCGCTGCTGGCATTCTTCCAGTCTGGTACCGGTGGCGGGTGGGCTCCGACCATCCTTCCGACTGCCGTGGCTGGAGCGGCCGACAGCCGATACGCTGGGTATGTCTACACGGGCGGTTTCGGCTGGATCCTGGCCAACCAGGATCCGACCAATACCTTCTCCAGCACGCACACCAACGGCGACGCCTGGAACCGCGCCCACGGCGGGTTCGACACTGCCAGCCCGATCAAGCTGCTCTATCGGGTGGCCCCCGCCGATCACCTGACGACCCACTCCGCCGGGTCGGTCACCCCAGGGTCGACCTTCAATCTCACGGTCGACGTCCGCACCGCCGCCAACGGGGCCGCGGGTGACTACAGTGGCACCGTCCACTTCGCGACCTCCGACGCCGACCCTGGCGTGGTGCTCCCTGCCGACTACGCGTTCGTTCCGTTGGACCAAGGCGTGCACACCTTCCAGGTGACACTCGCCACCGCGGGCGCCCAGACGGTGACCGTGTCCGACGCGGTGCTGAACTCCACTGCTGTCTCTTCAGTCAACGTCAACTCGCTGCCCGGCTCGACCGCAATGCCGGGCGTGTCGTGCCTCGCCATTCTCAACAACGGGGGGTCGATCGGAAATGCCATCTACACCCTGACCGACGGTGTCACGAGCTACGAGGCCTATTGCGACATGACCAGCTCGGGGGGCGGTTGGACCCTGGCGCTGAAGGTGAACGGTTCTCGCAGCACCTTCATCTATGATTCGCTCCGGTGGACGGACGGCTCCGTTTACCAGTCGTTCTTCAGCGACTCGGATCACAACGAAGCCAAGCTGGGAAGCTTCAACTTGGTGGCCTTCACCGAGCTGCTCCTGGGCATCGAGAGCCCGGTGAACGGGGGCAGCACCCAGTCCCTGGTCGTTCCCTACGCCGCCAGCAGCCTGAACACTGTGTTCAATGGCGGCTACCAGTCGACCTCGGTCGGTCGAGCAGCATGGAAGACGGCGTTCGGACCTGGTGCCTCGCTTCAGCCCAACTGCAACCAGGAAGGCTTCAACGTCATCTCGGGTAGCACCGGCAGCCAGGCCGTCCGCATCGGTATCCTCGGCAACCAGGAGAATGATTGCGCCTCGGCCGACTCGCGCATCGGTATCGGCGGCCAGGGTGGCAACTGCGGAACCAACTACTACCAGGCGGCAGGAAGCACCGCTCGCTGCGGTGGCGACCTGGGCGACGTCGATCGCCCGGCCTTCGCCTGGGTCTTCGTCCGCTAACGAACCGACGCGGGATTAAAAGAAGAGGGGCTGGTGCGGAACTCGCACCAGCCCCTTTTGTTTTCGGGAGCGGACCGGTTCAACACCGCGCTGCCGACGCTCGAGCAGGCGAGCAGCTTCCCTCGCTCAACGAACCGCGTTCAGCGTGCGTCTCGGTGCAACGGTGGGACCTGGTCGAGCCATCGCCCCGACCGCTTCCCCCAGCCGTCGAATGCCTTGTTCGATCAACTCGGGAGAGCGGTTCGAGAAGTTCAGCCGGATGAAGGACTGCGCCGGCTTGTGAACGAAGAAGGCCTCACCGGGAACGAAGGCCACTCCCCGCGCGAGCGCGAGCTCCAGCAAGCCGTGGGCGTCGATGCCCTCGGGAAGTTGGGCCCAGAGAAACAGTCCACCATCAGGAGTGGTCCAGCGGGTGTCTGCAGGCAGATGGCGGGTGAGGGCGAGCTGCATCGCATCACGGCGCTCCCGGTAGGCGGCGCGAAGCGTCTCGAGGTGTCCGTCGTAGTCGAAGGTCTCGAGCAGCTTGGCCACCGCCCGCTGCGACAGGGTGCTGCTGTGAAGATCGGTGGCCTGCTTGGCGACGGTGAAGCTTTTCATCAATCCACGGGGACCCACCAGCCACCCGATTCTCAGGCCGGGGGCAAGGGTCTTGGAGAACGTCCCGAGGTGAATCACTGATGCGCAGCCATCGAGCGCAGCGAGGGAGGGGACGTCGGCGCCCTCGAAGCGAAGCTCGCCGTAAGGGTTGTCCTCCAGCACCGGAATTCCCGCTGGCAGCGTTTGAGCCAGCAAACGCTTGCGCCGCTCGAGCGAGAGGGTTGCGCCGGTAGGGTTGTGAAAATCGGGAACCACGTAGACCAGCCGCGGGGCACCCTTCACCAGTGTCGAGGTGAGCGAATCGACCTGCATCCCGCGGGCGTCGCTGCCCACCACCTGAAACTGGGCCTCGTAGCCTCCGAACGTCTGCAGGGCGGCGAGATAGGAGGGGTCCTCGACGACGACCCGGTCTCCGGTGTTGACCAGCGCCTTGCCGACCAGGTCGATGCCCTGCTGGGCGCCCGAGGTGATCAGCACCTGGTCGAGGCCGACGTGAATGCCCTTTTTCGCCAGCCGTGCGCGAATCCATTCCCTCAGCGGAGCGAAGCCCTCGGTGACGCTGTACTGGAGCGCCTCCCGGCCAGAGTCCCTCAGCACCTGCGCATGGGCCTCGGCAATTTCCGCAACCGGAAAAAGTTCGGGCGCGGGCAGGCCCCCCGCGAACGAGAGCACGTCGGGGC
>JAYUUC010000481.1:0-3976 GCA_043755105.1 Myxococcales bacterium
GCTCCGGCGCCGAGGCGTATACAGCAGGACAGAGCCGAAATCATCCCTCGCGCCACCGCTTCACTCCGGCGAGGTTGGCCCGTGCGTTACGGGGCTCAGGCAAGCAGCGCGTTCGAGTGGCTCGCTCTCCAGGTGGGCAAGGTGCCGCTGCCGGTGCTCGATACACTTCTCCCCCTGATTCAGTGCCGGGCACTGATGGCGGCGGCGCGGGCCGGGGTGCTGGAGAAGCTCTCTTCGGGGCCCTTGCCGACGGAGCTTCTCGCCGCGCAGACCGGGCTGGACCGCGATTGCCTTGAGCGGGTGCTCCGCGTGGTCGAGTGCATGGGCTACCTCCGCAGGAAGAGGGAAGGGTGGGCGCTCACCGCGACCGGTGAACGGTACTTCGGACATGCAGCTCCCGAACCCCATCAGGCCTTTCTCGCCTACGGCCCCGCTCAGTGGCGCTTCGTCGAGGCGCTCGACCAGGTGCTTCGAACCGGCGAAGGCCTCGACATCCACACCCGGCAGAGCCCCGAGGAGTGGGACGCGTACCAGCGAGCGATGCTGGAGAACGCCCGCAGCTTCGCTCCCTTCGTGGTGCAGCACACCCCCGTGCCGGCGCACGCGTCGAGCTGTCTCGACCTCGCAGGCTCACACGGGTACCTCGGCGGAGCGCTCTGCCAGCGTCACCCCGGCCTGCGCTCGACCGTGCTCGATCGGCCCGAGGCGCTCGCCACCGCGCGCACGCTGGGGGCAGGGGAGCCCTGGCACCGCGAGCTGTATTTTCGCGAAGGAGACCTGCTCGAAGATCCACTCGGCGGTCCTTACGACGTGGTCCTCCTCTCCAACATCCTTCATCACTTCTCTGCCGAGACCAACGGGCAGATTCTCAAGAAGGTGCGGGCCGCGCTTCGCCCCGGGGGCACGGTCGCGATATTCGAGATCGAATCTCTGTCCGCTCACTCCCCACCGGAGGCCGCCAGTGATGCCTTCGCGCTCTTCTTCAGGATCACCTCCACCTCTGCCTGCTTTTCGGGTGAGGACTACCTTCGCTGGCTGCGGGAGGCCGGCTTCGAGGGACTGCGCACGGTGCGGAGCATCAAGATGCCTTCACGGATGCTGGCCCTGGCGCGGGGCTGAATCCCGCCCAAGCAAGATTTTCGTGATCTCTCATTGTTGACCCACTCACAGTGCGGTTTACTGCCGCACGAATGCCCTCGAAGATTCTGCTGGTTGACGACAGTGCCACCACCCGGACCATCATCAAGGTCTACCTGACGGGCTTGCCCTGCACCTTCACCGAAGCGGGCAGTGCAGAGCAGGCTCTCGAGCAGCTGAAGATCGACCTGCCCAACCTTCTGATCGCCGACATCAACATGCCCGGCCTGGGAGGAATGGAGCTGGTGCGGCAGCTGCGCGCGAGCACCCGCCCCAGGTTCCGCGAAGTTCCGGTGATTTTTCTCACCGGAGACAAGACCGACGCGGTGAGGGAAGCGGCCCTGGCGATCGGAGCCAACGCCGTCATTCACAAGCCGGTGACCTCGGCGGTGCTTCGGGCCGAGCTGGTCCGGTTGCTCCCTGAGCTAGCCCCGGCCCGCTAACGCTTGAGCAGCGATTCGATCACCCGGATCAACTCGCCGCCCCGGTAAGCGCGCTTCGGCAGGTAAGCCGACGCACCGGCGTCCTTGGCGCGGGCCCGGTCTTCGTCGGTGTCCAGACTGGACACCAGCACGCACGGAACCTTGAGCTCGTCGCGGACGATACGGGCCAGGCTGAGCCCGTCGAGCCGGGGCATTCGCACATCCGAGACGACCAGGTCGGCGCCCCGGGTTCTCAGCAGCCGCAACGCCTCGGCCCCGTCGCCCACCGTCTCGACCTCGTAGCCTGCCGCTTCGAGCAACTGGCGATGCAGCGCCCGGGTGGTGATCGAATCGTCTGCGACGAGGATTCTGGCCTGCGTCGCGCGCGAGGTCGGGGCGCTCTCGCCGCGATCGGCATGGGCGCTGTCGGCCAGTGCGCGGGGGCTGAGCATGAACACCACGCTGCCGTCGCCCACCGACGCCGCCGAGGTGAGGTGCCGCAGAGCGACCATCTCGGGGGGTAGAGCGCGCACCACCACGTCGCGCTCTCCGAAGAGCCGATCCACACGGACGGCAATCAAGCGCTCTCCGGAACGGATCACCACCACCGAGGTGCCTCTCTTGTCGGTGGCGGCCTCTTCCGTCAGCCCCATCAGCCTCGCGAGCGAGTGCAGCGGAAGCGGCTGACCGTCGACCTCGATGGTGCGCCGACCCGCTTCGACGCGAGGAAGGTAGAGCGACCGCGCCACCGCCGAGAGGGGGATCGCCAGCTGAAAGCCGGCCACCTGGAAAAGCAGGGCCTGGGCGGTGGCGAGCGTCAAGGGCAGCTCGAGGGTGAACCGGGTCCCCATGTTCGGCACCGACGACAGGCTGACCTTGCCCCCCACTTTCTGCATGTTCTCCCGGACGACGTCCAGACCGACCCCGCGCCCGCTGGTCCGGGTGACCTGCTCGGCGGTCGAGAAGCCGGGAGCGAAGAGCAGCTCGTAGGTGCCTTGCTCGCCGAGGACCGAGGCAGCCTCGGTGGTGATCAGCCCCCGCTCGACGGCACGTTGGCGCACGGCCTCGGACACCACGCCCCGGCCGTCATCCTGAAGGGTGAGGACCACCTTGGCCCCCTTCTGCTCGACGTCGACGCGAATCAACCCTTCGGGCGGCTTGCCTTTCGAAGCCCGTTCTTCCGGCTTCTCGAGGCCGTGATCGACCGCGTTGCGAAGCATGTGCATCAGCGGGTCCTTCAGCTCCTCGAGCAAGCGGCGGTCGAGGGCGACATCGGTGCCGGACGATTCGAGCCGAACCTTCTTCCCCACCGCGTTCGCGTGTTCCCAGACCGCGCGCGACAGAGGCGAGAGAATCGTCTCCACCGGGAGCATGCGGATGTGTCGCAGCTCTTCTTCCGCCGAAGAGAGGCGGCCCGCGAACTCACTCACCTCGGCGCTGAGGCCGCGCTGAAGGACCAGCAGCTGCTCGCGGATGCCCTTGACGAACTCGCGGCCGAGGTCCTCGACGCTTGCTCCGAGCGCGCTCTCGAGCAGTCCGACCAGACGCCGGACGTCGTCTGTCCGGAAGCCCAGCGCCGAGCGAACTTCGCGCAGCTCATCGATCTGCCGGTCGAGGCTGGAAAGCCGTTCCACCGAGACGCGGATCGTCTCGTGAGGCGATTTCCGCTCCGACGAACTCGCCGGCTCCGAGCGAGTGGGTCCCGTCCTCCCGGTGTCGGATTCCTGGGCAATAGCGCGGTCTCCCCGGTTGGTTTGCTCGTCGCTCTCCTGGTTCACCGAAGCGTTCGGCGAGCGCTCGCACAATGTTTGAAGGTGTTGGGCGAACTGGGCGAGGCTGGGGTCTGGTTCCATCCTGCCCGCAGAGGCATCGTTCACTCGCCGGAGCGCACAGTCCACTGCTTCCAGGAAGGCGGTTGCCAGCGCGGGTGACACCGGCTTTTCCCCGCTCCGGAAAGGAAGCAGCACGGTCTCGAGCGCGTGGGCAAAGCCTTCAAGGTCGAGCAGCCCGAAGGCGCCCGCGTTTCCCTTGATGGTGTGGGCATACCGGTAGACCTCGGCGAGCAGCGCCTTGCGTCGTTCCACCGTTTGGGCCTGGGCGACCTCAATCAGGGTGCCGCCGATCGCGGCCGCCTGCTCCTGGGTCTCCTCGGCGAAGATCGCGAGGACTTCTCGAAGGCCCTCATCCACGGGAAGTCACGCTCTTGGCCTCGAGGCCGATGAGGACCTGGCGAACATCGCCCGCGGTGACCCCGTCGAAGCCCAGTTCCTCTCCGTCGTCGCGGGACAGCAACAGCCGTTCGATTGCACCCCGGTGCCGCGCAACGTCCACCGTGTCGCCTCTCCTCGCCCCGAGGAGCGCGAGCTGAAGGTGCGCCGGAATCGAATCCGGCGCCAGCATCAGCGCTCTCCGCAGCA
>JAYUUC010000482.1:0-3973 GCA_043755105.1 Myxococcales bacterium
CGGCTTGGCCAGGAAATGCGGTGGCCGGGCTCGTTCACTTTCGAGAAATGGCTCGCGGCGCAACTTATCCGCCGCGTTTTTTGACTGTCCGCACCACGAGACTATGGTCCAAGCCAGATGTGTGCATGACAGCGAACGACACCCACAGGAGGCACGTCTTGAAGACCGCAACTCCAGTGCTGGCGAACAAGTCGCTGGTCCGCATCGCCGTCGCAGCCGATTGCGACGCGCGCACCGTCCGCAGGTTCATGCGTGGGGCCCCGACCTGGCCCACGACCGCCGCACGCATCCGGGTCGCCCTGGATGCCGCTGGCATCACCTTGCCTGCAGGAGCAGCTGCTTCCGAAGCGTAACGCACGGCCAGCGCAGCCCGTGCCAGCACACCCCAGAGACCGCGGCGAACGCTTGGGAAGGCTTAGCGCCGCGGTCCCTGGACCCATCCGAAGGACGGCGAGCGCGTCGTAGCACGCTCGACCGTCTCGTCAAGAGAACGCATGTTCTCAAGGCGGTCCCATGTCCAAAGCGCAACCCATCTCCATCCCGGCCTCCTGGGCCGTAGAGCTCAACCATGCGCTCGAGGCGCAGTTTGCGGGAATCGTCCGCGAGCGTTCGCCTGCAACAAAGCCCCGGCTCACTCTTAGTTCATCCCCGGATTGGTCCGGGTCGAGAGGTCGCCGCCATGCCGAAGATCAAGATCAAGACCACGCCGCCCGCCGCTCCCCCGGCCACGTTCTCCCTGCTCATGGCCATTGCGCTCCGCGAGCACCTGGGAGTCCGCACGCTCCGCAAGACGCTGGCGGGTCAGCCCGTCCGCGGCTGGTCTGGAGTCCGCGCTCGCGAGGTGTTGACCGCCGCTGGCTACCAGGTCCCCGCCGCGCCCCAGCCGTAACCCCAAGTTCACCCCGCGGCATCATCGGCCCCGAACAGGGCCCAGGAGCAACGCACATGAAAGTGCAAGGAACGGGTGGCCCAGCCGGGCTATCCAGTGCTGATTTGTATTGTCTGAACTGGCCCGCAAATGGAAGAGGCGCCCCTCGCGAGAGCGCCCCAAGAACCAACCCATCAACCGCATACACTGTACCGCAGCACGGCCACCGCCCGCAAATCGGTGAGAGGCGGGCCGCCTCGTGAACGCCCGCAACCCGAAGTACCCCGCGCGCCTGCGCGGGGTAGGCCTCTGCGCGTCCGCAGAGCAGTTGTGGCTCGACTTCAACCGCCAATGTGCCCACTCGCCCGGACACCCGCGACGACTCGCAGGGCGGGCCGCGGCGTGCGTCCGGTGCGTCGACTGCGGCGTGGTCCTCGAGCGCCTCGGCGTCTGCGCCCTGGTCGCCGCCGGCCTCGAGCTGGGCGCGCTGACGCTGGACGGGGGGCGGCCATGAGCACGCCCGACCTGATGACCACCGCGGAGTCTCTGAACCTCCGCGTCGAGGCGTGGACCTCAACGGCGCGGCGCTTCATCTGCCCGTGCGGCGGGCGGGCCTACCTCTACGCGACGGCGGGCGCGTTTCTGTGCTGCGCGTGCGGCTCCAACGGAGAGGCCGCGGACCTGGTCGCGCTCGTTGAGGCGCACGTCCCGCACGTCCCGCAGGCACCGCGGCCTACGACGCGCCCGATGGGTGCGCGGGTCGTGGATCTGAAGCAGAAGGCGCAACGGCTCTTCGCGGTGGTGGACCTGGACGAAGCGAACGACCTGGTGCGCAGCTGGGCAAGTGTTCAACAAATTCCAAGCAAATTAACAGATGGGGCAATCCAGGCGGCTGCGGCTGCTGAACTGTCACGTCGAAACGGCGGCGAGGTCGACCATGAGTAAGACGAATTTCGAGAAGCTCAAGGCCGACCAGGCGAAGCGCGAGAATCCGAAGTCGGGCGAAACGCTGGAGAGCCTGCTTGCTCGCATCGGTAGCGCCGACGGGCCCAAGCAAAAGGCCGAATTTGCCGCCCGCTATCACGCCGCCTGCGCCGCCGAGGGGCGCATGGCCAGCACCGACCCAGACGGGCCGATGTTCCAGCCGCTGACGCCGCTCACAATGGGGCAGCGCCGCAAAGCTCCCCTCGATGCCCTCCCGGAGTGGGTGACCGCCCTGGTCAAGTCGAGCGCTGCCGTTCAGTGCCACGACGAAGCGATCCCGATGATGTTCGCTCTCGGCGCGCTTTCAATTGCCACCTGTCGCACCGCAGGCGTGAACCGGCTTGGCGGATCGCCGACCACAACCAACCTGTATCTGGCCTGCGTCGCCGACGCGACCGAAGGCAAGACGCCGGCCGCAAAGGCCTTTGAGAAGCCCCTCTTCGACTTCGAGAAGCGCCTGCAAGACCAGTGGTCGATTCGCCGGGCCAAGTTGCAAGCCAAGCTGACGCGCCTCGAGCAGCAGAAAGAGGAGATCGAGAAGGAGGGAGGCAGCATCACCGACGACGAACGCCTGATGATTCACAAGACGGCCGCCCTCGTGAAGCTGGAGCAAGTTCAGCTCTTCACCATCGACTCGTCTCCTCAGGAACTCTCTAGCGTCGTCGAGCGCAATCGACAATTCCAAGCCGTCTACTCCGGCGAAGGAGGCTCGGCCTTCGAGGTGGTGTCCAACGGCTCCAACGGCGGCGCGACTGCCTTTGGCCCCTGGCTGACGGGCTGGTCGATGGACCGGATGCGTGTCAACCGTCGCGACCGCTTCGAGGACATTCCCGGGCCACTCATGGTCGCCGCCCTGGGCGTACAGCCCGACGTGCTCAAGACCATCGCGGATGTGAAGGGCAGCGAAGGCATGGGTTTTGTCGCTCGCTGGCTCTACGCGTGGCCTCCGTCGTTGGTCGGGACCAGGCCGGCCCGCCGCCCGACGCCGGATACCGCCGCGTTCGCGGTCTGGCACGAGCGGGTGACGAAGCTGCTCGAGAGGAACTGGGCCGACGTGCTGCATGAGTTTGAGCAGGAGGTCACCGACACCAGCAACGACGGGCCGAGCTCAGACCTCTCCATCCCCGTGATCCGCCACTCCGAAGCGGCTCAAGAGCACTTCGAGGAGTGGATCAACAAGGTAGAGCACCAGCTGCTGCCCGGCGGGCGCTTCGGCCAGGACAGCTCAGAGAAGAAGTGGGCCGGCAAGATGCAAGAGAACCTGTTTCGGGTTGCGGGCGTGCTGCACATGGCCCACACCGAAGCGGGCAAGGACCCCACACGCACACCGTCAACCGAGCGCAACGCCGCCAGCACCGTTGCCCTGATGGACTACTTCCTCGAGCACGGGATGGCGTCGCTCGGGATCATGCAGGACGGCGCTCTCATGGGGGACTGCAAGACCGTCGTGACCTGGATTTGCGAACACCCCGACCGCCGCGAGGTCAGCGCCCGCGACCTGGTCAGCGGCTGCCGCGCGTTCAAAGAGGGAGGCGACAGGCCTGGCGTGACGCTGGCCCACTTGGAGCTGCTCGGCTACGTCCGCAGGCTGGCCATCGGACGCAGGACGGTATGGGTGGTGCGCCCCAATCTCGACGCCGAGTTGAAGGCACTGGAAGAGCAACGCGGGCGAAGTGCTGACGCTCTGCTGACGACTGCTGACGCCTGTCGTCAGCAGCCCAAGGTGGGCCAGGATGGGCGCCGTGGTCATTTGGCGGCTGTTTCGGGTTCCGTCGCCTCCGGTGCTGACGTTGCTGACGCCCCCGGGGGTGGAGGGGCCGGTGGAGGGTGTGCCAGGTGCGACGACACCGTCGACGGCGTCGGCCTGTGCGAGGTCTGCGCCCAGGCCGAGCGGGAGGCCCAACCATGACCACCGATGATCACGGCGTCGGGTCCGCCCCTCGTGAGGCCTGGCTCTGTGCTTCATGCTGCCCGGTAAAGGCGGGGCCCATGCCGGGCAGCCTTTCGGCTCTGTGCACCGGGTGCGGCTGCCTGACCCCCAAGGCGGCCGAGCTGGAGGCCTTGATGCGGGAGATTCTGCGGACCCTCAAGGATGGCACCTTGGCGGCAAACGCGCCCGCC
>JAYUUC010000483.1:0-3967 GCA_043755105.1 Myxococcales bacterium
TGCCCGAGCGCATGCAGGCCGCTGGCGCAGGCCGACGACAACGTCCAGCAGGCGCCTTGCACCTTGAGCAGGGTGGACAGGTTCATCGTCACGGTGGAGTTCATCACCCGGATGATGTGGCTGCTCCCCAGGGCCGAGGTGCGGCGGTGCTGTTGCAACTGAGAGAACAGCTCGCTCGCGCCGTCGCAGGTGGAGTCGTTGCCAAAGATGACTCCCACCTCGGGCCGGGAGAGCTGTTCGGGCTTTAGCCCGGCATTCTCGATCGCCTCGAACGCCGCCCAGCAGCCGTAGGCCGCCGCCTGCCCCATCGTCTTCCGGGCCTTGCGGTCGAAGCGCTGCGCGGGGTCGAAGCCTTCGATCACCCCGGTGAGCGCTGACCGGAACCCGAGCGCCTTCCGCTCCGGATCGACCCCGATTCCCGAGCGGCCCTCGCGAAGGGAACGGACGATCGCCGCAGGCGTCTGGCCAATGCTCGAGACCGCACCGATTCCGGTGATCACCGCGCGCTGCATGCTCGCCCTGGGTTGGAAAAACTGTGGAATTCGTAACACAGGCCGGAACCCCCGGCCAGATGCCCAGGGCGGAAGCGAAGGGGTGCGAAACGAAATTGACGGGCTCAGGAAAACCCTGCTACCGACCCCTGCCTCCATGCCCGAGCCGACCTTCCAAGCAGCCTCGATGACCGTGGTGAACAAGGCGCTGGTGGACGAGTTCGAGCTCGACCCCGCGCTGATCCGCCCCGAGGCCCGGCTCCGGGAAGACCTCGGGCTCGACAGCCTCGACGGGGTGGACCTGATCGTCGCCCTCGAGAAGGCCTGCGTGGTGCAGATCGCGGAAGACGAGGCCCGGCAGATGCGCACCGTGGGTGACGTGTACGCGTTCATCGACAAAGCGTCCGCCGCGAAGTCCTGAAGGGACGCAGCCCCAAGCCTTTCCGCGAGTCTCCATGGAAACCCCTTCGGACAGCCTTTCCCCGCAGTCGGTGTCCAGCGGTACGCCCGAGGCGCTCGCCGCGGAGGCCGGGGCGCTGCTTGCCCGGGTATCCTCTGAGCTGGCCCAGGCCCGGTTTCCCCTCGCCACCTACCGGCTTCAGTTGCACCGCGGCTTCACCCTGGAAGATGCGAGGAAGCTGATTCCCTATCTCGCCCGGCTGGGGATCACCGACGTCTATGCGTCGTCGTTGCTGAAGGCCACCCCGGGCAGCACCCACGGCTACGACATCATCGACCACCAGAGCGTCAACCCCGAGCTCGGCAGCGAGGTCGAGCTGGGAAATTTCTGCGCCGCGCTGCGAGAAGCCGGGCTCGGCCTGCTGCTCGACTTCGTGCCCAACCACATGGGCATCGAGCAGGGAAACGCGCTCTGGTACGACGTGCTCGAGAATGGCCCGTCGTCTCGGTACGCCACCTTCTTCGACGTCGACTGGAACCCGCTCAAGCAAGAGCTCAAGGACAAGGTGCTGTTGCCGATTCTCGGTGATCAGTACGGGGTGGTGCTCGAGAACGGCGAGCTGCAGCTGCGCTTCGCGGACGGCAACTTCCAGCTCGCCTACTGGGACCGCCTCTACCCGATCGCTCCGGGCCAGTACCGGGTCATTCTCGGCGAAGGCCTCGAGCCGCTCGGGGCGCAGCTGGGGTCCGACCACCCCGACTTCATCGAACTACAGTCGATTCTCACCGCGCTGTCCCATTTGCCGTCGCGAAACGACACCGAGCCTGCCCGCAGGGTCGAGCGAAGCCGGGAGAAAGAGGTGATCAAGCGGCGGCTGGCTTCGGTGGTCGAGCGCAGCCCCGCAGTGAGGGCCCACCTCGAGCGAAACCTCGCCCTCTTCAACGGAGAGAAGGGCAAGGCGCGAAGCTTCGACCGGCTCGATGGGGTGCTCGCGCGCTGTTCCTACCGACTCGCGCACTGGCGGGTGGCGGGCGAAGAGATCAACTACCGGCGCTTCTTCGACATCAACACCCTGGCGGCGATCCGGATGGAGGACCCCGAAGTCTTCACCGAGAGCCACTCCCGGGTGTTCGAGTGGCTCGACGAGGGCAAAGTCACCGGGCTGCGCATCGATCACCCCGACGGGCTCTTCGACCCCACCGCCTACTTCCTCGCGCTCCAGGAGCGGCAAGTCCTCCAACGGGTGAAGAAGCAGCTCGGGGCCGAGGGCAGCGTGCGCTTCCCTGCGCTCGAGCAGCCTCTGCGAGAGCGGTTCCGCAGCGAGGTGGCGGGAAACCTTGATTCGCCGCTGCGCCGCGGGCTGTACGTGGTGGTGGAGAAGATCCAGGGAGGGCGAGAGCGGATTCCCGATGCCTGGGCGGTCCACGGCACCACCGGTTACCGGTTCGCCAACTCGGTGGCGGGGCTGTTCGTCGACCGCCGCCACGAAGAGAAGATGACCGCGCTCTACGAGGCGTTCATCGGCAGGCGTTTCGACTACAGGCAGCTGCTCTACGAGAAGAAGAAGTTGATCATGAGCGTGTCGATGTCGAGCGAGATCAACGGCCTCGCCCACGAGCTCAACCGGGTCTCGGAGATGAACCGGCGCACCCGGGACTTCACCCAGAACAGCCTCCGCCGAGCGCTGGTGGAGTTCATCGCCCTCTTTCCGGTCTACCGCACCTACGTCGACGGCTGGCGGCCCGAGGTAGACCGCCGCGACGTGCAGTACATCGAGTGGACGATCGCCCGGGCGAAGCAGCAGGACCCGGTCACCAACGCGTCGATCTTCGACTTCCTCCGCGACATCTTGCTCCGCCGCTACCCCGACTTCCTCGCCGAGGAAGAGCGGCAGGTGATGCTCCGCTTCGCGATGAAGCTGCAGCAGCTCACCGGCCCGGTGATGGCCAAGGGGCTGGAAGACACGGTCTTCTACATCTACAACCGGCTCACCTCTCTCAACGAGGTGGGCGGTCAGCCGGAACGGTTCGGGGTGACGGTCGAGACTTTTCATCTTCGAAACCAGGAGCGGGCCCATGCCTGGCCCACCTCGATGCTCGCCACCTCGACGCACGATACCAAGCGCAGCGAAGACTTGCGGGCGCGGCTGAGCGTGATCTCCGAGATTCCCGACGCCTGGGGAGCACGCGTGGCCCACTGGGCCGAGCTCAACGCCGCCCACAAGACCGTGGTCGGTGAGCAGGCCGCGCCCTCGCGAAACGACGAATACCTCTTTTATCAGTCAGTGCTCGGCGCATTGCCGATGGGTCCCACCCTGGCCCCCGCCGAGCTGGGCTCGTTCCGCACCCGGTTGTCGGAGTACCTGCTCAAGGCGGCGCGGGAGGCGAAGCTGCACACCAGCTGGGTGAATTCCGAGGCGGGCTACGAGGGTGCGTTGACCCGTTTCGTCGAGCGCAGCCTCAGCCGCGAACAGGGGGCCGCCTTCGTCGACGACCTCTGGGGATTCAAGCGGTCGATCGAGCGTGCGGGACAGATCAACTCCCTCGCGCAGACCCTGCTCAAGGTCGCTTCTCCGGGGACGACCGACACCTACCAGGGCTGCGAGCTGTACGAGCTCTCGCTGGTCGACCCCGACAATCGGCGCCCGGTGGACTATGCGCGGCGGACCGAGCTGCTCGACGAGCTGCAACGGGCGGCCGCGAACAACCGGCTCGAGCTCTGCCGGGCGCTGTACAGCAACCTCGACGACGGCCGGGCGAAGCTGTTCGTGCTCACCGAAGGGCTGCAGCTGCGCCAGCGCCTCGGCGGGTTCTTTCACTGTCGGGACTACCAGCCGCTCGACCTTCAAGGGCCGCGCGCGGCCCATGCGGTGGGTTTTGCGCGCATCGACGGACCTCTGCGAATGGTCGCCCTGGCGCCGCGGCTGGTGCAGACGCTGCTCTCCTCGGGACAGCCGCTGGCGAACGCCTATGCCGACACCTTCGCACTGCTGCCGCCAGGGTTCGATGGCAGCGACCTGGTTGACACCTTCACCGGCGAGCGCTGCCGCCCGCAGCGGCGCAACGACGGCTGGGGG
>JAYUUC010000484.1:0-11414 GCA_043755105.1 Myxococcales bacterium
AGTGGCCTTCTCCAGCCTTCCAGGGTGCCTCGATGATTTCCGGTCGCCTCTCCTGTCTTGCTTTGCTGTGTTGCTCGGCCTGCGCCACTGCACCGGTCGCTCCTGCTCCGGTCGCCGTGGTCGCACCGGCGCTGACCCCGCCTCCCCCCCAGGTCGAAGGACCGGGGAGCGGCAAGCTGCTCACCGAGGGCGCCGAAGCCTTTGCTTCGCGCTGCGACCAGGACCTGGCCCGCGCTCGGGCAGGGGTGGCCCAGCTCTCGAGCCTCGACGCAGCCAAGGAACAGGCAAAGGTCCTCGAGGTCTACGACGCCATCCAGTCCAGCCTGATCAACGCCGGGGCCCGGTCGAGCGTGGCGCAAAGCGCTTCTCCTGACGCGGCGGTCCGCACCGCAGCCGAAGGGTGCGAGCAGCGGGTCTCGAAGCTAGGGACGGAGATCGACCTCGACCGCAAGGTCTACGACGCGATCAACGCGGTGAAGCTCGAAGGCCAGACACCGGCCACCGTCACCTGGATCAAACACACCCTGCGAGACATGCGCCGGTCTGGAGTGGATCGCGACGAGCCGACCCGGGCCAAGGTTCGGCAGCTCAACGACGAGCTCACCAAGCTGGGCCAGGACTTCAGCCGCAACATTCGCGAAGACGTGCGCTCGGTCGAGCTCACCCCCAAGGAACTGGCCGGTCTACCCGACGACTTCGTCAAGGCGCACCCCAAGGGCGCCAACGGGAAGGTGAAGATCAACACCGACTACCCCGACTACGTGCCCTTCCTCACCTATGGCCGCAGCGCCAAGGCCCGAGAGGCGCTCTGGAAGATCTACCGGATGCGCGGCTACCCCAAGAACAACGAGGTGCTGAAGGCGCTGCTGGCGAAGCGTTACGAGTTCGCCACCTTGCTCGGCTACAAGAGCTGGGCCGCCTACAACACCGAGACGAAGATGATCGGCACCGCGGAGAAGGCCGCCGAGTTCATCGACACCGTGAACAAGGCAGCGGAAGGGGCCGCGAAGAAGGAGTTTGCCCTGCTGCTCGCCGAGAAGCGCCGCGACGAGCCGAAGGCAAAGCAGCTCGACCCGTGGGACCAGGACTATTACCTCGACCGCTACAAGGCCCGTGAGTTCGGGTTCGATTCGCAGCTGGCGCGCCCTTACTTCGACTACCCGCGCGTCCTCGCCGGGGTGCTCGACATCACCTCGACGATGTTCGGCATCCGCTACCAGAAGGTCACCGACGCGAAGGTCTGGGACCCGGACGTCGAGACCTACGACGTCGTCGACGACAGCGGGCTGCTCGGCCGCATCCACCTCGACATGCATCCCCGGGCAGACAAGTACAAGCACGCTGCGATGTTCGCGCTGCGCGAAGGGCAGGCCGGCAAGAGGCTCCCGGAAGGCGTGCTGCTGTGCAACTTTCCCAAACCCGGCGCCCAGCCGGCGCTGATGCAGCCGCAAGAGGTGGAGACGTTCTTCCACGAGTTTGGCCACCTGCTTCACCACATCTTCGCCGGGAAGCAGACCTGGGCCGGGCAGGCGGGCGTGAACACCGAGATGGACTTCGTCGAGGCGCCCTCGATGCTGCTGCAAGAGTGGGCGCAGAACCCGGTCGTCCTCGCCCGCTTCGCGAAGCACTACCAGACCGGAGAACCGATTCCGGCCGATCTGATCAACCGGATGGTGGCGGCCAAGGAGTTCGGGAAGGGGCTGTTCACCCGTCGGCAGATGTACCTCTCGGACGTCAGCCTCGAGTTCCACAACCGGGCGCCGGGCTTCGACCCGACCGCGCTGGCGAAGGAGCTGCAGCCCCGCTTCGAGCCCTTCCGCAAGGAGGTGGTCGACGGCACCTACTTCCCGCTCTCGTTCGGCCACATTGAAGGCTACTCGGCCGCCTACTACACCTACATCTGGTCGTCGGTAATCGCGCGCGACCTCCTCACCGTCTTCACTGCGGAAGGCGTGCTCAACCCGGCGCCGGCACAGCGCTATCGCAACGCCATTCTCGACGCCGGAGGCTCGAAGGAAGCGGCCCTGCTGGTGAAGGACTTTCTCGGCCGCGACTACTCGTTCAAGGCCTACGAAACATGGCTGAACACCGAGGCCAAGCTGGGCCCGAGCACCTCGAGCAGCGGCAAGCCATAAGGCCGGGGGCGGAGCTATTTTCAAGCCCGCCTTCGCGAGAATGTCGACGTTTGCCGCCGGTCTATACGGACGATCACGATTCTCGAACGGACGCCGCACCCCGTTCGTCCCGAGCGTAGTGTCAGCGGAGTCGAGGGAATCGCTAGTGCGCCCCCTCGACTGCGGGCCGTTGGCTCTCCGCTCGGGGTGACCGGGGGAGGCCGCCGGTGATCGAGATTTACGAGCCCTGGTCTAGAAGATCAGCGGCAGCTGGTAGCGGAGGAAGCCGAGGGCCTCGTAGCGGTAGGTGAGCGCGAGGCCCCGCTCGACGTCCACACCGGCGCCGCCCGCAGCCCCGAGGGCGAGGTTTCCAAGCGGAATCGAGAAGCCGAGCACCATCCGGAGGGGAAGGCGGATGCCCGGGGAAGCGACGAAGCCCTCGGCCTGTGCCTGAAGGCCGAGCTCGAGCCCGACGTGGGTCCAGTGCCAGCCGGCAGTGATTCCCACCAGCGGCCCCAGTCCGACGTCGGCAGGCCCGAGCACCGCCGAGAGGTCCGCGCCCAGCTGAACGGCGAGGCCGAACACGGGCCAGTGAACCAGCTCGCGTCCGTAGAGCAGCTCGAGCTGCGAAACGCGATCTCCGGGCGCGTGCACCGCGGTCGCCCGCAGCCACTCGTGACTGCCGCCGCCGGAGGGGAATTGAAGCGACCCGGAGAGCCCCAGGGAGTGGGTGCCCACCGCGGCGCTCAGCGAGGTCCCTGGCACGGCCCGAGACTCGGCGCCGAGGAGCGACGGTGCAGCCTGGACGGCGCCCGAGAGCAGCGCGAGGGTCATCTGGAGCAGCTTCTTCATCGGAAGGACACCTCCGCACCGGGGATCTGTTCGAGGCCGGCAGCCTCGAGGGGGAGGCGGTCGAGTGCGTTCTGGAGAAATCTCTCGAGTGCGGTGGCGATTCGCAGGTGGGCTTCGTCCAGTCCAAGTCCAGGGAGGCATTCCTTGTCCCGATCCGGCTGGTCGTCGTTGGTAAACTGATAGTGGGTGACCCCCTCAAGGACCATCCGAGCTGTGGGCGAGGGCAGGGCGGCGCTGCGCTGGTCGATCAGCGCCAACCGTGCGGTGCAATCGCTTCGGCCCGCGAGGGTGAGCGACGGAATGCCCAGCCGCGGAATCGCCGCGCTGTCGGCAGGATCCGGATAGCTGGCGAGAAGGGCCAGGGCACCGAAGCCTCCCTGGAGCGCCAGCTTTGCCGCCACCACGCCGCCGAGGGAGTGGCCTCCCACCGCAACCCGGTTCGGGTCCACCAGCCCTCCTTCGAGAAGGGATCCCGCCGGGGGCCCGGTGAGCAGCTCACGGGCGAAGCGGCCATTGTCCACGGAGAAGAAAGCCAGGTCTGAAGGGTGCTCGGGCATTGCCACCACCCACCCGGCACGGGCGAGCGCCCGTGCCAGCCACTCGTAGCGCTGCGCCGACACCAGGCCTCCCTGGATGAACACCAGCGCGCGCAGCCCGCTTCCCTGTGGCCGGCCTTGCTCGTCGGAGGGGAAGTAGACGGGGACGCGGACCAGATCGGTGTGGCGGGCGCGGACTTCGAACACGGCTCGAGCCACTCCCTGCTCGAGCAGCTCGCCGCGGGCCGGAGCGGCGGGTGCACAGGACATGAATCCGAGGACGAAGAAGAGACCGAAGCGGAACATCTCTGCTTCATGCTCGGGGAATGCCCGGTGAACAAGCAATTTCACCCGAGAGAACAGCCGGGCGTTCTCGTACCTGGATCCAACAGGCTCACATTGTCTATGTATGCCTACATCAAATAAGCGAGACATTTGTTACTTGAAGATCATCACCTTGGATTAAACAGACACCTTCCTTCTCCTTCACAAGGCAGGTGTCAAAGATGACGTCCCCGCAACGACGGCTGGCCGGTGCTGCTCTCTGTGTTGCCTTCGTATTTTCCGCCTGTTCCAGCGCGACGAATCCCCCGGGTGCGACCCTGCCGGAGACGGTCACCCAGAAGGTGGGCTCGTCAGGTGGAACCATTCAGGCCAAGGGCGCCGCCCTGAAGATTCCTGCCGGCGCGCTCAGCCAGGACACGGAGATCACCGTCGCCAAGTCCGCCGACCCCGCGCCCCAGGGTTATGCCGCCAGCTCCGTGCTCTATCAACTCAGCCCGTCGGGGCTGACCTTCTCTTCGCCTGCCGACCTCACCCTCGACTTCAACGGGAACGGGGCCGGGCTTGCGGTGTTTCTCACCAAGGTCACTGGTTCTGGCTTCGACCAGATCGCCGGCGTGATCAATGGCTCGACCATCACCGCGCCAATCAGCCACTTCAGCAGCGCCTTTGCTGGACAGGCGACCACTGCCGACGGCGGAACGACGCCCGTTCCCGATGGGGGCACCCCGGCCAGCGGTGTCGCGCTGAGTGATTACTACAAAGCAGTCATTGCTGCGATTTGCACCCAGCACGTCAATTGCCACCTGGCGGACTCGGTCACTGCTTGCAGCCAGTATTACGACCGGGTCAACGCCTCCATCGCCGGAGGCGGACTTTTCAACGAATCGTTCCGGGGAATCGATGCAGGTCGCATTGCGTACAACCCCGACGCGGTCAAGCGCTGCCTCGACCTGGTGTCGGCCAGCACCGCCTGTAACTCTGACGACCAGTTTGAAACTCTGAGGGATTGCCGCGACGCGGTTCATGGTCTGGCCGCAGTGGGAGCCGCCTGCTTCGTCAACCGGGATTGCGTCGATGCCGCTTACTGCAACTCGACGAACACCTCTTGCCCGGGCACCTGCGTCGCCCGCAAGGCCCTGAACGAAACGACGGCCAACGGCGGTGAGGACTGCGTGCGTGGGCTCTACTATTACAACGGAGTCTGCAAGGCCCCCATCGGAATGGGCGCCAGCTGCGCCGCGGCTGCTCCCGCGACTTACCCGCAGCAATGTGTTACTGGCAGCTTTTGTGATCGGACGACGCTGATTTGCCTCGCCGGCTACCCGGTGGGACACGCCTGCGCCGGCGATGCGGAGTGCCAGGCCGGGACCAACTGTGCCTCGGGCGCAGACGCAGGCAATTCCTGTGCTTCCACGGTGATGCTCAACGGGACCTGCAATGAATTGAGCAGGAACCTTCACTGCAAGGAGGGTCTGTTCTGCGACCAGGCGGGCCAGGCCGATGGTGTCTGCAAACACTACCTTCCCCGGGGCACCGCTTGCTTCCAGTACCAGATCTACTTTTGCGAAGGCGGGCTCTACTGCTCGGGTGACTACACCACGGCCGGCACCTGCCAGCAGGTGAAGACGGTGGGAAGCGCTTGCACTCCGCTGGGTAGCACCAACGGGATGCCGACCTGTGTCGCCGATGCCTTCTGCCAGAGCGATGCCGGGGTGTGCGTGACCAAGCATGACGTCGGTGAGTCCTGCGCATCCAAGGACGAGTGCGCCCCCGACACTTATTGCAACGAAGTGACCCACAAGTGCGTGCTCGGTAGCTGCCGCGCGCCGTAGCCTCGCGAGGCCGCTGGAAAAACCGAGGGCCGCTTCCTCTTCGTTGAGGAGGCGGCCCTTTCTTTTCAGGTGCTCGACCGTGGAACAGCTTCAAGGGTTCAGTCGGAGTATCAAGCCTCCTTGGCTGATGGAGAAGCTGGCTCCGAGTGAGCGGACGCGACCTCGTCCTCGCATCTTCCTGCGAGGAACTGCCTACACCTTTCCTTGAGGCCAGTGCACCCCGGGACGGGGTTGGAGCCTTGAGCTCAGTCTTCCCGTGGGTTGCGCACCGGTGGCCGGGGGTGAACCGTGGCGTATTGCGCCGGCCAGGAAATCGCGTCGTAACCGGCGGCTTCGGCGGCGTGGAAGGTCAGGTATGGATCCGCGAGGTGGGGTCTCGCCAGCGCGCAGAGGTCTGCCCTTCCCGAAGCCACCACGGTATTCGCGTGGTCAGCGCCCTGGATGCCTCCCACCGCCATCACCGGGATGCCGGCTTCATGTCGGACCTGGTCGGCGAACGGCACCTGATACATCCGCCCGTATTCGGGCTTTGACTCGGGCACGTTGCCGCCGCTGGAGACGTCGATCAAATCGCAGCCCCGTTCTTTCAACCAACGGGCGAGCTGCACCGAGTCCTCCACAGTCATTCCTTCGGGCTCGAGCCAGTCGCTGGCAGAGATTCGAACGGCGATCGGCTTGTCCGCCGGCCAGACCTCGCGCAAGGCGTCGAATACCTGCAGCGGAAAGCGCGCCCTGGCTTCGAGGCTGCCGCCAAACGCATCGGTCCTGTGATTCGACAGCGGAGAGAGGAAGCTCGAGAGCAGGTAGCCGTGGGCGGCGTGAAGTTCGAGCATGTCGAACCCGGCGTCCTCAGCCATCTTCGCGGCGTTCACGTAGTCGGCTATCAGTGCTTCCAGCTCGGCAACGGTGAGCGCGTGGGGCACCGGCCAATCCTTGTGAAATGGCAGCGCCGAGGGGGCGACGGTCTGCCAGGCGCCGGTGCTCAGCGGATCGTCGCCTTCCCAGGGAAGGTGACAGCTGCCCTTGCGGCCGGCATGCCCAAGCTGGACGCAGACCTTGGCGGCGGAGCGCTGGTGGATGAACTCCACGATCCGCTTCCACCCGGCGACATGCTCGGGACGGTACAGCCCGGTGCAGCCGGGGGTGATCCGTCCGACTGGCGAGATGTCGGTCATCTCGGTGACCACCAGCCCGGCCCCGCCGATCGCCCGGCTGCCCAGATGCACCAGGTGCCAGTCATTGGGAAGCCCGTCAGTGGCCAAGTACTGACACATCGGCGACACCGCGATCCGGTTGGCGAGAGTCATTCCCCGAAGCCGGAAGGGAGCAAAGAGAGGCGGAGGCACTGCGCCGGTCGAACCCGAAGGCGTGGCGTTCTGTTTGGCAAACCAGCGGTCGACGTCGGCCACTCCTCTGGGATCCCGGGCCTTCAAGTTCTCGTAGGTGATCCGCTTGCTGCGGGTCATCAAGTTGAAAGCGAACTGCAGGGGCGCTTGCGCGGTGTAGCGGGAGCAGTTCTCGAACCACTCCAGACTGGTCTGCGCTGCCTTCTGGGTCTTGAGCACGTCAATGCGGCGGGCGTCCTCGTAGGCCACCAGCGCCTCGGGAATCCGGCCGGGCCCGTGGCGGGTGACCGCCTCGGCGAGCGCGATCGCATCTTCAAGGGCGAGCTTGGTCCCCGAGCCGATCGAGAAGTGGGCAGTGTGCGCGGCATCGCCGACCAGCACCACGTTGCGGTGGTGCCAGCGCGCATTGGTGAGGGTGGGAAAGGTCCTCCAGATCGACTTGTTGCTGAGCAGCCGATGGCCTTGCAGTTCGGCGGCGAAGAGCTTCTCGCAGAAGGCGACGGTGTCCGCCTCGCTGGCGTGGTCCAGCCCGGCGTCCTTCCAGGTCTGCTCGCGGCACTCGACGATGAAGGTCGAGCGCTCGGGCGTGAACGGGTAGGCGTGGACCTGGAACAGCCCCTGAGGAGTGTCCTTGAACAGGAAGGTGAAGGCCTTCAGCGGCAAGGTGGTTCCCAGCCAGCAGAACTTGCTCTTCCGCCAGTCGAGCTGGGGCTGGAAGTGTTCGGCGAGCTCGGTGCGGATCGCGCTCTGAATTCCATCGGCGGCGAGCACCAGATCCGCACCGGCAACATCGTCCAGCCGCTTCACCTCGCTCTCGAAGACGAGCTTCACCCCCAGCTTCTGGCAGCGCTCCTGGAGAATGAGAAGCAGCTCACGGCGGGCGAGCCCGCAGAACCCATGGCCGGTGGAGGTGATCACCTCGCCGCCGAAGTGGGTCTCGATGTCGTCCCAGTAGACGAAGCGCGACTGGATCGCGCGGTAACTCTCGGGGTCTGCCAGTTCGAGGTTGCCGAGCGTCTCGGCCGAGAAAACCACGCCCCAGCCGAAGGTGTCGTTGGGCTTGTTGCGCTCGTGGACCTCGACCACTGCGTCGGGGAAGGCCTTCTTGATCAGCAGGCTGAAGTAGAGCCCCGCAGGACCGCCGCCAATACTGACCGTCTTCATCGAAGGCCCCCCAAGCGAAGCTGTCTAGAACCGCGCCTGAAGCACGGTGTTGAAGCCGATGCCGTGCTCCTTCTCGAAGGTTGGCTGCGAGATACCGGCGGCGTCGCGGCGGAAGGTCACCCGGTTGGCGTCGCGGGTGTAATAGACCTCGCCGATGCCGGCGACCGAGTCCGAGATGTCCCAGCGCAGGGTGGCCTTGGCAGAGAGAATCGGCACCGGGGCGTAGCCGGCCGGCAAGATGGTGGGGAGGTTGACGTCGCGCACCACCACCGTCCGTTGGCCGAGCAGCGCCGCGGGAGGCGCGTTCCCGCCCAGCAACGCTTCGGGGCTCTGGAACGAAGCGGGCTGCTGAATGCCCAGAATCACTCCCGGGGTGAGGTGGGTTCGGGGGAAGTGGTAGTCGGCGCCACCGGCCACCAACATCTCTGGCTTCAGCACCGTGCCCTGCGGAAAGTCACGGAACGGCGGCAGCCCGGGCACGTTGAACTGGATGAACGAGAGCGAGCGGTAGAGTGCCAGCAGGTGAAGTCTGAGGAAGTTGATCTTCATCCGGGCCTGCAACGCCATCGCGTCCGCCCCCTGTGGCGTGGTCTTGCCGAATACGTTGGGGTCCTCGAGCGACTGGACCAGGTGGCTGCCTTCGAGCGAGACACTCATCGATAGGCCCCCGGGGTAGACCTCGGGAACGAAGAACCGCTGCAACAGGTCGGGGTCATTGCGGTAGAGCTGGAAGTCGACGCTGGTCCCCACCGGGACGCCCTGGTGGTAAACGATTTCAGCGGAGACGCCTTCGGAGTTCACCGGCGCCTCGATGCCCTGGCTCGCGAGCCCGGGGACGATTCCCTTCTGGAAGTAGCCGGCCCCCGCCTCGACTCGCAGGAACGAGGTGACGTCGACGCCCGCTCCGCCCAGGAACCCATAGAGCCGTTCCTTCTCCAGGCTCAAGTCGTTGAGCACCAACCCCGACTTGGCCCCGGCAAAGGCGTACCAGCGTTCGCGGGTCACTTGAAATTTGATGCCAGGCACGCCTTCGGACACCGCCCGAGGAGTGAATATCTCCGACCCCCCCCAGGAGATGCGGTAGGCGTACCCGAGCCGGAAGCGGTCCGCGGAGACCGGGAAGCCGGTGAGCGAGACGTTCTCCTTCTCACTCCACCACGACGGCTTGTAAGCAAGCCGGATGAACGAGCTGTTGTCTCGCAGCGTCAGTCCTCCCGACGGCTGCTCGAGGACGAGGATGTTGAGCCCGGCCTCGGTGATCAGACCTTCGGCGAAAGCCTTCGACTTCTTGTAGAGCGAAAGGTTCGAGAGCGTCTCGAAGCCGGAGTAGCGGGTGTTGAAGTTGTCGTAGAACTGGTTGTTGGCGGGACCCGCGCCAAAGCCCGCGTTGGGGCTGTTGGGGGTCGATTCGCCGGACTTGGCGAGGACGTTGTCGTCTGCGAAGACGAACGAGAGCCGGGTGTCGAGGAAGTCGCCCGCGAAGGCGGGGGCCGCGCAGGACAACACCAGCAGAGTGGTCAGGGAAGAAGTCTTCACGGGTTCTCCGAGCGGGGGCTCACGGGCAAGGCTTGATCGGCGTCGGGCAGGAAAGCCCCGGTCCGGGGTGACAGCAGAAGTCGTCGACGTCGCGGGGGAGGATCACCCAGCGCGGGCGGCCCGGCTGAAGATGCCGCAGATGCCCGACGATGTCGTAGGTCGCTGCACGCAGCGCCTTGCACTGGGTAGCGGCGGCGGCATCGGGGTCCTCGGGGTTGCAGTCGGGCTTGAAGTCGGCGATCGCGTCCTTGCTGACGAGGTTGATGCGGGTGTGGCTGTTCTCGGCCACGGTGCACTTGCCCGCGGCGGCGCTGCTGACGAATGCCACGAAGCTCTCACTCGTTCCCAGAGTGTGGGAGAGCAGCGTCTTCGCGGCCAGCGCGGCGTCGGTGCCCGTGGCGACCACGGTATCGTCGCCAAACTTCGCCTTCACCGGGACGTCGCACCAGATCCGAAGTTCAGCTCCGGGAAGGAACCCAGTGGCCACCCGCGCGGAGGTGGGGGAGACCGCGACGTCTTGCTGACGCGCTGGCAGCGAAGGGTCCAGCCCCGCTTCCACCGGACCGGGCCCGGCCAGCTCGATGATGTACTGGCCGAAGTTCTCGTAGGTCGACCGCTCGGAGCACAAAGTCCCTGCAAAGGAGCCCTGACCGGTGGAACATTCGATGTTGCAGGCCCGCTCATTGAGGTCGTTGGCTGAATCTGGAGGCCCGCTGCCAAAAGAACAGTCGCTGTAGCCCCATACATCAGCGACGCAGCGTTGCAGCGCGGGGTTGCAGTACGGGGTCGCACCTTCACAGGTCTGCGTGCAACCCGTGGGGAGCAGCTTGGTCTCGCAGAAGAACGGCACGCTCGAGTTGGCGTTGAGGTCACAGTTGGTGAACACCTGGGGAAAGCGAACGTGGTGCACGCTCACCAGTCCTGACTCCAGGCTCTCCAGCTTGAGGTTCTTCTTGTTCTGACCGCAGAGGTTGTCGGTCAGGAAGGGGGAACTGTCGAGCCCGCACAGCCGCAGGTTTATCTCGGCCGGGTGAGCGAACTTGAGCCACTTGTTCCACTGGTCCGGAGGCAAGCGCCGAACTTTCTCGGCGATCGACCACGACGGGAATACCATCTGGGTGGTCGAGGTGAACTCCTGGATCGACCCCGAGAGGGTGAAGAGCAGGTCACCGGTGTCGAGGCCGTCGGGGTACGAGTAGTTGAAGACGAACATCGAGCCATAGGTGCCGGGCAGAAACCCGGAGGGCTCGGGCACCTTCACGCCCGAGGGGGTAGTGACGTCCTCTCGTTGTCGGCAGGCAGTGAGGTCGGCGACGAAGAACCCGGTGGGGTCAATGCCGGTGACGACCATCTCGACCGGCTTGCCGTCGTTTACCGGGTCGTCCGAGCAACTCTGGACCAGGGTGCGTCCACTCTCCGGGTTGCTCCCGATGGTGAGGAACTGCCCCACCAGCGGCGAAGACCGGTTGTCGTAACCGTCGGGAATCTGGACCTTGGCCAGTGTCGGGTCCTCGAAGAAGATCGACGAGGAAAGCCCGGTGGCGAAGGTTCGCCGCTCCGGCTCTGCAGGCAGGGTGTGGGAGGGGTCAGAGATGCCGCCGTCGGCATAGATCAACTGCGGAGGCGCATCCTCAGCCCAGATCCGTACCTCACCGTACAGGTGCGAGACCTTGAGGGTGGTCTTGCCAGTCCCCGCGGTCAGCACCGAGCTGCGAGAGGAATAGTCGCCGGTGAGATCGCCCGGCACCG
>JAYUUC010000485.1:0-11378 GCA_043755105.1 Myxococcales bacterium
GGTCGCTGCCAATTCGCTCGAGGTGAGCGGAGAGCGCGAACGCTTCATTTTCTATCGAGGGTTGGGACGCTTCGAAGTGCCCTTTCGGGTCACTGCCAACGCAAGCGGCCTCACCCTCTCGAATCTCTCGGCGCAGGCGATTCCCGCAGCCTTTCTCCTTCGCGTTCATGCGGGCGGGGCGGTCGTGAAATCGCTGGGACCGATTGCTCCCGGGGGAACCCTGACCGGAATCGAGGTTCCGCTCGGTGAGAAGGAACGCACCCTCGACACTTTTGTCACCGAAGCTTCGGCCGTGATTGCTGGGTCTCTGGTGGAGGCGGGCCTCTATCCGGACGAGGCCCGCGCGATGGTGAACACCTGGTCGAGGAGCTACTTCCGGAAGTCCGGGGTTCGCGTGCTCTACGTCGTCCCCCGTGCCTGGACGGACTCGCTGTTGCCGCTCGAAATGGCACCTGCTCCGGAGAAGCTGGTGCGGGTGCTGGTAGGACGAGCCGAAGTCCTCACCCTTGACGAAGAAGAGGACCTGGTCGGCCGGATGTCGCAGGCGAGCCAGTCAGGCACGCCGAGCCCGGAGGTCTTGCTGGCCGAGATGGGTCGCTTTGCGGAACCCAAGCTTCAGCGGCTGGTGGGAATCATTTCCGACCCCGAACTGAGGAACTACGCAGCCTCTCTCCTCGCGAAGGCAAAGACTCAACCCTGAATGGGGGTCAGCGCTGCGCCGAGCCCGCTGACAGTTCCGTCGGCGGACTCTCGGGGATTGCCTCGGGCCGAAGGGCTTGAATGACCCGCTGGAGTGAAGTTTCGACCAGCCTCTGGTCGATCTCCACCGCAGCGAAGCCCAGGATCAGCCCCAGTCCGGCGCCGAGGATATCGTCCGACAACCAGTGGGTACTTTGCTGCACCCGGGCGATCGCGACGTAGCTGGCCAAGCCGTAGAACAGGGGGGCCAGTCGCGGGTAGTTCCGGGCCAGCACCGCCGCCGTGGCGAAGGCGGTCATGGTGTGGCCTCCGGGAAACGCGTCGGCGCCGAACCGCCCGAACCAATGCTTCCGGTCGGGGTCCGCTTGAGGTCGCTCGACGCGGAAGGTCCGCTTTCCAATCTGGGACCACGCTGCCACGGCGACCAGCGCCTCGAGGCCCTGGCGTGCGACCTGACGGCCATGGGCGTCCCCCACCAGACCGAGGCTCACGAAGATCGACGCGTCCACCCACCCCTCGCCCAGGTACGAACCCCAGTGGGAGAACCGGTGCTCGCTGACGACCGGATCAGGCCACGCCCTGATCGATCGATGAATGGGGACATCAAAGGCCAGCGCGAGCGCCGTTCCTCCCGCCGTGGGCCCCAAAATCCAGAGGTCCTTCCACTCGGGCATCACGGGCCGAAGCAGCACTTTCCCCGTCGAGATCAAGATGTCGCCCACCGTGGGACCCGGGGGAGCCTCGTCGGGCATCGGTGCCAGCTGATGAATCGAGGGGGGGTGCTCGCTGCCCTCTCCGTCTTCGGTGACGGTGGACGCCCAGCAGGGAGGAGTCCCCATCCCAAGGCAAATCATCGGGACGAGCACTCTCGCGACCCAGAACAGGTCACGCCCCTCTCGTCGCCAGAGTCTGTCCATTCCAGGGCCCCCCGGTGTCGACCCTGCCCGGGGCCAACGCCCTGTCCTAACATCAACAACGCAAACCTGTATCAGGAAGCGGAAAGGTAGGCCTGGAGGCGATCTTTCTAGTGCAGGGGAAGGACCTGAATTCGCGCGGTGGCGACCGGGTCCCCGAAGTTCCGCTCTCTGAGCGGAGCCTGGTATTTCGTACCAATGCCAAACCTCCTCGAATACCAGCGCCGCGCTTGGGACCAGAAGGTGAAAGAGCAGGACCAGTGGACCGTTCCTGTTTCGCCCGCGCAGATTGCGGCGGCCCGCACTGGCGACTGGTCGGTGGTGCTGACGCCGATGCGACCGGTGCCCCGGGAGTGGTTCCCGCCTCTTGAAGGCACCGAGGTGCTCTGCCTTGCTTCGGGAGGAGGACAGCAAGCGCCGCTCCTGGCAGCCGCCGGTGCCCGGGTGACGGTGCTCGACAACTCACCGGCCCAGCTCGAACAGGACAGACAGGTGGCCCTCCGTGAAGGGCTGAGCCTGACGCTCGAGGAGGGCGACATGGCCGACCTGTCGCGCTTTGCTGACCAGTCGTTCAGCCTCATTTTCCATCCGGTGTCGAACTGCTTCGTCGAGAACATCGGTCCGGTGTGGCGCGAGTGTGCGCGGGTGCTTCGCCCCACCGGAACGCTGCTCGCGGGCTTCACCCTGCCGGTGGTGTTCTCGCTCGATCCAACGCTAGAGAAGACAGGCGTGCTCCAGCTGAAGTACGCCATTCCCTACTCGGACCTCACCAGCCTGACTGACGAGGACCTTCGCCGCTACACCGACGCTGGCGAGCCGATGTGGTTCGGGCACAGCCTCGAAGACCAGATCGGTGGCCAGCTCGCAGCCGGCTTCAGCCTGACGGGTTTTTTTGAAGACAGACAACCGGAGGGAAATGCGCTCTCTCGGTTGATGCCGGGCTATGCCGCCACGCGGGCGGTGAAGAACGCTCGGTGAATTCGGAGATCCCGGGCGCAGAGGCGCGAGCTGAGGTTTCGCAGGCCAGTGCTAGGGTGCGCGCCCCATGGGCGAGCACATCGAAATGTCCCGCGAGCGGTTCCCCCACCCGGCGCTGTTCGGCGTGCTGGTGCTGCCCTTTGGCGCGGCGGTGGGGTTCCTGCAGATCGCCGTTCCGTTCTGGTTATCCCGTCAGGGTGTACCGCTGGCGGAGATCGCGGTCATCGCCGGCATCGGCTTCATGCCCCACGCGTGGAAGATTCTCTGGGTACCCCTGATCGACATCGGGCCGCACCGGAAGGTCTGGTACCTGGTCTGCACAACCGCCACGGCTGCGCTGCTCGCTGCGGTCTCGATGCTGCCCGACCCGACGCACCACCGGACGGTGTTCATCATTTTGATCACTGCGGCTCAGGCAACCGCGGCCACTTCTTCGGCGGCGCTCGATGCGCTGATGGCAACCACCTCGCGTGAGCAGGACAAAGGGCGCGCGGGCGGGTTCTACATGGCGGGCAACGTCGGCGGCACCGGGGTACTGGGAGCGCTGGCGATCTGGCTGACCGGGCACCTGTCGGCCACGGCCGCCGGGCTGATTCTCGCGGGCATCGTCCTCGCCAGCAGCGCCGGCGCGCTCACCCTTCACGAGCGTGCGGAAGGAAAGCCCTCGTCCGCGGTTCGCCTTGGCCGAGCGCTGATCGATCGTCTGGTGGCGATCGCCCGGGATCTGTGGATCACGGTGAAGAGCCGTGAAGGTCTCACCGGGTTGATCATCTGCGCGGCGCCAGTCGGGTGTGGCGCGCTCACCAACCTCTTCTCCGCGATGGCGGGCGACTACCACGCTCCGGAAGAGATGGTCGGACTGGTCAACGGGCTCGGCGGCGGCATTGTCGGAGCGCTCGGCTCGGTTGCGGGTGGCTATCTCGCCGACAAGATGAGCCGGCGGGTGGCCTACGGCGCTGCAGGCGGATTCACCGCGCTCGCGGCGCTGGCGATGGCGATGGGCCCGATGACTCCGGTGACCTATGCTTGGGGCACGCTGACCTACAGCTTCGCCAGCGGCATCGCGTTCGCCGCCTTTGCCGGCATGGTGCTGGAGTTGGTCTCCCATGGCGCGGCGGTCACCACCAAGTACACGCTGTTCGTGGCGATCTCGAATCAGGCGATCAGCTACACCACCCTGCTCGACGGGAAGGCCTCGGAGTGGTTCTCGCGCTGGGGCGTCCGCAGCACCATCGCCTTCGACGGGCTGTTCACCTTCGTGGGCATCGCGGTGCTGGTGGCGATGGTGATGGTGGGGCGCAAGCCACCGGTGAATGTGGCATCAGATGCGGTCACCGCGGGTTGAATAGACAGCACAACGGGCGCAGCACTCTGCCTTGATGGCAGCAGCCAGGTCGAAGAAGGGCTCGTGCAAACCCCACCAGGTCACAACGGTACAGTAGACACAAACGTTATCCAACTGCATATCCCCCCGAGACTGCTCAGACGAACGGCAGCGACATCTGCATTGCCCTTCCCACCGGCCGGGCGAAGATCCCTTCAGCCCTCAGTGCGGTGGCGAGCTGCTCGGCGAAGCCGTGGTGGGTGATCACCTCTTCGGCTCCGGTTGCCTTTGCGTAGGCCATCAGCGACGGGTAGTCGGCGTGGTCCGAGAGCGGAAAGGCGACATCGGCCCCGTAGCGCCGCGCTGCGCCGGGGTCGAGCGCCCAGCCGGTGAGCACCGCGGTAGCTCGGGGCCAGATTCTTCCCAGCGCGGCGGAGCGTCGGAACGGCGGAAAGACGCCCACCTCTCCTGCCTTCAGCGTTCCTTCAAAGCAGCGAACTTTTAGCGGCACACCCAGGGTTCCGTAGAGCTGACAGAGCTCGTAGGTGGCGGGGTGCGCGCAGAGCGAGAAGCCCTTGTCGCCGAGGTATTTGATGACCTCTTGGCTTTTTCCCAACGGGTAGCCGAGGAGGATCGGCGGCACTCCCGCCTCGAGGTTCCTCCTCACCCAGGTTTCGATCTGCGCGAGCACCTGGACCCGGGGCGGAAAGACGAACCGCGGGTCCCCGAAGGTGGACTCCATCACCAGGGTGTCGCACTCCGCCACCTGGGCCGGCTCGGCGGTGAGCGAGCCTTCGAGGTTCAAGTCCCCGGTGTAGACCACCCGGTGCCCGTCATCGCGGGTGACCCGGATCTGCGCCGAGCCGAGAATGTGGCCCGCCGGGAGCAGCTCGACGTTCATCTTCCCCAGCTCGAAGGGTCGGTTGTAGGGCACCGGCAGCGCCGCGGGCAGCTTTCCCAGGCGGTGGGTCATCAGCTGCACCGTGGGGCCGGTGGCGATCACCCGCTCGTGCCGGGCGATGTGGTCGGAATGCGCGTGAGAGACGAACGACAGCTCAGACTTCCGATGGGCGTCGAGCCACAGCGGGGTTCCCGTGAGATGAAGACTGCCCCGCCTCAATTCGACCGCACACATGTAGGCGCCGAATCTACCCCCACATTTGTTCAGGGGGCAAAGGGCGCAAAATTTTTAGTGCCCGGCTGGCTGCCGGCGCAGCTTGCTCAGCAGGACGGGCCCCACCTCGGCAGCGAGCACTCCGAGGATGATTAACGCTCCGCCGAGCAGCTCGGGGCGGCCCAGCTGTTCCCTCCCCCGGGCGACCGAATAGAGGGACGCAAACACCGGCTCGAGCGAGAAGATCAGCGCTGCCCGCACCGCACTGGTCTTCTTCTGCGCCCAGGTCTGGACCGAGATTGCCACCGCGCTCGCCAGCACCCCGGCCACCCCGACCGCGGCCACCAGTCCGGCCGTCCACACCACGTGGGTGGCCACGAAGGGCAAGCTGGCGGCAGAGAAACCGGCGACGAGCCACAGCTGAACGCCGACCATGCCCGCCACCGGCACACCGGGCGCGAGCTTCTCGTTGAGGGTGATGTGCAGGGCGAAGGCTACCGCGCAGCCGAGCGTCAGCCAGTCTCCGGAACCGATGCTCTGGTGGGCTTCGCGCTCATTGCCGAGCGTGAGCAAATAGAGCCCGAAGACCGCCAGCAGCACCCCGAACACCGAGGTCACCCGAGGAAGCTTCCGCAGCAGCACCACCGAGACGATGGGCACCAGCACCACGCTGAGGCCGGTGATGAACGCCGACCGCGACGGCGTGGTCGACTTCAGACCGACGGTCTGGGCCACAAACCCGAGAAAGAGGAACACCGACAGCAGCGCCCCGCCCTTGAGCGCTCCGGGGTGGAAGAGTTTCTTCCCGGCCACCACGGTCATCGCCAGAGCTCCGACGCCGAAGCGCAGGGCGAGGAAGGTGAGCGCGTCGACCTGCCCGAGCGCATCCTTCACGGTCACGAACATCACGCCCCAGAACCCGGTGATCAGGACCAGGAGCAGATCGGCCCGCAAGCGGTGTGCGCGCTCGAGCTCGGAGGGTCCGGCGAACGGGTCGGACATCAGGGCACGAAGAAGAAGGCGACCGCCAGAATGGCGTAGACCCCGAGCAGCATTACCCCCTCGAGCCAGTTCGATTCGCCGTCGAGGCCGATCAAGGTCGCCGCGCCGACGGCGACCGCCATTCCCGCCACTTCCATGTGGGAGAACTCGAGGGTGAGCGGGTGGCCGATCGGAATCGAGGCCAGCACCAGAACCGGAGCAACGAAGAGCGCGATCTGCTTCGACGACTCGAAGGCGATGTTGAAGGCGAGGTCCATCTTATTCTTCAGGGCCATCAAGATCGCCGTGCTGTGTTCGGCCGCGTTGCCGACGATCGCGATGATGATCACCCCCACGAAGGTGTGGGTGAACCCAAAGGTCTTGATCGCGTCCTCGAGGGCGTGAACGAGGAACTCCGCCACCACCACCACCCCGACGGTGGCGCCGGCGAGCACCCCCCCGGCGGTCCGCATCGACCAGGCGGGAAGGTCCTCGAGGGTGCCGCTGTCCTCTCCGGCGTAGATGTGGCGGTGGGTCTTGAGCGAGAACACCAGCGAGAGCACATAGATGATGAGCAGCACCACCGAGATGCCCACCGACATCGGAAACAGCACCGGCAGCGCCGCGTCCCCCAGCGAGACGTGAAAGATATCGGGGACGATCAGTGCGGTGAGGGCGAGGAACATCATCGCCGACCCGGAGAGCGCCGCGGTGGCGTTGAAGGTCTGCTTCTTGCGGCCGATGCCTCCGGCGACGATTGCCATGCCGAGCACCAGGAGGATGTTGCCCAGCACCGCTCCGGTGATCGACGCCTTGACCACATCGGGGTGACCTTGCCGCAGCGCCGCGAGGGCGATGATCAGCTCGGCGGCGTTGCCGAAGGAAGCGTTCATCAATCCGCCGAGGCCTGCTCCGAGACGGTGAGAGAGAACCTCGGTGGCCTCTCCCATCAGCCGCGCCAGCGGGATCAACGCGAGGGCGCAGAGGATGAAGGTGTTGGTGCCGGGGAAGAAGAAGTGCGAGGCGATCGCTGCGGGAAAGAATACCGCGAGCATCAACAGGAAGATCCGGTCGGTGCTCAGCCACGCCTGTTGCTCTTCACGGGGTGCGGCCGACGACACGTAGGACTCCTCGGCGGTGTGGGCGGGCACTTGAGCGCGCGAACGCTCGCCACCGCAACTGCGAAATTTCACCCAGACTGGGTAAGAAGGTTGCCAGGCCCTCACCTGCTGGCCACGACGAGCCGATGTTCATCGGACACCTCGCCGTCGGCTTCGCCTCGAAGCGCCTGGCTCCTCGCGTTTCGCTCGGACTGTTGCTGCTCACCGGGGTGGAGAGGGTGCGCAGGAAACCTGGAAATACATGCTTCCGGGCGTTCCCGTAAAGGTGCCCATGGCGTCTCGCGCAAAACCTCCGGAAAAGTTCCGATCTCCACCCGAAACCTGAAACGCTCGAGCGTACTGCGTTGAAACGTGGAAAGAAATTCGAAGGCCGACAGCAACAGCTAGGGACGGGTGACGGGCAGCTCGAGTGCCTGCGCTCGCCGCCAGAACCCAATGCAGCTAGAAGGGGTCGGCTTCGATGATCTCCGGTCGGTACCGGTCCAGCTCTTCCATGATGTTGGCGACGGTCGCATCGGAGATCGAGAAGAGGTCGTCAACGGAGTTGAAGGTGAGAAAGTTTCCGTCTGCGGCGAGCCGGTCCTCGAATGTGGAGTGGCCCAGGTGACACTCCGTGGCCGAACATCGGGGCGTCGTCAGTGACGCCACCTTGAGGTCAGAACCTCGAGGCAAGTTCCACAGGGCCGCGAACCCGAACGGAAGGTAGGCCGCGTCCTCCTGCGCCAGGACCTGCAGCCGGTCTCCTCCCGATCCACTGGTCTTGAGAAACCTCGCCCGAGCCTCGTAAAACGGCAACTGGCAGATGACAAACTCGAGCAGGGCCTTGACCCGAGGAAGTCGTTCTGAAGTTCGGAACGAGAGATGCCGGCGCTGGCGGTGAACGAAGCTTCTTCTGACTGTTCACGCTCTTCTCTTTCATCACGGGGGCTCGCCTGGAACGGGAGTGCGCGCGAGAAGAAACTCTTTCCACACCGAGGTGGCGGCGAACTCGAAGGGGGGAAGCTCGGGCAGGTCTTCGGTGATGCCGAGCGCACTCAACTTTTGCAACAGAACCAACGCGTCCTCTCTGTTCGCGTTCGGGCGTACCTCTTGAACGTAAGAACGCAGGGCAGCTGTCTCCACCCCGACGACTCGCTGCGCATCGGCGGAGACCGCTGCCCAGGTTTAATCGGGGTAGAAGCGAGCCTTGGAGAGCGCGATGTGAACCCGGATCCACGAATGGGTGAGTCGCCCTTCCCCACCTCAGGCAACTTTGGCCCCGGGAGGCGCGATAATGCTATTGCCAGGTCGATTGTCAGGACTTGAGGCAGGGGCGCGCCCCTCGAGGGCCATGTTCCAAAGCAAGCCAACACGCCCGGACGGGAACCTGGAGGTCCTTTACCGTCGTTACGGCGGGACCATCTACGCGCGCTGTCGGCGACTGCTCCGGGACGACGCGCTCGCGGAGGATGCCACCCAGGACGTTTTCCTCCGGGTGATGAAGCATCTGGCCAAGGCGCCCACCGACAAGGAAGCCCTGGGTTGGATCTACCGGATTTCCACCAATTACTGCCTCAACCTGCTTCGAAACCGGGCAAGTCAGGCCGAGTCCGTGGCGGACGTGCCCGAACAACCCGGGCTGCATCCCGAAGGGGGGCTGATCGCCCGGGACCTCGCGTTTCAGGCACTTCAACGCGCGCCCACCGAGCTTCGGTCGGTGGCGATGCTTCACTTCGTCGACGGGTTGGAGCAGGGGCGGGTCGCCGAGGTGCTGGGCGTGTCGCGCCGCACCGTGATCAATCGCCTCGGCCGCTTCGCCGAGGGCGCCCGGCAACTGCTGGGGCGTGACACGGAGGCGGGGCGATGAACACCTCGCACCTTTCCTCCGAGGATCTTGACCTCCTCCACCTCTCGGCGCTCGATAGCCACGCCGCAGAAGCCGCCCAGAGCCACCTGCAGGGGTGTGCCGACTGCCGCGCCCAATGGGACGCATTGCTGAAAGATCAGCAGACGTTCCGACAATTCGTGTTGCCCCGCACCCTGTCAGCGGTGGTCGAGCGGGGCACCGCGCCTCGCCTCTGGCAAAAGTTTCGCCGCTCGTGGCTGTGGGGAGTACCGCTGGCAGCGTCGGCCGTTCTGCTGGCCATCGTCGCCTCGCAGGTCAAACCCCCGCCCGAGCTGGCAATGCGGGGAGGGGCGCGAGTCGAAGTGATGGCACTCAGGGGAGCCGAGCAGTTCCGCCCGGGGCCCGAGGCGCCGCTGCTGCCAGGGGACCAGCTTCGCTTCTCCCTCGATGGGGCCGGTGCCAGACACGTGGCCATCCTCGCGCGCGACGGGAACGGAGAGGTCAGCGTCTACCATCCCTACCGAGGCACACGGAGCGCACCGCTTGCTCCCGGTTACCAGCCCCTTCCCACGTCTCTGGCGCTTGATGCCTCACCGGGACCGGAGACCTGGGTGGTGGTGTTCTCGGACCGGCCGCTGGATCTGGCCCCTCTTGTCGATGCGGTTCAATCTCGGCTAGAGCCCCGCTCGGTGGCCGGTGTCGGCGAGGTTGTGACCGTGGTGGTTCCGAAGGCAAGCCAATGAGGTGGGTGGCTTGGGTGCTCCTGCTTGGCGCTGCGTTGCCAGCGGAGGCGGCGACCCGACGGTTCGCGATCGTCGTCGGCAACGATGCGGGCGTGCGGGGGCGAACGCCGCTCCGGTTTGCTCAGACCGATGCCGGCAAGGTGGCTCGACTGTTGTCAGAGCTCGGAGACGTCGCCCCGGAAGATGTCTTTCTGCTTCAGGGCCGCGAGCTGGCGGCAGTTGAAGAGGCGCTGGACGAGGTGGGCGCGAAGATCGACGCGATGGCCCGGACCTCGGAAAGCCGGGCGATGGTGTTGTTCTATTTCTCCGGACACAGCGACGGCGAGGCGCTCGAGCTGGGGCCCGATCGGCTGGAATTTAAGCGGCTGAAACTGGCATTGAATCGCACCGGGGCAGAGTTGAAGGTCGGCATCATCGATGCCTGCCGCGGAGGGGGAGTACTGGAGAAGGGCGCCGTCGAGGTCCCTGCCTTCACCTTGCAACTCAAGGACGAGCTTCGCGCCCGTGGGCAGGCGTTCATCTCTTCCAGCGCTCGCGATGAAGCAGCGTTGGAGTCGTCCGACCTCCAGGGGGGAATCTTCACGCAGCACCTGCTCTCGGGCTTGCGGGGCGCGGCCGATCGCTCGGGAGATGGCAGGGTGTCGCTGGACGAAGCCTATCGGTATGCCTACGACCGGACGGTGCGATCGACAGCCTCCACTCTGTCAGGGGCGCAGCATCCTTCCTTCGACCTCGAGCTGGCGGGTCAGGGCGAATTGATTCTCTCCACGCCCGGAGAGGCTGCGGCATCGGTCGAGCTTCCCCCCGCCGACCGGGCGCTGGTGATCGATCTCGAGAGAGACCAGGTTTTGGTGGAGCTGGGACCCGCGGCCCGCCGGGTGGTGGCGCTGCCGGAGGGAAAGTATGGCTTTCACCTCTGGCTGAACGGAGAAGAGCGCGTGGGTCGACTTTCGCTGGCGCCGGGTCGGCAGGTGCTGGTCTGGAATCAGCTGACGCCTCCAGGAGCGTCGACACCGGGCCTGACCCGGACGAAGGGCCTCAGCGAGCCATCGGTCGCGATGTCGGTCTCCGGTAGCGCGGGCGCCTTTCAATTTCTGCCGCTGGGAGCAGGACAGCTGGCGCAAGGTCGACCCGCGGTGGGAGTGACGCTGCTCTCGGCACAGCTGCTGAGCCTGGCCGCCTCGGCCGTCGCGCTGGGAATGCTGGAGAGCAGCAAGGCCGAAGGGTCGTTCTACGGCGGCGGTCGCTTCGCCGACGTCGAGCGGGCGAGGACGCTCCAGACTGTCCATCTGGTAGGCGCCTACACCGGGTTGGCGTTGATGGCTGGCGGGATCGCGGAGGCGATCTGGCACGAGCATCACTTGCCTCCGCAACAGGGCGCTTCGCGATGACAAGGAAAGACATCGACTGTCTTGTGCTGACGCTTTTTATGTCTGGACTGAGCGGGTGTGCACAGAGGCTCGAGGGGCTGGGAGAGAATCCTGGACCCGCTCTGGCAAACGATGCCGGCCCGCAAGCTCCGGACGGGAACGGTTTTCCCATTTTCGCTGACGGAGGCGCCGACGGTGGACCGGGCCTGTCTCCTTCGGCTTCCCGTGCAGACGCAGGGCCCTTTCAGTTTCAGGTCCTTGAAGGGACCGCAAACAACGAGGTCGTCGAAGCGATACACGGGAGCTCGT
>JAYUUC010000486.1:0-3943 GCA_043755105.1 Myxococcales bacterium
CGCCCGGGTGACGTCGATCAGCTCCGGGGCGATCGGGTCCGCCGCGCCGTTCAAGTTGATGGGGGTCAACGCCACCAGGAATTCGCGGTCGGCGAGCACCATCGGCCGAAATTGGTGGGGCAGCGTCACCACCTTGCCCTGAAAGACCACGTCGACCTCGCCCACGAAGGCAAAGTTCATCAGGTTGTAGCCGACCTCGGAATCAGGGACCGCGAGCTCGAGAGTGGAGCTGCTCCCGGAAAACATCACCGCCCCGTCGCGGACGTGCTTCAGCTCTTCCAGCAGCAGAGCCGTGGTCCCGGTGCCGCCGACCACGTAGTCCACTGTTTCAAGTGCCTCCTTGCCCTCCGCGACCTTGAAACCGAAGCGCTGCGACTCGGTGCGGGCCTGCTCTCGCCGGGTGGCGTCTTTCTCGAAGACCACCACCTCGTACCCCTGGTGCGCGAGGATCTTGGCCATGCAGGAACCGGTGCTGCCGTAACCGAAGAGCGCCAGCCGCCGGCCGGGAACGATGCCCGCCCTCTCCAGCTCGGCAATCGCCTGCTGGATTTCAAACGCCGCCGACCAGCCGACCAGCACCGATTCCAGGAAGAGCTTCACCGGGCTGTCGGCGACCCCCACCACCGGTAGGGGCAGCTCCTTTCCTCGCAGCTGCCAGGAGCCAAAGCGCGTCTGTTCCACCGCGGTCGCTTTGGCCGCGAGGTCGGGCCGTGTCTGGATCAACTCGAGGATCAACGCCGCGCCGTCGTCGAGCAGATGCAGTCGGTCTTGCTCCTCCGAGCTGAGGTCTTTCAACCACTGCTGCAACGCCTGGCCGAGCGGAGGCACCGCGGTGTTGTTCTTTGCTACCTCGACATTGAAACGGGCCGCGAGGGCATCGGCGGGAATACCCGGCAGTCCGTGCATCACCGCGCTGTTGACGAACTGGCGGCCGTTTTGACCCAGCCGCAGCCCGGTCATCGGGTTGGTGGAGTAGTGCTTGCCCACCATCAAGCTCTTTGCCGAGAGCTGCTCCACCATCTCGGCGATGCTGCCCAACGCGTGGGTATGAGCGATCAGAGACAGCGAGCCTCGCGGTGCGCGGGCTTCGTAGCGTGCCATCACCGCCTCCAGGGCCGGCATTCTTCGCGGAGACGCCCTCAGCTCGGCGAACACCGCGTCGACGATGACCTGCGGTGCGCTCTTCAACCGGAGGTTGGTGAGGAAACCAGTGGTTCTGTTCCCAGGTGCTGGGGACGCGGGTGGGTGCTCGCTGCAGTTCGGCCATCAGGAAGCCAAATGCCTGGGCCGTTGGATCTTCTGCGGGCAGCGACAAGTGCCCGACCTCGTCGACCCACCGGGCGGCCACCATCGCGATCGCCGTCCGAGCAGGGTCTTGTGACTTCAGCGCACGGGCAGCCGATTGGAGCGCCTCGATCAAGGCGGGCCCTCCGGGAAGGTGGCCTACCCCTTCCGGAGCTTGCCGCGTAGCGGGTCCGGGATTCAGAAATTGGTCCCAGACGTCGAGGTCGCGATGCAGCAGCGAGCGAAGAATTCCTGAAATCGAGGTGAGGTCGGGAGGCTCCTGCCAGCTCGGGTCTGCGATGGGCCGCAGCTGCGCATCGGTTCCCGAAAAAACGGGCCGTTCCACCGAAAGGGCCGCGAGCGCCCTTCGGTCTTCGAGCGAGGGCGCGAGCTCGGTCGGTGCACCCGCCCCGTCGACGGGGTCTGGGCTGAAGGAGGAGGCGCGTGCGCCCGAGCGAAGCTCGAGCAGGCTGAGGTAATTGTAGGCAACTCGTCCCACCCGCAGAGAATTGAGAACCTCGTCGAAGGCCGGACCGTAGCGCTCCCGACCCTGCTCGAGATCCAGCTCGCCCGAAGCGGTCGCAAAGCTTCCCAGCCACTCAGCGCCGGCAATTCGGCTCGCCTCGCTGAGCTCCCAGCCGCTTTGCTGGAGCGCCTCGACCCGTGGCCGCAGCTCTTCGACCAGGGAGTCCAGCCGCGCTTTCACTTCGACAGAGGTCGGTCGAAACCAGTAATCACCGACCTCGAAATCCTTGCGCTGAAGCAACTGCAGGTAATACGCGACTGAAGTCTTCGGGGCGGTGGCCGACCAGCGTGCGGCGCTGAGGCGGCGAGCCTGTTGCTCTACGGGATCAACTCTTCCCATCGTGGTCGCTCCTGTGGACCGCTCCAGAACGGTGGACGTTCAGCTCCGCCCAGGGGCGGTCGGTGGTCTCCATCGAGAGGTCCGGGGAACCCGACGAGGCAGCCAGGAGCCGCGAAACATCGGGGATGAGGTACCGACGTTCCACCTTCCGAACCAGGTCCTGTCGGTAGAGCTGGGTCAACGTCCGAACCACACTCCTGCGCTTCGCTCCTGCTTGGGTCGCCAGGTCGTCCTGGGTGAGGGCGAAGTCGATCAGCCTCCCGGTCCCATCCGGAGTGGGGGCGCCGAAGTGCTGCGCATACGAGACCAGCAGCGCGATGATCCGGTCGGAGATGTCGTTGAAGTTGGCCGACTTCTCGGAGTGGATGGCAACCCCGAACCGTCGACCGAGGTCCCAGTACTGGCGGAAGCAGGCCCCTGGTTCGCGCTGCAGAATCGCAAAATAGCGGGCAGCCGGAGTGACCAGCGCGACCACTCCGGTGAGGGCGCTCACCGTTTCCGCCCAGCGGGTGCGCAAGATCGATTCCGCGTCTCCGAAAGCGGCCGGCGCCCAGAACAGCTTCACCGTCACTTCCAGGTCCTTCCCCTTGGCGGGATAGAAGACCCGCACCGCTCCTTCGAGGAGGAGGAAAATCGACTGGGCTTCCTCTCCTGCGGTGAGCAGATTTTCACCCGGCCGAAGCCTTACCTGTCGGCCCTGGCGGAGCAGTTCTCGAATCGAGGCGTCAGTAGCGTCGCGCCAGATCGGGTGGCGGCGAAGCGCTCCGATGTCGCCGGCGTTGATGGGCCCCGCACTGTTGTCGACCATCGAGTCGTCGAGCCTATTGAGTCGAACCCCTCGGGTCCACTGTCAGATGGGGTGGCAGGGCGGTCATGCTAGAAGACCCCAAGATGCCCTTCCCGTCTGCACAGGCCGCGCTCGATCGGTTGATCGCCGGCAATGCCCGCTTCGTGCGGAACCTCAGCGATGAAGGGCTGACCAGTCCGGTGAAGCGGCTGGCGCTCGTGGTCGAGCAGAACCCGTTCGCGATCATCCTCGGCTGTTCCGATTCCCGGGTCCCCGCAGAGCTGGTCTTCGACCAGGGCCTCGGAGATCTGTTCGTGATTCGCGTCGCCGGGAACATCGTTGCTCCGTCGCAAATCGGAAGCATCGAGCTGGCGCTGGACCGCTTCGGCACCTCACTGGTGATGGTACTCGGCCACAGCAACTGCGGCATGGTCGACGCAGCGCTCGCGGCGATCGAGCGCAATGTGCCGTCGTCGAATTCACGGAACGTACTGTCAATCGTGGACCGTATCCGTTCGGCGATCGAACCGGTGGTCCAGACCTTTGCGGGCCAGCCACGCTCCGAGATCTGGGCAAAGTCGGTCACCGCCAATGTCGGTGCATCGGTCGACCAGCTCCGTCATGGATCCGAGTTGATCGAGCGGTTCGTGGCCGAGGGCCGCCTGGCCATCGTCGGAGCCGAGTACGAGTTGACCACCGGAAAGGTCCGGCTGCTCACCCCTGGAAGCTGAAAGCCGGACCCCCGGAAGGTCTCACCTCGAGACAGTCCGGTCGCCCCCTTCCCCTTCGAAGACCAGCACCGGAGGGTGGTAATCCTTTCGCGTTCCGGTGTCCTCCAGGTGGAGAGCGACCGTTTCCTCTGGATTGACCATGAAGCGGAGGAACCTGGTGTTGACCGATGCGCTTCCGCAGGAAGGGTTCGGGACCGGCTTCTCGAAGTTGGGGCCTCCCTGGCCCCTCACCGAGGCGTTCAAGGTCTCCCCCATAGGCGGGGGCCTCCGGCATCC
>JAYUUC010000487.1:0-11354 GCA_043755105.1 Myxococcales bacterium
GGAGACAGCTGCGGCGCGCCAGAGGTTCTGTCGCCCTTCGTCGGCCCGGTCGAGCGCACCGGCGAGACGTCTTCCTGGGCCAACGACAGCGCCGGCAGCTGCGGAGGCGCCTCTGGCAAAGACCGCGTCTACGCCTTCGACCTCGCCTCTCCCCAGAGCGTCACCGCCGAGTTGACCCCGCTCTCGGCCGATTACTATCCGGTCCTCTACCTGCGACGGTCGCCTTGCAGCAGCACCGGAGGGTCGACCGAGCTCGGCTGCCTTCGTCGCTCTCCCACTTCGGGTGCGCCAGGACCCGTGTCCCTCGATGTGCCCCGCCTCGAGCCGGGCCGATACTACGCATTTGTCGACGGGACCCTCGATGCCACCGGCGCACCCTCCTCGGGGAGCTACCGTCTCAAGCTGTCGGTGGAACCGCCGCGGCCGGTGCCAGTCAATGACACCTGCGCCGGCGCGCTTGCTCTCCCCTTGCTCTCGGGAGGGTACGGCAATGTCACTGTCACCGGCGACACCTCGACCGCAGTGGCAGACGGGTCAGGCTGCGGCGGCTCCGGCCCCGACCTCGTCTACAGCCTCAGCCTCCCGGCTTCTCGCCAAGTCGAGGCGAGGGTGACTTCCCAGTCAGGCTCGGCCCTGGTGCCGGTGGTCTACCTCCGCCGGCCGGGCGCCTGCGCGAGCGAACAACCCGCCGACCTGCTTGCCTGCAACGCCGCGTTTGACAGCGGCGTCGCCTCGTTCACTTCTCCCAACCTTCCCGCGGGCGATTACTTTCTCTGGGTCGACGGCGCGGGAGGCTCGCGAGGGGCGTTTTCCCTCAGCGTCGACGTCAGCGCCCCCACCCAGCCGCCCGCCAACGATTCCTGCAGCGCTCCCCAGTTGCTCGCGGCCGGGACAGGTCCGGTGACCCTCACCGGCACCACCACTGGCGCCAGCGACGATGCGAGCAGTTGTCAGATACCCCAGGGAGTTCCTTCCCCCGACGTCGTCTACACCCTGCGTCTTCCCAGCAAGCAGTCGGTCGCCTTCGACGTGCAAGCGCTGAGCGGTTCGGCGCTGCGGCCGGTACTGACCCTTCGCGCTCCGGGGGCGTGCAGCAGTGATCTGGTGTCCGACCAGTCCTTCTGTGCCTTCGGAGACCCCCTGTATCCCGAACGGGTGGTCTACACCGCCCCTGCCTTGCCTACCGGGGACTACTCCCTCTGGGTCGATGGCGACTACACCAGCCATGGGCCCTTCACGCTGCGGGTTTCCTTCGGACCGCCGATCGTCCCTCCCGCCAATGACAATTGTTCGGCGGCGCCCACCTGGCTCGCCCCTGGAGTGGCGGTGACCGGCGACACCCGGGCGGCGGCCAACGACAGCCATGGTGTCTGCGGCGGCCCCTTCGGAACATCGGGGGAAAATGGCGCCGACGTGGTCTATCGCTTCACCCTCGCTGCGCCTCAGACCGTGACCCTCACCGTCAACCCAGACTCCGCCGAGGGAACCCTGCTTCGGCCCGCGCTCTATGTCCGGGGTCCCACGGGAGCTCAATGTGATTCCGGCGATTCCCAGAGTCAGCTTGGATGCGCCACGGCGGCCACCTTTGGTAGCCAGGCGAGCTTGACCTTGCCCGGCTTGCCCGCCGGCACCTATTCGGTGTGGGTTGATGGGGTCGGATCGAGCAGCGGTAAGTTCGCGCTCAAGCTTCAGTAGCAGGCTAGACTCGGCTCCATGACGGAACAGGCCAAGCCGCCCACGGAATCGGGGCGAGACAGACGACGCGATGAGCGAAAGGCCGCTCACATCGAGGTTCGCTTCGGTGACACCGCCGACGCCGCGCGCGCCCTGCGGGTCTACTCGATCAACTTTTCAGCCGGCGGTCTGTGTCTCAAAACCCAACGCAACCACACCGTCGGCACGTCGCTGCACCTGACCCTCGCCCTTCGCGATGAGCTGCTCGAAGTGATGGGCGTGGTGGCCTGGGTGCGCGACGGGGCAATCGGGGTGCGCTTCGTCGACCTCAGCGAAGAGCACCGCGCCCGGCTGGGCAGCCTGGTCTCGAAGATGGCAGACGTCTGAACCGTCTCTACGGCGCTTCGAAGCTGGGCACGCGGAAGATCATCGCTCCGGCCTCGACCAGTCCACACGCCGAGAGGAAGGATCGCGAGAGCTCGACGCCGCTGGGGTGAACGGCAATCTCCAGCCGCTTCACCGACAACACCTTGGCGCGCTCGATGGCCCGCTGGAGCAGACCCTTTCCCACTCCGCGCCGTCGCCAGCCAGAAGTCACCGCCAGCTCATCGATGGTGGCGATGCGACCGCCCAGACGCAGCTGGGGCCGATGGGACAGGCTGACCAGGCCGACCGGCTTGTCGAATGAATCGGCGGCGATGAAGATTTCCATCTCCGGGTGGCTGATGATCCAGTTCACCGTCGCCGAGTCAGGGCGGGTCGCATAGCCGGATTCGACGAGCAAGGCCCCGATCGGATCCGCGTCTCCGCGTCGACAGGGCCGGATCCGGTAGGTCGGGACAGCTCCCGCAGGCTTGGGGCTCAGGTCGGTCACGTGTGCTCCAGTGTAGCCAACTCCAGCTTCAGACACCAAGGGGGACCCCTCTTGCGGGCACGTTCTGAACCCGGTGGCTAGCGCCGCCCCCGGGGTGCCCGCGAAGACCAGCTGCTCGGGGTCGAGGCTTCCCGGCTGCGCGGGGGCCCGCCGCTGCCGCCGCCACCTCCGCCTCCTCCGCTCTTCTTCGGATGGGAGCGGGCGTGACGCCCGGGAGCGCTCCCCTGAGGCCGAGAGGAGTGTCTTTGCGGCGGCCCCGGGTGGGCCTGCTGCAGCTTGGTGCGCGCAAGCTCTTCCTGGAACACCATCGACTCTTCGGGAAGGGCCGCCCGGGGAACCAGGTTGCCAAGCAGCTTCTCGATCGCCTTGAGCAGGGGAACCTCTTCCGGAGCACAGAAGCTCGAGGCCATGCCGCTCGCCGAAGCGCGTGCGGTGCGGCCGACCCGGTGAACGTAATCCTCCGGCACGTGGGGAAGGTCGAAGTTGACCACGTGGCCGATCTCGGCGACGTCGATGCCGCGCGCGGCGATGTCGGTCGCCACCAGCACCCGGTAGCGGCCGTCCTTGAAGCCCTGCAGCGCCGCCTTGCGCTGACCTTGCGAGCGATCGGCGTGAATGCGGTCCACCGCCAGCTTCCCCCGAGCCAGCGACTTGGCCAGCTTGTCCGCTCGCCGCTTGGTGCGGCAGAACACCAGCGTGCTCTCTTCTCCCTCGGCGAGCAGTGCCATCAGCAGCGGCGTCTTTTCGTTCTGGGTGGCGAGATACACTTTCTGGTCCGCGCGTGCGGCGGTGGTGCCGCTTCGAGCCACCTCCACCCGCTGTGGGGCGTGAAGGTTGGCGCGAGCAAAATCGGCGACCTCTCCGGCCATCGTGGCCGAGAACAGCAGCGTCTGCCGCTTCTTCGGCAATCGGGCAAGAATTCGCGAGAGCTGGGGCTTGAAGCCCATGTCCAGCATCCGGTCTGCCTCGTCGAGGACCAGAATCTCGACACCCTTGAGGTCGGCGGTGCCCTGCGTCAGGTGGTCGACCAGGCGACCGGGGGTGGCAATCACCACGTGCGGTTTGCCCCGAAGCGCCCGCTGCTGCGGTGCCATCGAGACGCCGCCGATGATCACCGCGCTGGTGAAGCCGCGGTTATTGCCCAGCCGCTCGACCTGCTCGGCGATCTGCAGCGCGAGCTCTCGGGTGGGTGCCAGTACCAGGCCCCGGGTGCCGTCCTTGTCGCCCAGCCTTTCGATCATCGGCAGGACGAAGGCCGCGGTCTTCCCGGTGCCGGTGGCAGCGCAGCCGATCACATCTGCGCCGGTGAGGGCGATCGGAATCGCGCGAGATTGAATCGGGGTGGGGTGCTCATAGCCGCATTGATCGAGGGCGAGCAGGCTGGTTCGAGACAGACCGAGAGAAGCAAAGGAAGCTTGAAGGGGCTCTTGAGGCAAACGTTTCGCTCCGGAGGAGAGTGCAGGCAAATCTTTGGTTGAGGAGGACCGTGACCTGAAATTCTTTGGCCACCCAAGGCACCGCGCCTTCGTCAGGGGCGGGCGGCGCTCACGAACCCATGCCCCTATCAGTCTGCGGCCCCTCGCCGCAAGTGAGCGCTCCCTTCTCCGGCCCTCCGCGCGGCGGCGGGGTTCCCTCAGCGGGTCGAAATCCGCTACACCGCGCCGACGAATCGTCCTCGAGGACTAGTCCGTGTCTTGTACCCGCTGTGGATCGCGAGTGGCCGAAAGAGCCGCGGACGGCAGACAGAATCCTTGAGCTCACCTTCAGGTACCCCGATGAAGAGCCTGCCCCTTTCCGTTGCCCCGTCGACCGCGCCCAACGCGGAGGACATTCGCCGCTGCACCGCGGTGCTGGAGGCGATCATCGAAGACCGGGGGCTGATCGCCGCCCTGCCCGATGAGGAACGGAGGGCCCTGCTGATCGCCGCGGGACGAGTCTCACGCCCGGCGCGGCTAGAGACGGTGAGGCTGGCCAAGGCCCACCGCGAGCACCGACGGGTGCAGCAGCAAAGTCACGACCGCGAGGCCAAGGCGTCGACCCAGATTCGCTCGGGGCGTCTCGCGGCGGTGTTCGAGGCCCCCGCGCTGCTCCCCGAGGCTTCGCGGCCGACCGAGGCCCGGGTGCTGCAGAAGCCTCGCGCTTGCTACGTGTGCAAGACCGAGTTCAACCAGCTCCATTTCTTTTACGACGCGATGTGCCCGCCCTGTGCCGAGCTCAATTACGCGAAGCGTTTCCAGACCGCGCGGCTCGACGGCCGGGTGGCGCTGATCACCGGCGCGCGCCTGAAGATCGGCTACCAGGCGGCCTTGATGATGCTCCGCGCCGGAGCCCGGGTGATCGTCACCACCCGCTTTCCCCGCGACGCCGCTGCCCGCTATGCCCGCGAGACCGATGCCGCGGAGTGGACCGGCCGGCTCCAGATCCACGGGCTCGATCTTCGCCATGCCCCCAGCGTCGAGCTGTTCTCGCGTCACCTGGTCGAGCGGTTCGACCGACTCGATCTGTTGATCAACAACGCTGCCCAGACCGTGCGCCGGCCTCCCGGCTTCTACGCGCACCTCCAGGAGCTCGAGACCCAGCCTTTTGCGAGCGTGCCGCGGTCGCTGCAGCCGCTGCTCGCGGAGCACGAAGACTTCAAGACCCTGCTCGGCGCCGGCTTTCCGAAGGCGCTGGGCGAGGGAATGGGCCCCGAGGCGCTGGAGAAAATCGTCCCCGGCTTGGGCTTGGTGGCCGCGGCGTCGCTCTCGCAAATTCCGCACCCCGAGGACCCGGAAGGGCTGCAGCCGTTGCTGTTTCCTCCGGGCCGATCCGACGCCGACCTCCAGCAGGTCGACCTGCGAATGATGAACAGCTGGCGAATGACGATGGCCGACGTCCCCACCCCCGAACTGCTCGAGGTGCAGCTGGTGAATGCGGTCGCTCCGTTCATTCTCTGCAGCAAGCTGAAGCCGCTGATGCTCCGCCAGCCCACCCACGACCGACACATCGTCAACGTCTCGGCGATGGAAGGGAAGTTCAGCCGGGGCACCAAGACCGACAAGCACCCCCACACCAACATGGCCAAGGCGGCGCTGAACATGATGACGCTCACCTCGGCCTCGGACTACGCCCGCGATGGCATCTTCATGAACGCGGTCGACACCGGCTGGGTGACCGACGAGGACCCCGCCGCGCACGCCACCCGCAAGCGCGAGGAGCTCGACTTCCAGCCCCCGCTGGACATCGTCGACGGCGCCGCCCGCATCTGCGATCCGTTCTTCTCCGGGCTGCTCACCGGAGAGCACGTGTGGGGAAAATTTCTCAAGGACTACCGCCTCACGGACTGGTGAACAGTCTGCCGCACGACGGCGATCAAATCGGAACGCCGCAGTGGACAGTAGGTTACATCGGATGTTTCCAGGAGACGGCGGTGACACCGCCGCCCTACAACCCGAGGAGATAAAGATGCGTTCATCGATCAAAATCACTGCTGCGCTGGTCTGCGCCACCCTGATCGTCGGCTGCGGCGGCCCACTCAAGTACACCCTTCGCGGAAGCGACAACGCCACCGGTGCCGACGCCCAGGTGGTCGCCAAGGTGAACAAGGGCGAGGGCAATACCCGGCTCGACATTCATGCCACCAACCTGCCTCCGGCGGATCGGCTTCGCCCCGGCAGCACGGCCTTCGTGGTGTGGCAGCGCAAGAACCAGGGCGTGAACTGGTCGCGGGTGGGCACCCTCAACTACGACCCCGCATCGCGCGAAGGCACTCTGCGGGAAGTGAGCGTTCCCGAGACCGCGTTCGACCTTCAGGTCACTCCTGAAAACGAAGCCGCGCCCGGCTCACCTTCCAACCAGCCCGTCTTCAGCCAGCGCGTCGAGAAGTAGCGGGCGACATCTTCCGTCCCCGGTCTTCCGGCCGGGGGCCTGGGGAAGCTAGGCTCGAGGGGTGAAGATTGGCTCCTCGACCCTTTCCACTTCGACCCAGCTGTCCGGGGGTACCCCGTTCACGCCGGGGCGCGTGCAGGGACACCCGCTGGCGGTGCTGCTGTTCGGCAAGCGCCGGGCAAAGTTGGTGGACCGTCGCAAGTATCCGGGGCTGAAGAAGTCGCTCCGCAAGCTCGAAGAGGTCAAGGATCAGATCGCCGAGCTGCTCGGCGTCCCCGGCAGCGCGTTTTCGATCGAGCTCTGCGAGGGAAGCAACGCCAGCATCAGCCGCGATGGGCAGATTGCCTTCGGGGTCGGGCTGCTCGAGCAGCACCAGGGCGATGACGACCTGCTCGTGGCGGTGCTCGGCCACGAGATCGGCCACCAGCCCTGGACCTGGCCCTCCGGCGATCTGTCCCGGCTCAACAAGGGCCAGCTCGACCAGCTCTACCGCGAGGAAGAGGCGAAGGCCGACCGCTTTGCGGGCAAGGTCCTCGCCGAGCTCGGCGCCCATCCCGAATCGATCTGCAATTTTCTTGTCCGCAGCCAGGGCTTCGAAGGCAAGAAACCCTCGGACTATTACCCCGCGGAGGTTCGGGCCGAGATGATCAAGTCCGCCTTTCGCCGTCGCGACCGTGCGCTCAACGAGGGCGCCACCTCGGCGCGAAGTCAGGCGCGGCGACGTCAGCTGCGCTGAAGGTCAAGCCGGCGGCGCGACCGACTGCACGAAAGATCGAACCCGGTCGTTGAAGCGGGAATGGGCCTCGGCCTGCAGCAGGTGACCGGCAGCGGGAAAGATCTCCAGTGTCGAGTGGGGAATCGCCCGATGAAGGGCCTGAAGGGTTTCGCCGAAGACCGGGGCGCTGCGCGCTCCGCCCAGCAACATCGTCGGCAGTCGCAAGGAGGACAAGGCACTCCAGTCGAGCGTGAGCCCGAGCAGCGCTTGGCAGTCGTCGCGGATCGCCCGCCACTGCTGCTTGGAGCGCTCCTGGAAAGGCTTGGGAATCCGGTCGAAGGTGGTGTCGCCGAGCACGGTGCGCAGGAACAGTTCGCCGGCAGCGGGCCCTCCCTCGCACGACACGGTCTCGTCGAAGTGATCGAGGAACGAGGCCGGGAGAAAGCTTGCCTCGGGGCGAGGAGGCAGCGGGGGTTCAATCAAGATCATCCCCTTCAACTTTCCGGGAAGAGTCAGGGCCAGCTGCAACAGCACCACTGCGCCGAAGCTCGAACCACATCCGACTACCGGAACGTCGAGCCGGTCGATAATCGCCTCTGCGTCTGCGACGTGACCCCCGAGCGAACCGCCTCGACGGTCGTAGAGGACGAGCGTGAGGTCCTTCTTGAGTCCGTGACGCTGCATCGACCACGAGGTGTGGTCAGCGGCGCTGCCGTGGACAAAGAGGACAACGGGACCTCGACCTTCCACGATCAAGGGCAGCTCGGACTCAGCGGGGGGCTTCAGTGTCGGTCTCCTTGGTGCGTGCGAAGCAGCTACTACCAGCACCTTCATTGGCGCCGCGAATCGGTCTGATGCGAAAGCGATTCGCGCAGGCCCGTCGAATCATCGGCGCCCCAGGTGAGAAGAATCCCAGTTCGTCAGGCTGCGGTGTCAGCGAGCGCCAGCAGCTTCTTCACCGTGCTCCAGTTTCGAGCGGTGGGAATCACCCCCAGCCGCGTGCTTCCGAGGACGGCGGCCAACTTCGAGGAGTGAATCCCGTTGGGATACCGGGCGTAGATCTCCCGCCCCACCAGTTGAAACTGGTCGGGGAGGTGGGCGCGAGGGTCGATCGCCGCGACCCGCGCCGCTTCCGGGACAGCAGAGAGAAAAGTAATCAGGAAGTGAGAGGGGTCCTCTTCCGCTCCGGGAAGCGGATTGGAGGCGATCGCTTGGGCCAATTCGTCGCGGGACCGGAGCACCACCGCGACCTCGAAGCCGAAGCCCTCTGCCAATGCCGATTCGATTTGCAGCTGCAATCGCTTCGGGTCCTTGGTGCGGCTGCTGAAGACCGCGTTGCCACTCTGCAGCAGGGTTGCGACATCACTGAACCCCAGCCCCTGCAGCACCTCTCGCAGTCGAGCCATCGGCACCTTCTTCTTGCCGCCGACGTTGATTCCCCGCAGCAGCGCAACAAATCGAGGCATCCCCTCTCCACCCAGTCGAAGCCTGTCCGCCGGTTCTCTACCATCGGAACGACTTCGGGCGGGGAAGGGACTCAGTCCTCCAGAAAGCGAGCTCGCTCTGCCGGGTCCGGGAGGGAGCACTGCTCTACCTGGCCGAACCATCGATAGCGATGGCGGGCAACGAAGTTGTAGATGGCGTCGAGGACGAAGGTCGGAAACAGGCGCAGAGCGACAGCCCACTTCCACGGACTTCCGAGTTGCTGGAGGACGAACAACGCCGCGGCCGACCGGGTGAGCAGGCGTTGCTCGGGGCGCTGGTAGTCGGCCACCACGCAAACGGTGTCGAGCAGGTCCGGATCCCTCCCGAAGCCGCTCACCAGCTTCCGGGCCCGGGTTCCCTGGAGCGCGCTGAACTGAAACAGCTGCCTCACGTCGTGCCGAACGATGAAGCGGTTGGCGCGGTCGCAGAGCCCGCATACCCCGTCATAGAGGACCAGGTGGCGCGAAACCCCAGGGGTGGCAGGCAGGCTCGTCATCGGTGGGAGGACGTGCCCTGGCCAGGGTCCCTGCGAGCCCGAGCGTTTGTGTCGGAGGCTCCGCGGGCCAGGTCCGTGGCGCGGCGCCTCTTCGGCAAGCAACCACCGAACGCCATTCGAGGGATTCCTTCGATCAGCGCCTCCTTGAACAAGGTGACCGCACGCGGCTCGAAGGCGCGGCTCGGACTGACCACGTACAGGGCGCCGCCCTCCATCCGGTATTCGGGAAGTATTCGCCTCAGCCCGTCGGCATGAACCCACTTTCCCGCGACCAGCTCGGGCAGCAGAACCACGCCGAGGCCCGCGATGGCCGCCTGAGCACTGAAGCTGAGCGAGTCACTGCGCAGCATCGCCGGGGCGGACACCGGCATCAGGTGAACGGCGCCATCGGCACCGGTCAACTTCCAGCTCGACTTCCCATCGAGCGCCCCGAGCCCGATGAAGCGGTGGCGAGCCAGGTCCCCCAACGCCTTGGGCTGGCCGTACTTCTTCAGGTAGCCAGGGGAAGCAAACAAGCCCAGCTGGGTGTCGAAAATCTTGCGGGCCACCAGCGAGGAATCTTTCAGCGCTCCGGCGCGGACCGCGAGGTCGAAACCTTCGGCGACGAGGTCAACGTGGCGGTTGCTGAAAGACAGTTCCAGCTCGACTTCGGGATACTGGAGGCAGAAGGCCGCCACGATCTCGGTGAACCCTTCCACCGAATCCGCCGGGAGGCTGACTCGGACCTTTCCTCGAGGCTCGGTTCTCAAGGACCGAACCCCCGCCGTCGACTCGGCGAGACTCTGCAGGGCAGGCCGAACTTCGGCGAACCAGGACCGCCCGGCGTCGGTGAGGTGAAGCGCTCGGGTGGTCCGCTGCAGCAGACGGACACCGAGCTCCTTCTCCAGCGCACCGATGCTTCGACTCACCGATGATTTTGGCAACCGGAGCTCACGGGCCGCGGCCGTGAACGAGCCTCGCTCGACCACCTGAACGAAGACCCTCACCCGGTTCAGGTCGATTGTTGCAGGAAGGGCAACAGTGCGTTGCGATTGGAGGGCGTAGTTCTTCATCGAGCACAAGACTATCAAGCCTGAGGTCGCCTTTCACGATCTTCTCCTCGGAGCTCCCATGAACCGCATCGCCACTCACGCCGCCCGCATCCTCCTCGGCCTGGTGTTCTTCGTCTTCGGCCTCAACGGATTCCTCAACTTCATCCCGATGCCCCCGCAGATCCCCGCCGGAGCGGCCGCCCTGATGGGCGCGTTCTCTGCCACCGGGTACCTGATGGCGCTGATCAAGGGCACCGAGGTGCTGGTCGGGGTGTTGCTGCTCACCAACCGCTTCGTCCCGCTCGCCCTCGCGCTGCTCGCTCCGGTGCTGGTCAATATTCTCGCCTTCCACTTCTTCCTCGAGCCGGCGACGACTCTGGTGATGCCCGTGGTGTTGCTGGTCTCGGCCCTCTTCCTCGCTTGGCAGCACCGCAATCGCTACGTCCCGATGCTGCAAGCGCGAAACCCGCTCGCCGAGTCGGAGCAGGCAAGCACTGCGTTGCGCCCTGCGAATGCGTGAAGTTTGGACGACAATGTCAGGCATGTATGTCTGCGGTGACATTGTTGCCCGTGAGGGGAAGCGAGCACCCAATTCCCACACTGTTTTGAATATTGTCTTCGGAAGCGAACTGACTAACACTACTGGGTCATTCCGTTCGTCTCGTCTGACTTGGTCGGCGTGGTCGGCCTTGCGAGCGACAATGCCTCTCGTGATGGCAGAGCGGGCACCGCGGGAGCCACGTGCTCAGCTGGCGAGCAATCGCAAGCCTCATCGTGATGAACGAGTCCGCGAAGTGGCGTTCCGGTCCACTCCTAGCCCCAAACAGGCTCTAGCTGAAGTGACGCGCGTGCTTTCGCCGCGCGGGGTGATCTTGGTGGCCGTACCAAATCTGAATTACTGGAAAGGGCAGTATAGAAGACAGACTTACATGTATTTTCGTCCAGACGATTTGGGCCAACAGCACTATGTATACTATTCAGCCGAGACTCTGGGACGTTTGCTTGAAGAGTCTGGCTTCGACGTGAAATCCAACTCGAAGGCGTTCTTTCATCGCCGGTATGCGGCTGAAACTTTTTCATCCGCGATTTCCGAAACTGCTCGTTTTTGCGCCTCCTTAGCACTACTGGATCGACGAACCGCCACTTGGCGGATCAGCCCAGACGCGTAAGGGATCGATTTTTCTGGCGGAACTCGGCTTCCTGGATCTGAAC
>JAYUUC010000488.1:0-11331 GCA_043755105.1 Myxococcales bacterium
CCGGGCCGTTGGCACCACGCTCGGGGTGACCGGGGGAGGCCGCCGGTGATCGATATTGACGAACCCTTGTCTAGCGCATCGCCAGCGCGTCATCGATCGCGCGAGCAGAGATTGAGGACAAGCGGAGGAAGCGGATGCCGAGACCCTGTTCCGCCACGCCCTTGCCTCGCGCCACCCAGCGGACTTCGCCGACCGCTTCGACCTTGCCGGTGGGGAGGTCGAATTCGAGGTGGACCTGCTTCCCGTAGGGCAGAAACTGCCGGGTCGCCAGGAAGAGACCGGTTCCGGAGAGGTCGGTGATGCGACCGGAGAGGTTGGTGCTGGCGCCGCCTCCCCGCGAGGTGAGGTTGCAATCCAGGCGGGGGGTGCGCCGTTGCGAATCGGTCACGCCCGGTTTCATAGCACGCACGCTCTGGCTGCGATAAGCAACGGACCCATGCCCAGCCAACCTTCCCGCTCGCTCGACACCTTCAAGAACCCTGCTCCCGGCCGCGACTACGAAATCACTTTCGACTGCCCCGAGTTTACCTGCGTCTGCCCGCTGACGGGCCAGCCGGACTTCGCCCACTTCACCATCCGCTACACGCCCGATGTGCTCTGCGTCGAGTTGAAGGGCCTCAAGCTCTACCTCTGGTCGTACCGCAATGAGGGTGCGTTTCACGAAGCGGTGACCAACCAGATCTGCGACGACCTGGTGAAGGCGCTGAAGCCGCGCGCGCTCACCGTGGAGGGCGACTTCTTCGTCCGCGGAGGCATCGGAACCCTGGTGCGGGCGAGCCACACCGGCAAGCCGGCGCGTTCAGGGAAGCGGTAAGCCTTTCGCTCAGGGGGGCGCGGTCTTCTCGAACATCTCGTCGGCGCGCTTCTGGGCGTCATCCTCGATCTGCACCTTCTTTTCCTTCATTTGATCGATGCGATCCCGCGGAGCGCTGTGGCCTCCCGGGCGGGTGGGGCCCGCCTGGGTCTGCAAGTAGAACCAGGCCATGCTCAGCGTCAGCCCCAGGCCGATCACCATCACCACGATTCGTCCCATCGACTGATTGTAGCCAAGCGCCGCGGGTAAAAGGGCAACCGCTGCAGGGAGGAGATCGGGGTTGACTGTAGGCGCCAAGACGCCAACTGTGCCCTCCCGTGGAATTGCTTCGGCTCGAACAGGCAGAAATCGGCTACGTCCGGCCGTTGCTTGCCGCCTTCAACCTTTCGGTGCAGCGGGGAAATCGGCTCGCGGTCCTCGGACCGAACGGAGGCGGAAAGTCAACCCTGCTGAAGAGCTTGATCGGCTTGCTGCCACTGCTCGGGGGTCGCCGGGTGATGGCCGACGGAACGCCTCCCCGCATCGGCTACGTGCCTCAGGCTCACCGGGCCGACCCGGTGCACCCGCTCACGGCGCTCCAGGTGACCGAGCAGGGCCGCTACGGCTTGATCGGGGTGGGCCGCTTTCCTTCCCGCGCGGACCGGGAGAAGGCCCGCGCCCAGCTGGTTCGGGTGGGGATGGGGCACATCGAGAAGGTGCCCTTCCGGGCGCTCTCGGGCGGGCAGCGTCAGCGGGTGCTGCTGGCGCGGGCGCTCAGCGCCGAGCCCGAGCTGCTGGTGCTCGACGAGTTCACTTCCGACCTCGACCCGGCCGCGGCAGCCGGGCTGCTCGACGAGGTGAGCGAGCTGGCCGAGGAGACCCAGGTGTCGGTGATCTTCGTCACCCATGAAATTTCAGCGGCGGCCTCTCACGCATCCGAGGTCGCGCTGGTGGACACCCGGCGCGGGGTGTTCGAGACCGGTCCCACCGCGAGCCTGATCACCAGTGAGCGGATGAGCAAGCTCTACGGACAGCCGGTCCTGGTGGAGAAGCGGGGAGATCGAACCGTGGTGTTCGTCGAGGCTCATCGCGTTCCGAATCTGGGGGAGCCGCACTGATGCCTGACGCGCTCGCCGATTCGCCGATCGACTTCGCCACCTTCTGGCAGCTGTTCGGTCCGGCGGTGATTGCCGCGGTGGTGGCAGCGGTGCTGTGCGGCTTTCTCGGCTTCTTCGTGGTGGTCCGCCGGGTGGCGTTCGTCTCCTCCGCGCTGGGGCAGATCTCCGGCCTCGGCGTGGCGTTTGGGTTCTTCATCGGAAGCGTCTTCGGTTCCGACCCCCATACCCCCACTCCGGTCTACCTGGACCCGGTGGTGCTGGCGCTGCTGCTCACCGGCGCCGTGGCGGTGGCGCTGGGCTACGTCTCGCGAATCAAGCGGACGCCGCCCGAGAGTACGGTGGCGTTCGTCTATCTGGTGGCGACCGCGCTGGCGATCATCGTCCTTGCCAGCCCGCGGATGGTGCAGGAGTCGCACGAGGTCACCGCCCTGCTGTTCGGCAACGCGGTGGCGGTGAGCAACGAGCACCTGGTCGAGCTGGGGGTGGTCGCCGGGTTGGTGATGCTCTCGCAGCTGTTCCTGTTCAAGGACTTCGTCTTCGTCTCCTTCGACCGGGAGATGGCCCAGACCCTGGGCCTGCCGGTGGGGGTGCTGGACACCGCGCTGCACCTGTCGATCGGCATCACCGTGGCGGTGGCGACCCGGGCGATCGGCGCGCTGCCGGTGTTCGGCTTTCTGGTGCTTCCGGCCGGAGCGGCGCTGCTGGTCTCGGAGTCGGTGGGCTGGGTGCTGGTGATTTCGGTGGTCGCTTCACTGCTCTCGGCGCTGCTCGGGTTCTATCTTTCCTACGTCGAGTCCTGGCCCACCGGCGCGATGATGGTGGCCTGCGCTGCGGCGCTGTGGCCGCTCGCCGCGCTCTACCGGTTGGGGGCGCAGCAGGTTTCGCGCTGGCGGGTTTCCCGAGCGGGGGCCTGACGCGGTGGCGGAGCCGGCCTCTTCTTTCCGTGGGGTCCGACGCTGGCTGTTGCCGCTCGCGCTACTCGGGCTGGGAATGCTGCTCGGTGCGTTGTGGGCAGGCCGGAAGAATGAGTCGCCCGTAGCCGATCCGCCCGCTCTGGTGGAGCGCGTTCGTGAAGTGGTGCGGCTGGAAACGCTGGAGGTCAGCCTCTACAAGAAGGTGTCCTTTGCGCCCGAACCGGCAATCCGGGAGGGACTGTGGGGCCAGCTGGCCGAGTGGGTGAGGTACTCGCTCGCCAAGCCCGAGGGTCGGGCGATCCTCTTCGCCGACGTCCACCTAGGACTCGACCTCACCCGGCTCGATGCGCGGTCGATTCAGGTGCGTGGAGATGTGGTGGAAGTGACGCTGCCGGCGCTGCGAGCGGTGGTGGAGCTGAAGCCGGGGGAAACCGAAGTGATCGGCTCGAACCTGGACAGCCTGCAGACCGCTCAGCTGTTCGAGAAGGCGAAGACGGCCTTCGAGGGCGAAGTGTTGGCGGACCCCGCGCTTCGGGCCCGGGCGCTCGGGTCCGCAGAGCGGGCGATTCGGGCGTTGCTGCTCACCGCCGGGTTCCGGCGGGTGGATTTCGTCCGTTCCGTTGAGGTGCAACCGGCGCGGTGAAAGGCGGCTCCCGGTTCATCAAAGGGGCCGATGGGTGGGTTCCGGCTCGGTCTGGGCCACCCATCCACGCTTGAGAAGACGCGCCATCGCCGGGCCGCTGATCATCGACGTCACCAGCGCCATCACCACCAGCGCCACGAAGAGGCTCTCGTCAATCAAGCCGTGTTCGAGCGCAACGGAGGCGAGGATCATCTCCATCGCCCCTCGGGCATTCATCCCGAAGCCCACCGCCAGAGCCGGGCGCCATTCCAGTCCTCCCAGTCGAGCGCCCACCGCGACTCCTCCGATTTTTCCCAAGCAGGCAATCACCAGGACGATGGCGACGAGCTTGAGGTCGAAGTGGGCGGCGAAGTCAGTCCGAAGCCCGATCGACACGAAATAGATCGGCGCGAAGATCCCGATTGCAAACTGTTGCACCACTTCGGTCGGTAGATCGCGCTCCTCCCGGCCTTGAGCCAGTGCCAGACCGACGAGGAACGCACCCACGATCGCGTGAACGCCGATCCACTCGGCGACGACCGCGGCACCGAGCCAGAGCACGGCCCCGATACCGACCAGCCCGCCCGGCCAGGTGACCCAGGCTTGAACCCGACGGCGCAGCCGCGCCACGGCCCAGCGCCCCACCGTGAGCATGAAAGCGGCAAACCCAAAGATGAGAAGCAGTGTCAACCAGGGCGGATGATGGGCATGGGCCCCGGGCGCGTAGCTTCCGAGAATGGCAGCGAAGAGGGACCAGCCGATCAGATCATCGAGGGTGGCCGCGCAGAGCACCACCGTGCCGAGCTCGTGGCGGATGAGCCCGAGGTCCATCAGCACCCGGGCAATCACCGGCAGAGCGGAGATCGACAGCGCGGTACCGAGGAAGAGGCCAGGGCCCCATCCCCCGATGAGCACGTGCGACCCCCAGAGGTCGGGAGCGAGGCTCACAGCTCCGAAGCCAAGGGCAAAGGGAACCAGGATGCCCGGGCCGCTCGTCCACAATACTTTCCGACCGAGGCGCCTCAGCGCCGGGACGTCCATCTCCAGTCCCGCGGCAAACAGGAAGCAGAGCAGGCCCAGCTGGATGAATGCTTGACGACCGATGGCGACATTACCGGTGGTGGGGAAGAGGCTGGCAAAGAGCTCGGGGGCAAAGTGCCGCATCACCGTCGGGCCGAGCAGAATTCCGCCGAGCAGCTCACCGACCACCCTCGGTAAGTGGAGCCGCTTCATCAGCTGACCGAAGACGAGCCCGACGGTGAGCAGAATCGAGAGGGCAAGCGAAAGGTGAATGCTGTCGTCGTGGCTCATGCGCTGGCAGGGGCGTTTAGAACCAACTCGATACAAGATCCAGGGGGTCCGGAACCTCTCAGGGCCCGCGGCAAGTCACCCCAGAGCCAGGACTTCATTCCGCATCCCCCAAGGCGTCGACCGTTCCCAGCGTCTTCGCAATCTCTTCTCTCGCCACGGCTGCTCTCTCCGGATCGAGCCGATTCACCGAGGCGAGGCGGTCGATGATTCGCAGCGACCGCTCCTTCAACATCTTCGAGCGGCGCGCCGGGGTCCATTTTCGGGGGGCCGGCAACATCGCCGCCAGCATTGCCGCCTGGGCCGCGCTCAGCTCCGACGCGGAGACGCCGAAGTGTTCCCGCGCTCCGGCTTCGGCGCCGTAGACGCCGTCACCCCACTCCACCACGTTGAGGTAGATCGCGAGGATGCGCTTCTTCGGCAGCGCCTCTTCCAACCTGCGGGTGAGGATCAGCTCCTTAAGCTTTCGGAGCAGGCTTCGGTCGGTGGAGAGCCACAAGTTCTTCGCCAGTTGCATTGTGATCGTCGACGCGCCCCGGCCGAGCTCGCCCTTTTCCCACGATGCCTCGAGTGCCTTGCGCAGCTCGACGGTGTCGACGCCGTCGTGCTGATAGAACGCTGCGTCCTCGGAGATCACCACCGCATCGATCAGCTGGTGAGAGATCGCGGAGAGCGGAACCCACTGCTGCCGCCTGCGCGCGCGATGGCCCTGCTCGGCCGCCTCCGCAGCGCGCTGGTCGATGAGCGCGGTGGTGCTCGGGTTCTTCTGGGCCAGCTCAATCGCTTGGGGCAGGCGGAGGTACTCGCCAATGCCCAGACCCACCAACAGCGCGAGCGCGAGCAGGGCATAGAGCTTCCATCGCCGGCCTCCCGAGGACGCTTTCGCCCGTCGAGGCCGGGCCTTCACCTTGGACTTCGGAGGACTGCGGCTCAGAGCGTCTCCAGCTTCCCTTGCGGATCGAGCCGCAGCTTTACCCCGATTCCCTCGGCGGTGACTTCCAGGCGTTCACAGGCCTGCACCGTGTCGAGGTCGTCCTCGCGGCAGAGCAAGGTGAGCTCCCTCCGGCCGAGAAACACCCGCAGGGGAACAGAACCGGCGCTGCCGGTGAGCTGCGGATAAGAAGTGGGGAGCAGCAGCCGGGCACCGTCGTGGCCGTCGCCTGCCGCCAGCGCCCAGAGCGGACCGGGCGCGGAGGCGAGGTGGAGTGCGCCTTCGATCACTGCAATCGGCTGCAGCCGGGCCGGCCGTTCGGCGAGGTTCTTCCACGCTGCGTCGTCGATCTCTTCCAACCCGACTTGATGGGTGCGCAGCGTCCCTTCCGGCAGATAGCGGATCAGCTCCGAGTCATCGAGCACGTAGAACACCCACAGGCCCGCGGGACCTTCGCGCCGGACAGCTCCCTGGGCGCGCTCGAGGAAGCTGCCCTCTCGCAGCACCGGCATCACCCGGGCGAGCAGCGCTTCGCGGCCCTCGGGGGCTCCGAGCGAACGCTCGGCGAGTTCCTGGGCAATCAGCTCCACGGACTCGGAGAGCGGACGCAGGTCCTGACAGTACCCACGGTGGAGCGACTTCAGCTCCAGCCGGGCGACCCCGCCCTTTCCGAGCCGCACCAGCAGCTGGTTGCCCTGTCTCAAGTAAGGCGTCGAGGACCGCTCCAGCCGGGCAATCAACGCCTCGGTGAATTCGGTCAACGACGCGAACACCGGGGAAGGAGGAACGGGCTCAGCCGAAGAAGGCTGATGCCAGCTGGCCTCGGTGGAGGCCAGTTCGGCGTGAAGCAGCTGGGCCTCGCCATCGAAGGGGTCCACCTGCAGCACCTGCTCGACTCGCATTCGCGCGCGCTGAAGCTCGCCGCGGTGCATCGAGATCACCGCGAGCGCCTTGAGCGCTTCGGGGTCGCCGGGGTTGAGCGCCAGGGCTTGGTCCAGCGCGCGCTCAGCCTCGGGGTAGCGCTCGAGGCTGGCCTCGGCACGGCCGGTCGCGAGCCACACCTGAACCTCTCGAGGAAAGTCGCGCCGAAGCAGCTTCAGCAGGGCGAGGGCTTCGGGCATCGCCTCGGCGTTGATCAACGCCTGGGCCACCGCCAACCGCGACGCACAACGACCGTCTGCGGCGGCCACCCTCTCAAGCAGTGCCAGCTCGGAAGCCTCGAGGCGGTCACCGTCTTCCACTTTCCTCAATGCGCGGGCGATCGCCAGGGGGTCCACCCCCCCATTGTAGATGAGCTGGAAGCCAGATCAGGTCGGAACGCTGGAAGAGGGCTGCTCGGTCCGCCGCAACTCACTCTGAGAGAGGAATTCGTCGAGCGCGCCGACGTCGATGGGTTTCCGGAACACTGCATCCACCAGCGCGAGATTGTTCCGGTTTTGGCCGCGCACATCGAGCCCAGTGACCATCGCCAGCAGCACCTGGGGTGAACGTTGACGCAGCGCTCGAGCCACTTCCCAACCCGACATGTCGGGCATCAGCGCATCGAGGAGCGCCGCGTCGAAGGGGCGCGCGTCCCACAGCTGCAGCGCCTCGACTCCACTGTGGGCGACCTGCACCTCGTAGCCCTCTTCGAGCAGCACCTCGGCCATCATCCGAGCGTTGTCAGAATCGTCGTCGACGACCATCACGCGTCGGGTGCGCTGAAGACGGCGCGGCGGAAGCGGGGCCGGCGCGGGAGAACGTTGCAGCGGCGGAGCGGCCTTCCCTTCCGCTACCGGCAGCTGCACCCGAAACGCCACGCCTCTCGCTTCGTTGGAGTCGCCCTCGGGGGGCAGCGGCTCACAGGTCAACTCGCCAGCCCAGCGCTGCACCTGGTTGCGGCCCACGGCCAGCAGCAGCGACAGCTGGGGGGTGCGGGACTTGCCCTTGAGCGGGTCGAACAGCCGGGCCGCGTCCTCCGCCGAGTAGGGCGCACCGGTATCCTCGATGCGCAGGTCGATGCGGCCGTCGACCCGACGGCTCCTCAGGGTGACCTTGCCCCCCTTGGGCAAGCGGTCGTGCGCGGCGAGCAGCAGGTTGACCACCAGCTCGCGAAGCAAGGCCGGGTCGAGGTGGACGCGCGCACCTGCTTCGAGGTGGGTCTCCACCCGCACCAGGTGCTCGTTCCGCGAGAGCTCGGGGCGAGCGAGCTCGAGCGCCTCGCGCACCACCTGGTCGACGTCGACGTCCACTTGTTCTTCCTCGGTGCGGACCATCGAGAAGTCCTGCAGCCGGGCCACCAGGTCGCCGATGTTGCCCACGGTGCGGTCGAGCGCATCGAGGTGCTCGGGCTTGAAATCGCGGCGGAGCAGCGTCACCCGCAGGCGAATGACGTTGAGGAAGTTGTTGAGTGCGTGGGCCGCGCCGCTGGCGAGCTGGCCGAGCGCCTGAGCCCGGGTGCGCTGCAGCAGTCGACCCTGCAGCCGCCGAAGCTCGTCGTAGGCGTTGGAGAGCTCGCGGCTCTTCTGTGCGGTCTCGGTCCGGTCGGTCATCGTTTGAATCACGCCCACCAGCTCGCCCTCGGGTCCTTCTTCCCAAATGGGGGTGGCGTTCATCTCGATGATCGCCTCTTCCCCCCCGACGAGGCGGTTGATCGCCATCGATCCGGTGACCGCGCTGCGCTCCTTCAACGCGCGGGTGAAGGGCAATTCCGAGGCGCGGTAGGGGCGGCCGTCGAGGTGCCGGGCGTTGAGCTGTCCGAGGGTAGCTCCGAGCGACGACGTACCCGGGGGGCCGACCAGCGCGCGCACTGGCACGCCGGTGAGACGGGCCACCGCGGGGGTGGCGTAAGAGAGCGAGCCGTCCAGCTCGGCGAGGACGATGCCGACGTTGACGTTGAAGAGCACCGACTCCATCACTGCCGCTTCCTTGAAGCGGACTTCCTCGGTGCGGAGCACCCGCGCGTAGCTGGCCTGGACCGCAGCCACGGCTTCGCCGATCAGCTCGGCAACCAGCTCCGCCAGCTCAGGTTCGATCAGCCCGTGCCGCTTGCCATAGACGTGGAGCAGCACCTGTTGCAGGGCCTTGAACTCGCGAGCGAGGTCATCGGCGTCGAACCGTTGGTCATAGCGCTGGATGCCGTGGGACCGCACCGACTCGGGCCATAGCCGCACCGCTTCCTCGCCCCGGTCGCGCAACAGCCGGCTCAGCTCGGCGAGGTGGCGGGCGAGTGGCTCTCGAATCTCTGCGCCCGGCAGGTCGAGCTCGTGAAGCTCGGCGCGCAGCCGCTTCGACCACAGCCGGACCAGACGCTCGCGGTCTTCGTCGAGCAGCTGGGACAGCGCCAGGATGGGATCGAAGCGGTTCACCGGAACCTAGAAATGAACACGGTCACTTCCAAGCGCTACCCGGAACCCACCGGGCGGGCATTGTTTCAGGAGGGGTTCGCCCCCACTTTGAAGGTCTGATGCCCAACGTGAGCAAGCAAGAGAGCGAGCCCACCATCTCGGACAACGCGATGGCGCAGCTCTATCGCGGCGAGCTGGGTCGGTCGGACCGGTGGCGCACCCGTCTCGACACCACCACCAACTGGGCCCTCACCACCACGGCAGCGACGATTTCGTTCAGCTTCGGGGCCACCTCCAGCTCTCACGTGACTATGCTGGTGGGAATCTGGATGGTGATCACCTTCCTGATGATCGAAGCGCGCCGCTACCGCTACTACGACCTCTGGAACCGGCGGGTGCGGCTGATCGAAGACGGCTACTGGACCCCGTTGCTGCGGCGCGAGCCGGTGGACCCCGACGCGCTGAAGGAGCTGGCGCTGGAGCTGGAACGGCCCCTGATTCAGCTCTCGTTGGTGAGCGCGCTGCAGACCCGGTTGAAGCGGGCCTATGGTTCGCTGGTGGTGGTGCTGTTCCTCGCCTGGTTCGTCAAGGTCTACAGCCACCCGCTGCCCGCGGCGACCTTCGACGAGTTCGCTGCCCGGGCGCATGTGGGCCCTCTCGCCGGCTGGGCCGTGAGCACGGTGATGTTGCTGCTCACCCTCGCCTTCCTGGCGATGTTCTTGTTTTCGCTGTTCGCCCGCTCGCCGATGGGCGAGCTGCAGCCGCGGCCGAGGGCCCGGAAGCGGTCGATGTGGGACACCTTCTACCGGCCCTATGCGACCCGGAACCCGAGGCGGCAAGTGCGCAGCGTCCAGACCCATCACTGAGGCGCTGTGCTAAACCGCGAGTCCCCATGAGCTCCCCCACCCGCAAGGTTTCGTTGATTCCTGGAGACGGTATCGGCCCCGAAGTGATGGAGGCGACCATCCGGGTACTGGATGCGGTGAAGGCACCGTTCGAGTACGAGCATTGCGACGCCGGCCTCGAAGTGATGAACAAGTACGACACCAACCTGCCCCAGGCGACGCTGGACTCCGTGATTCGCAACGGGGTCGCGCTGAAGGGCCCCACCGGAACGCCGATCGGCACCGGGCCTGTGTCTGCCAACGTCGGCTTGCGGAAGAAGCTCGAGCTCTACGCCTCGCTCCGTCCGGTGCGCTCGGTGCCGGGGGTGAAGACCCGCTACGACGACGTGGACCTGATCGTGGTGCGCGAGAACACCGAGGACCTCTACGCCGGCCTCGAACACGTGGTGGTTCCAGGCGTGGTCGAGAGCTTGAAGATCATCACCGAGAAGGCCTCCACCCGGATTGCCCGATTCGCCTTCGAGCATGCGCGGGCGATGAAGCGGAAGAAGGTCTCGGCCGTTCACAAGGCGAACATCATGAAGCTCTCGGACGGCCTCTTTCTCGACTGCTGCCGGAAGGTGGCGCGGGAGTACGCCGACATCACCTACGAAGAGGTGATCGTCGACAACCTCTGCATGCAACTGGTGAAGAACCCCGAGCGCTACGACGTGATGGTGCTCGAGAACCTCTACGGCGACATCGTCTCCGACCTCTGCGCGGGCCTGGTTGGCGGCCTCGGCCTGGTGCCGGGGGGAAACATCGGCGAGCACACCGCGGTCTTCGAAGCGGTTCACGGGACTGCGCCGGACATCGCGGGCAAAGGTCTCGCCAATCCCACCGCCCTGCTGCTCTCGGCAGTGATGATGCTGCGCTGGCTGAAGCTGGAGCCGATGGCTGACCGGGTGGAGCAGGCGGTGCTTCGAGTTTATCGCGAGGGAAAGCTGCGCACCGGCGACCTCGGCGGGAAGGCGACCAATCGGGAGTTCACCGACGGCATCATCGCTGCGCTGTAGCCATCGAATTCAGTCGACTCACTGCGCGCGACACCGGTGATTGAAATATCGATTCCGTGAGAGTAGGGGCGGGGCTGGCTGGAATGCGGTCCGATCAACGGTCCGTGGTCCAGCGGAGGACCGCATGAATCGACCCCGCTGCTCTCTGAATCGGCTTCGAACTCGATCGACGAGCGTGAGGCGACTCACCTTGCTGCTGGCGTCGCTCACCGCTGTGGGGGTCGCCGCGGAACCGGCTCCCGACGGCCCCAGCTCGGTGTTCGACCATTCCGGGGGCGGGCGCTGGTGGCTCTCGGGCCAGGTCAACATCATCACCCAGGCACATCCCGCCTTCGTCTCGCCTTACAGCGGCATCAACAGTTTTCGTTCCGCCGCCGAGGCTGCCACCTCTTACGTGGCCACGGTCTATTCAGGACTGG
>JAYUUC010000489.1:0-11308 GCA_043755105.1 Myxococcales bacterium
CACTTCGCCTACTTCTTCACCGGAACGTCCATCGGGTCGAGGCCCTTACGGGTGCCCGCGTGGCCATCGGCGTGGGTACCGGTCTCGCCTTCGAGCAGCTCCACGTTCCGGGCGAGCTTGTCATTGCCGCGGGCGCTCCAGGTGGCGCGAACCCGAGTGCCGTGGGCAGCCTTGTCCAGGTCGACGGCGTTGCCGTTCAGGGTGACCCGGGTGGCGGCGTCGGTGGCGAGTTTCACTTCGGTGCCGTTGGCCTCGCGAACGGTGAGCTGCTTGCCCAGCGTCGAGGTGAGCACGCCGCTGACCACCGCGCCGGCCACTTCGCCGTTTCCCATGGTGGCACCCGTGCCCGGACCGGCGCCGCCGATTGCCGGGGAGTTGCCGTCCGCCCGCCGGGCCGCGAGCTCACGCTCCGCCTCAGTCAGATCCTGGCGGGCCTGCGCGACGTTCTCGCGCTGGTTGGTCACTTCCTTGTTCAGGTGCTCGGCGGCCTTGGCGCGCTCCTTCTCGACGTCGGTGCGAGCCTCGGCGACCTGCTCGTTGGCCTTCGCCAGGTCCTTGTTCGCATCCTGCCGGACCTCGGCAATCTTCTCATTCGCCTTTAATTCGGTGCGGGCGAGGTCCACACGCTTGTTCTGAACCTCCTGCGCCTTGTTGTTGTCGGTGCAGCTGACCAGCAGGGTGGCAGCGCCGAGCGCCGCGATCGCCAGCTTCTTCATGGAAGTCTCCTTGAGGGTTGTTGAGGGGCCTCAAGTTGGGATCGATTTCCCAGAAAAGAAGGGGGCGCACCGCAAATATCCCTACGTTCAACCTGCTCCCCAAAGGGTAGGGTAGCCGCGCTGCTGGTCCACAGGGGGAGTTCGATGGAACCGATGAGTTTCAGCCTTGGCGCACTGGTGCCTTCGATGGTGCTGGGAGGATTTATCTACTTCGGGGTGCGCTGCTTGCTCACGGGGCTGTTCACCGTGGACCAGAGTGAACGGGCGGTGAAGGTGGCCTTCGGGCGGGCAGAGCGCCTCGCCGAGGGCCTCACCAACCGGGTCGGGCCGGTCAGCGAGGGGTTGGCCAAGGAAGACGAGGACCGCTATCTCTATCCTCAGGTGCGGGTGATTCCCCCCGGCGGCCCCTACTTCAAGTGGCCGTGGGAAAAAGTCGTCAAGGTCTCGGTGGCCACGGTCACGCTGAACATGGCCTACGACCCGGAATCGAAGTCGGCGAACCAGGGCGGTACCGTGCTCGATGCGGTGACCAAGGACCAGCTCAACACCGGGCTCACCGGGCAGCTGCGCTACCGGGTCTCGGAGAAGAACCTCTACGCCTTTCTCTTCGCGATCAAGAAGCCGATCGCCCACGTGATGGGCTACTTCATCTCGGTGCTGCGCGAGCGGATCGCGAACTTCGAAGCGCCGAAGTTGGCGCTGCCCGACAACCTCGCCGCCGTCGAAGCGGCCGACTCCGCAGCGGTGAACGGAATCTCGATCAACGACTTGCGGAAGAACCTTCGCGACTTGAATGAGCACATGGACCGCGAATGCCGGGGCTCGGAAGCGCGCTACGGCATCGTCCTCGAGACGTCGTTGATTACCGGCATCGACCCGCCGGCAGAGGTCGAGTCGGCGCTGGCAGCGATCAACACCGCCCACAACACCGTCTCCTCGGAGATCAGCCTCGCCCAGGCCTCGGCAGACCAGAAAATCGTCCAGTCCCGGCGCGCGGTGGAGATCGAAACGCTCAAGGCCCAGGCCGAGGTCGAACCGCTCAACGCGCTCTCGGCCCAGCTGCGGACGCTGCGGGACAGCGGGCCCCAGGTGCTCGCGGCTTACCTGCGCAACAGCCGACTGTCGTTGCTCTCGAAGGCGAAGCAGGTGGTGATGGGGGTGAAGCGTGTTTGAGCTCTTGATTGGCGTGGTGCTCGGCTTTCTCGGCGCGGCTTTCCTCGGCACCGCCTTCTTCGCCTTTCTTCGCCTGATCGGCTTCTACACCACCGTCAACGAGCGCAGCTGCCGGGTCTACGTGCTCTTCGGCAAGGTGCTCGCGGTGATCGACGAGCCGGGGCTGCACTTCCTCTGGCCGAAGCTGGGCTGGAAGGCGCTGATCGTGAGCACCTTCGGCCGCAGCCAGGAGCTCGACGTCCGGCTCGATCAAACCTATCTCCGGAGCCTGGCGGTGAACTCCGAGGAGGGAGCGCCGATGGGCCTCGGCGTCTGGTACGAGATGTTCATCAGCGACCCGGTGAAGTACCTGTTCGAGAATGCAGACCCGCGCGGCTCGCTCGCGGCCAACGTCAGCAACGCCACCGTGCGCTGCCTCTCGAACATGAAGCTCTCCGACATGCTCGAGACCCGGCACACGATGAGCCGCACCGTTCGCAGCGAGGTCTCGCAGCAGTCGAATGCCTGGGGCTACCGACTCGGCTCGGTCTACATCCGCAAGGTCCACTTCCGCGACACCGGGATGATTCGTCAGATCGAAGAGAAGGTGGTCAACCGGCTGCGCCAGGTGACCTCGGCGATTCGTCAGGACGGCGCCAACCAGGTGAGCATCATTCACAGCACCGCCGAGCGGCAGGCCGCAGTGGCCTTCGCCCAGGCAGGGGCGCTCCGGCCGCAGATCGTCGGCGCGGTGCTGGAGAAGATCTCCCAGGACCCCGAGGTCGCCGAGGCGCTCTTCGAGGTGCTCGAGATCCAGAAGGTGGTCGAGAACCCCGGCCAGCTCACCCTGGTGCCCGAGGGCACCCGGGGCGAGCTGCTCACCCAGTTGATCGCTGCGCAAATGCCCGATCGGGTTCCGGTGCGCTGACCGCTGCGGCTCCACCCGCCCAGGTGCCAAGTTTTCGGCACTGAACGGGTCCGACGCTGGCAGCGGTGACGCCGGTGTCAGGCATGCTAGACCCTTCGCCCAGACCGGCCGCGGCGTACGCGCGGGGCAGCGGAAGAGGCGTAGGGATTGCAACCGAGGGCGGCGGGCAGCATTCATCCCGCGTCCCACATCGAGCTTGGAGTACTGCCATATGGTCAGGCCCCCTTTGCGGTGGCGTGTTGCAGGGCTCGTGTTGAGCCTGGCAAGTGCGGCCTGCGGAAATAGCCTTCCTCTTCCTCCGGGGGCGAACCCCGGGGGGGTCGAGACCCCGGTCGATGCCGGGCCGCCGCCGCCGGTGATCGACCTTCGCGCCGATGGCAACCGCGACGGGCTGGTCGACCTGGAAGACCCGGCAGATGACCTTCCCGGTTGGGACAAGACCCACGGAGCGGTCTTCCTCGCCAACATCGACGACGACCTTCATGCCTGCGCGGTCACCGATGCGAAGGGCAAGCCGCTCAGCGACGAGCTGCTGCCCCAGTGCAACGACGCCGCCGACGAGGTCATCAATGGCGCCGACGATCTCCTCGACCTGGCGCCAATCCGGGTGAAGCCGTGGCCGCTGGCTCCAGATGGAGCGGCCGCCACCCTCGAGATCTCGGCCCCCGGCGCCCCATACGTGCGTCTATTCAAGAAGGACAGCAGCGGAAAGCCGGTGGTGTTCGCTGCCGGTGCGCCTCCCTTCACGGCGGCCGAGCTCCGCAGTGGCGTCGAGCTGTGGATCGAAGGCAAGGACATCGTCCGCGACTCGAAGGTGTGGGACGGGACCGTCGACCTCAGCCTCACCGTCTCTCTTCGCGAGGGCGACGCGGCGCCCCGGGTGCTGGGGCAGGACTTCCTTCGAATGCGGATCGCTCCGGTGATCACCTTCCATCAACTTCTTCCGGCCGAGACGGTCTACGTCACCCGGATTGACGGCGATTCGGGCTCGAGCGAGTTCCGGAACGACCTGAAGAAGGCGATCGGCTTCTCTGACCATCCGGCGGCACTCTCCGAGCTGACCGTCGACGACCCGTGGACGCAGGATTTCTTCGAGACCGGCTACATGTCGATGCCCGCCCCGGGACGCACCCAGCATGTGATCCGGGTCAACTACCGCTCCGCCAACATCGAGGATCGGGGCACCGCCTTTCCCCTTCGCGCTGCGGGCCGGCTGGTCTTCACAAAGCTGCGCGGCAAGGACGTGGCGGGGGTGCAGCAGTACGACCCCACCACGCCCGATGAGATGCAGTCGCTCAACTCCTTCGGGAACCTGGAGACGATTCCCCCCTACTCCTTCAACGGCATTGAGTATCCGCTCGGGCGCGTGCTGCGAGGGAACATCTCCTCGTTTCATGCCGACGCCCGCTTCGTTACCCTGGTCGAGGGGCAGCAGGTGCAACCTCCGGTTTACGTCGATACCTCGTGGCTGCTGGTGGGCCACGTCGACGAGACCTTGAGCTTCGTTCCCGCAAGCACCTCGCGCGGGTGGGCGCTGCTCGCCAATGACCCGGCACTTGCCCGTCAGATGCTCGAGGCCGAAGTGCAGAAGGGCCACGGCGGCGTTCAGATGTTCGTGGGCCGAAAGCTGTACGACCCGAATTCAGACGCCGAGCTTCCGGCTGCCCGCAGCATCGCCGACGTGCTCGGAGACCCGGACATCATGGCCCAGAGTGCGATCGCCGCAGCCGAGGTCTCTGGGCAGCTGGAGATCATCAAGGCCGCAACCGGGCTCACCGACGCTGAAATCGTGAAGGTGCCGTTCCTCCACGAGAAGGTCCAAGGGGAGTCGCTGGCCTACCAGCCAGGGACGGTGAACGGACTGGTGCTCGACGCCCACAACTTCCTCGCGCCCCAACCCCACGGGCCGCAGATCGACGGCAAGGACCCGTTCCAGGAGCAGCTTTCCACCGCGCTCGCTGCGCTCGGAATCCAGGTGCGCTGGGGCGAAGACTGGGACCTCTATCACCGCAACGACGGCGAGGTGCATTGCGCCACCAACGCCGCCCGCGCCATTCCGAGCACCCGTTGGTGGGAGACCGGCCGATGAAACGCACCCCTGGCATCGTCGCACTCGTCGTCGTCGGGCTGCTCTGCCTGGGAACGACCTCTGCCCGCGCGGAGACGGGCCTGCTGCTCGCGCCCGAGAAGCTCGAGGCCGCGGCACGCAAGGACCTGGAAGCGAAACTTCGAGCGGCCCACACCGCCCACCCGCTTGCCTTCGGTCAGCTTAAGGAAATCTGTGCTCGACTTCCTGCGCTCGATGCAAGGAAGCGAGGGCCGCTGGCGCCGGTGACCTCGCTGCTGCGGGCGATGGGACCCGACGGGCTCTGGCCGATGCTCGAGCTCACTGCCTTTTCTGCGCCGCTGCCTCCGCTGTCGACGAGCGCCCGCCGCGCGCTGGAGATTGGCCTGCTCGAGGCGCTCGGCGCCCTTCGCAGTCCGGCGGCGGCCCCGGTGCTCTTCGCTGTGCTCGATGGCTCGCAGACCTTCGAACAGGCGCGGGCAGCCGCCGAGGCGGTGGGCAAGCTCGGCACCGACGAAGCGGCGAAGAAGCTGGTGGCCCTCTCGCAGGGTACAGGAGTCCAGCAAGAAGGTGCTCTCGCGGGAATGGGTTCCTGTCGCCGCAGCCTTACGTCGCAGACGCTCGCCCGAGCGCTCGCGTCTCACCCCGAGCCCGAACGGGCGAAGCTGCTCGTTCGCGCGCTCGCAGAACAGGGGTCGGCGTGGGCGTGGAAGACAGGAAAGGCCGGGCCCGCAGGGGAAGCGCTCGAGATCCGCTCCCGTGCCGCAGAAGCCCTGCTCAACGCCTACCTCGGTTACGACGGCGAGGTCCGGCAGGCCGCTTCCAATGCGCTGGTGGTGGTCAACGCCCCCAACACCGCGGCGCTGATCGCGTCGGCAAGGACCGGCGCCGGAAGAGAGCAGTTTCCGGCGCTCGACGCCCTCGGCACCCGGGTAGAGAAGAGCCGGGTGCCCTAGTTTCGCAATTTCATCTGTCCGACCGTCGGGTGCAAACCGCGGCGCCTCCGTACCCAGAGGCCCAGGAGCATCAGCACCGGAAGCTCCACGGCGTCCGTCGCGGTGCACCCACAGCGGCGAGGAGGCCGCACCGGAAGGGCGAGAGGCTCTCCCTCGACGCAGGTTTCCTTGGGCAGGTCACACCCTTCATCGATACTTCCGTCGCAATCGTCGTCGAGGCCGTTGCAGATCTCCGGCGCTGAAGTGACTGCGCACGACGTCCACCGGCCCGCCTCGCAACGACGCTCTCCACTGCAGCTCACTCGCTGGCACGGTTCGGTCGTTCCTTCGGCGCAACCCTGCGGGCAATCAACGCCCATCGCCGAGATCTTCTTCCTCACTGCCTGGATTCGCGCAGGAATCCAGTCCCGAATGCGTTGGTACTCCGCGCCGTAGCTTCCCTGGACCGCGGTATCGAGCGGATTGATTCCGTGCCAGACCGGTTCCGCTTCCTCCGCCAACCCCGGCCGGACGGCGGCGTCGTCCTCGTCCCACCGCGCCAGCAATCTTTCCTCTGAAAGCGCGCCATGGGTGAGGTCGCAGGCGAGCTCGAGATACCGACGGCCGAGGGTCGAGTCGCAGCGGGTTCGGTCCCCGAGGGCAGAACAGGCGGGGTTGAAAGAGCCGTCGGGAGGCAAGGTCTCCGGGAAGGGCCGAAACGGCACATCGAGGTCCCAGGGCAGAAAGTGGACTTCGCCCTCGCGTGGTTCGAATTGATAGAAATTGTTCCAGTTCGTTCCCAGAGGGGTGTCGCACTCCTCCTCCGAGAATGTCCCTGGATGCTTCCTGTCGAAGCAGATCGTCGAGGGCGAAAGCCGTGGAGGCCTGTTCGCGGGACTCAGCGCCTGGCTTCAGTGCGAACCAGGCTCGATACCGTTCCGACGTGGGGTTCGGAGCCCCATCGTCATACTCCACCTCGTCCGGACAGCTGAGGTCGGTGGTCTTGAGCAACCGACCGCAGGCCGCGCCATATCGGCGCTTCATCGCCGTGCGGTCCAGGTCTTCAATCAAGACATAGGTACCGTGATATTCGGTGGTCGCCTCGTCAGAGACATGAACGAACAGGCGCGCAAAGGATACCCCCGAGGCTTCCGGGAGCACTTCCTTCATCACCTGCCAGGCCACATGCTCGGACAGGAGCGCCGGCAACACGCCCCCGGGCTTACTTTGCTGACCATTGTTGAGGCTCAGCTTCCGGTAACCGAGATCGCCCTGCGCGGACGGCCAGCGCTGGCCCTTGGTGACGCGGTTGAAGTCCAATTTCAGCGGAGGCTTCTGGTCGGTGTCCTTTCCTCGTTGATCTCCCCGTTTGCGCCGAACCCCGATGTTCAGCCACGGCTCGCTCTCGCCACAGCGAAACCGAGCCGTCACCCATGGGTATTGCGACTGGCATCCTTCTCCCTCTTCGGGGGCGTTGCGAAGGGTGTCCCAGTCGCCTCGAGTCACTTCAAGATGGAAGACCAGAACCTCATCCGGACTGCCGAACGGGTCGGTGCAGTCGGCCCAGCTCGGGAGCGAGACCCCCAGCAGCAGCAAACAGACAACACGGCGGACGGTATTCAAGGCGAGCAGACTCCGAACGAAATTTTCAGGCCTTCGACCGGCCCTGGAGGTACTCGAAGAACGTCGCCGGTTCGAGGTAGGTCAGCTCCAGGGCGCCGAACCGCAGCTTGGTGGTGGGCTGCAGCCGCTGGGGTTGGCTGGGCGCGAGCCTGAGCGGCCCCGCCCAGGTGCCCACCTTGCTTTCGGCGTCGACCAGCTTCCAGGCCTTGGTGGCGAGGTCCTGCTGGAAGAAGGCATGGAACCGCGACACCGAATGGTCCTCGAGGATGATGTCGTTGTTCTCGGCTCGGCCCACGGTGATGCCCATCGGGAAGGCCATCGCCTTGCCCTTCTCGAGCTTGAACGCGAGTGCCTGCTCGGAAATCGGCCGACCGTGGGACTGCTCCGCCGAGGTGCCGAGCAGTAAAGAAGAGTGCTTGTCGCTGGGCGGCTTTTCCCACACCAGCATCGGCATCGTCAGCTCGGCGCGCTCTCGGGTTTCGTCAAAGTGGAACCGCCGGGCGAGCTCGGACACGAGAAGTGGCATCTGAAGGCACTATACGGCAGGCGAAGACCCGAGCCGAGGAAGGAGTCGGCGGAGTTGTGGCCGTTTGAGCGGGGCCCGACTACAAGTGTGGCCATGGACAACGCAGCCCCGGCCGCTCCCAGCGGCGATGACTTGCGAGCGGTCGAAGAGCTCGCCCAGGCCCGCAACCAGATTCTCTCCGAGATCGAAAAGCGGGTGGTCGGCCAGCGCGAGGTGGTGGATCACCTGCTGATTTCACTGTTCTCGCGCGGCCACTGCCTCTTCGTCGGAGTGCCCGGGCTGGCGAAGACGCTGCTCATCTCCACCCTCGCCGACGTGCTCAACCTCTCGTTCAATCGGATCCAGTTCACCCCCGACTTGATGCCGTCGGACATCACCGGCACCGACATCCTCGAAGAGGACCGCGCCACCGGACACCGGACCTTCCGCTTCCTCAAGGGGCCGCTGTTCGGCAACATCATCCTCGCCGACGAGGTCAACCGCACCCCGCCGAAGACCCAGGCAGCGCTGCTGCAGGCGATGCAGGAGTACCGGATCACCGCCGGCGGCCGCACCTACCCGCTCGAGCTGCCCTTTCTGGTGTTCGCCACACAGAACCCGATCGAGCAGGAAGGCACCTACCCGCTGCCCGAGGCGCAGCTCGACCGCTTCATGTTCCTGGTGGACGTCGGCTACCCCACGGCGGAAGAAGAGGTGCAGATCGTCCGCACCACCACCGCCGGGAAGCAGCCCACCCTGACCAAGATTCTGTCCCCCGAGCAGATTCAATCGCTTCAAGAGCTGGTCCGCCGGGTCCCGGTACCGGACCACGTGGTCCGCTACGCGGTCGAGCTGGTGCGCGCCACCCGCCCCAAGGAACCCGGCGCCCCCGAGTTCATTCAGAAGAGCGTCACCTGGGGAGCCGGGCCGCGCGCCAGTCAGTACCTGGTGATTGCCGCCAAGGCGCGGGCGATTCTCGCGGGGCGTTTCGTCGCCACCCTTGACGACGTGCGCGCGCTCGCCAAGCCAGTGCTCCGCCACCGGGTCCTTCCCAACTTCCATGCCGAGAGCGAAGGCATCACCTCGGCCCGGCTGGTGGAACAGCTGCTCGCGCACGTGAAGAGCCAATGACGACACCGCGGAGCGGGCGCCGCGGGTGAGCCTCCTCGACGCACAGACGCTCTCCCGACTCGCGGGGGTGAAGCTGCGGGCCCGCGCGGTGATGGAAGGCGTGCTCTCGGGGCTTCACAAGAGCCCCCACCAGGGGCAGAGCGTGGAGTTCGCCGAGCACAAGGAGTACGCGCCCGGCGACGAGCTTCGCCACATGGACTGGAAGGCGTTCGGGAAGTTCGACAAGTACTACGTCAAGCGCTTCGAGCACGAGACCAACCTCCGCGCCACGATGGTGATCGACGGCTCGGCGTCGATGGGCTACCGGAGCATTGCCCTCTCCAAGCTCGAGGTGGCCAAGGTCCTCGCCGCCGCGCTCGCCTATCTGCTCGTTCGCCAGCAAGACGCTGCGGGCCTATCGGTCATCAGTGGAGAGCACTTCGCCGACTTGCCGCCCCGCTCGGCCGCCAGCCACCTCTCGCTCTTTCTCGACACCCTCGAAGGGCTGGAAGCGGCAGGCCCCACCAATCTTCCGCGCGCCGCCGAGCACCTCGCGGAGACGCTCTCTCGACGGTCGCTGGTGATGATCTTCTCGGACCTGTTCGACGACCGGCCCGATGCCTTGAGGCTCCTGTTGCAGTTGCGGGCGCGGAAGAACGACGTCGCTATCTTCCACCTCGTCGACCCCGCCGAGCTCTCCTTTCCGTTCGACGACCCCACCTTGTTTCTCTCGATGGAGGACGACGCGCAGATCGAGGTCAACCCGCGAGAGATCAAGCAGAGCTACCTCGAGGAGTTTAACGGCTTCCTCGCCCGCACCCGGACGATGTGCACCGAGGCCGACGTGGACTACGAGCTGGTCCGCACCGATGAATCGCTCGATGCCGTGCTGCTGCGCTTCCTCGGCAAGCGCCAGGGGAGACGGCGGTGACCTTCGCCCACCCCTGGATGTTGCTCGGAGCCCTGGCAGCAGCGATTCCACTCCTGGTTCATCTCTTCGATCGCCGCCGTCCGCGGCCGCACCCGTTCGGGGCCATCTCCTTCGTGCTGCGCAGCCAGCGGCGGACCGCGTCCCGGCTGAAGTTGAAGCGGCTGTTGCTCTACCTGCTGCGAACCTTGATTCTGCTCGCGTTGCCGCTGGCGCTGGCCCGTCCCGAGTGGACCCCGAAGCGGAGCGCGGCCACCGTGGTGCGCGGTCCCGCGGCCACCGCGATCGTCCTCGACACCTCGCTCTCGATGCGCTGGACCGACAAGGCACCGCTCTTCTCCAGAGCGCAGGACGAGGCCCGCGATGCGCTCAAGGACCTGCTCCCCGAAGAGCCGGCGACGCTGCTGCTCTGTGGGCCCAACCCTGCTCCCGCGGCGGCCCCCGGCTTCGACCGCGGCCGGCTGCGGTCGGCGATCGACGACGCCCGTGCGGGGTACGGGGTGGCCGACCTCTCGCGCTGTCTCGAACTCGCCGCCCACGCGCTCGAGGAGAGCACCCTGCCGGGCAAGCGGGTGGTGCTGATTTCGGACTTCACCGCCAACGCGTTGCGGCTGGAAACGCCGCCGCCCACCGTCACCGGCCCCAAGGGCGAGAAGATTCGCCCCGAGGTGGTGCTTCGCGATGCAGCCGCGGGCCCCGACGTGCTCCCCAACCGGGCGGTGGTGGACCTGAAGGTCGAGCCCGCGCTTCAGGTCGGCCCGCGGGCGTTCCAGTTCACCTTCACGGTGCGAAACTTCTCTGACCAGCCGGTGAAGGACCTCGAGGCGCTGCTCAAGGTCGAGGGCAAGGTAATGGCAAAGGGCTTCCTCGACCTCGCCGCACACGGCACTGCACAGAAGTCGCTCACCCACCGCTTCGAGGCCGGCGGCCAGGTGAGCGGAGAGGTGGTGCTCAGCCCCGATTCGCTCCCCGAAGACGACCACCGGGCCTTCGTGCTCACCGTCCCCAAGGAGTTGAGGGCTCTGGTGGTCAATGGCAGCCCCAACAGCTTGCGCTACCGCGACGAGGCGTTCTTCGTTGAGGCCGCCCTCACCGCTCCCGGGTCGCCGGTCCGGGCGGTGATGCGCGACCCCGACTCGGCTTCACGCGAAGACCTCGGTCAGTACGACCTGGTGCTGTTGCTCAACGTGCCGGCGCCCTCTGAACAGAGTGCGCTCCAGCTGGCTCAGTTCGTGGAAAAAGGCGGCGGCCTCTTCCTCTCGATGGGCGACAACGTCGACCCCGAGCTGTTCAATCAGCGGCTGCGCCCGGTGCTCCCTCGGCCGCTGCGGCTGGCGCGGACCTCG
>JAYUUC010000490.1:0-3914 GCA_043755105.1 Myxococcales bacterium
CACCTCGGAAAGCAAATCTGCGGTCGCAGTCATCGCCCTCATGTGCCGCAGAGGGGCCCTTTCGGTCCAATCACTTATTCTGATCGATCCTCCGAGCGTAGCGCCAGAGGCGCGGAGTCGAGGGGGACAGCGACGGCCCTCGACTTTGGCCTGCGGCCGACGCTCGGGCTGAACGGATGGGCTGAACGGATGGGCTCAACGGATGGGCTCAACGGATTTAGTACGGCCTAGCTCAGCGTGCGACGACCAGTGCCTGGCCGGCCTGGATCTGCCCATCCGCATCGAGCCCGTTCCAGCGGCGGATCTCCTCCACCGAGACGCCGTACTGCTGGGCCACCGACCACAGCGTCTCGCCACTGGAGAGCGTGTGGGTGCGGCGCAGGCCACCGGCGCGCGGAACGCCCATCGCCACCCGGCTCTGCGCGACCACCGTCCCCGCCCGGCTCTCGACACTGGCGGACTTCTCCCCGGGCCAGATCGACAGCATCGCGCCCACCTGGAGTCGCGCCTTGGCGCTCTTCAACTGGTTCCACTTCTTCAGGTCCTCGACCGAGCAGTTGAATCGCTGGCTGATTCCCCAGAGGCTGTCGCCGCCCTGAATCCCGTACGTGATGCGGGTCTTTCCTCCCACCAGCTCCGACTTCACCGGGCCGGCAGCGACCGCCTTCTTCACCCCGGTCCCGGCCGGAATCTCCTCGTCGGGCCGCCCCGCGCTGAAGCCACTGCGCCGGGCCTTGGCGGCCTGCTTCTCCATCACCGCCTCGGCCTTGCCGGACGCCACGGCGGCGTTTCCCGGCACCGGCACCACCAGCTCGGCGTTCAGCTTCAGCGCCTTGGCGGTGCGCAGCCCGTTCATCCGCATGATCGCTTCGGGGGCGCTGTGGTAGAGGCCGGCGATCGCCGAGAGGGTATCGCCGCGTCGGACCCGGTGGACCTTGAAGCTGAGCCGCTCCCGGGGGCCGAGGGAGGCGAAGTTTCGGGTGAAGGCCTCGGCTTTGCCCTCGGGAACGCGCAGCAGATACGGCTGGGCCGCGCTCGCCGGAGGCGTGCACCAGCGCTTCAACTCGGGGTTGAGCTCCTGGAGTTGTTCCACCGGCGTTCCCGCGGCCCTGGCAATTACCTCGAGGTCGGCGGCAGATTCCAGCTTCACCTCGTCGAAGGTCATCGGTGGCTGGTAGTCGAACTCGCTGCTCTCGAAACCGAAGGCCTCGGGATTTTTCGCGACCAGGGCGCAGGCGATCAGCTTCGGCACGTAGTGCTTGGTTTCCTTCGCCAGCCCCTTGCCCTCCGAGAGCGACCAGAAGTCGGTGGTGCCGCGCTGGCTGATCATCCGGCGGAGCTTGCCGCCGCCGGCGTTGTACCCGGCCCAGGCGAGATACCAGTGACCGAGCTCTGCCTTGAGCGTGAGCAGATACTTTCCCGCCGCCCGGGTGGACTTCACCGGGTCCCGCCGCTCGTCGACCCAGAAGTCCTGCTTCAACCCATACTGTTTCCCGGTGCTGGCGATGAACTGCCAGGGCCCCGCCGCGTGCGCCCAGGAGTATGCCTGGGACGAGAAACCGCTCTCGATCATCGCCAGGTAGACGGTGTCCTTGGGCATCCCCTGCTTCTCGAGGATCGGCTGCATCATCGGGATGAAGCGGCTCGAGCGCGCCATCCAGTGGCGGAACCACTTCCGTCCCGGACCGCGGAAGAATTGAATGTACTGGGCCACCAGCGGCTGCATGTCGATCGGAATGTCGTAGTGGTCCTTCACCCGGCCGATGTCGAAGTTCGCGAGGTCGGTGATCAACGGCAGCGCCGAACCGGGGTCATCGCGCAGGTCGAGCTCGTCGAACGAGCACTGCATCCGGTGGCGCAGCGGATTGCCGTACCCGAGCCGGCGCATCGACTGAAGCAGGTCGGCGTTGGGCTTCGCGCCGGGGTCCAGCGCCGCCTCTTCCAGCGCCTTCAGCTCTTCCAGCTCTGCCGATTGCGCTTCGACTTCCTTGGCCACCTCGGGGTCGTCGGGAGCGTCAGGCGCGGCGATCGCCGTCGGGTCCCGCTCCTTCGCCGGAAGCACCCGCATTCCCGGAGGCGGCGGCGGCATCGGCACGTCCTTGCGGTGCATCCCCGCGGGCGGCGGGGGCATCGGCAACGCGCGTCGGCCCGAAGGCGAGGCGGCGAGTTGCATCAGCAAGGCGAGCGACGGAAGGAGCATCAGAGGTCTATTAGGCAGGGACTTTTGCCGACGAACAAGCTACCGGCAGCGCCATTCCTGGGTAGAGGTGGGAGCAGGCCTTACTTGGACCTCGCGGGAGTGTCTTTTTTCTTGGGAGGCGCAGAGCCCTTCGAGGGCTGGCCGTGCCCGGGTCCGAGGATCTGCGCCACGTAGGTCTGGAAGACGAAGTGCGGCGAGTTCTCGAGGTCGTGACAGGTCACACAGGTCTGTGCGGTGTTCCCCCGTGCGATGTTTTCCTTCTCCGGCGTCTCGACGTGAAGCGACCCGGGGCCGTGGCAGCTCTCGCAGCCGACGTCCTTGCGGCCCTCGACGCGATCGATTCGACACACCCCGCCGGGCTTGTCCGAGCCGGTGACGTGGCACTTCACGCAGTCGAGGTGGAAGTTCTTTCCCACCGCTTCCAGCGTGGCGTAAGCATGCGAGTGCTTCGAGCCTTTCCAGGAGGCGAACGCTTCCTCGTGACAGTCTTCGCACGCGGCGTTGCCCACGAACGCGGCCGTCCCCTTGGCCGGAGCGGGGCAGTCCTGGCCATGCTCCTTCGCCCAGGCGAGGTTGATCTTCCCCACGTCGCGGTCGTACGCAGTGACCAGCGCCTGAACCTCGGGGGCGGAGGGCGAGCTCGACTCGAGGGGGATGAAGCGCGCCGAGAAGGCGTTCCGGTCCGCGGGAGCGGGCAGGGGAGCCGAAGCGAGCTGCTCGCGCCGGGCGAACAGCTCTTCGAGCTTGGCCTTTTCCAGCTTGAGTCGCTCCGGGCTGAGGGAGGGCGCGTTGACTTGCTTGCGCATCAGCTCGATTCGCTGGTCGAGCGCGGCGAGCTCGCGCTCGACCTCCGCCTGGCCTTTCTCCAGCTCGAACCCCGCCCCGGTCTTGCCGGCGAAGCTCAAGTCCAGTCGCAGCAGTGAACGCCCCTTGCTCTGGACTTGAACCACCGGCACCCCGGCGCGGACCAGTCGGCTCTCCTCGCCCCCCCACTCGCCCTGGGAATGGGCAGCCACCAGCAAATCCACTCCCAGCGCAGGCGACGCCCCGAGCCGCTGTGCCGCCTCCAGAGGCTGGTGCAGCACTCCGATCACGAACGCAGCCCCGCCGCGGCGCGCCTCCTCGGCCCGCGCCTTGAGGTCCTCCCCGGCCACGGACGCCACCACCGCGACGCGCGCCGAGCCCAGCTCGAGCAGTCGCAGCGAGCCTTGCGCCTGGTCCCCCAGCCCGAGCGAATCAAGGAACGGCCGACCGCGAACCTCGTCGAGCTCGCCCACCACGTGGGTCGCCAAACCCATCGCCTTGAAAGCGCCGGCGAGCGCGTGGGCCTTTCGTTCCTCCTGGGGAATGGCCGCTTCTGCGAGTTGCAGATGCCCGAAAAGCGAGTCTCCCGCGTCGATGAACAGAACCGGTCCGCCCGCCTTGCGCGCCGCGGCCACCTGGAACGCCGCCCGGGCCACCCCACCGCGCATGTTCTCACTGCAGCCACATGGGCCGAGATAGCCGCGGACGTCGGCAGAGAGAAACACGGTGGCGCTGACCGGGCCCACGGGGACCTGGCGCACCTCCTTCCGGGGGCAGCTGGCGAGCAGCAGCGCGCCCAGCACCCACGCCGAAAGCCGCCCTACCAGAGAATGCTCTCCACCAGCTCGTCCACCTTCTCGCCCATCGCCTCCAGACCGTTGGCCTTGGAGAGGAACCCGTCGGCGCCGAC
>JAYUUC010000491.1:0-3906 GCA_043755105.1 Myxococcales bacterium
TGCAGTGGCCGACTTGCCTCGGGTCGCTTCGCCGGATGCTCGGGAGCTGCTTCGACTGTTTCTGAACCCGGCCGTGAAGATGTCTCCTTCGGTTCGAAGCGAGCTCGGCAGCACTCTCAACACCCGGGGCTACTGGGTGGGCAATTCTCGTACCGGCTGGCCCCCGCTCCAGCGTCCAAACGCCTTCGAGGAGACGCTGGCCCGGAATGTCACAGAGCCGGATCGATTCTTCGAAGAGCTGCAGCGACGTTCGCAGATGGGAGCCCCACACACCGTTCGGGTCGCCCTGCTTGATGGTGGCTTATTTTCCGAGCATCCCGCGCTCGTCGGCAAGCTCTGGAAGGACCCCGCCACTGCGGACCGGCCGGTGCGGACCGGGCTTGCCGACGGCAACGCGCACGGAACTGCGATGAGCTCGATCGTCGGCCGCGGCCTCGACGCGGTCGAGCTGGTACCGCTGATGAGCAACTACGTGCCGGAGTACTCCGAGCTGATCGACGCGGCGGCAGCGAGCGGGGCCCGCATCCTCAACATGAGCAAGATGCCGTTCGGAGATCTTGCCTCGGTCGCTGCAATTCTCGCCGCCATCGACCGCCACCCTGAGCTGCTGGTGATCCAGGCAGCGGGAAACAACGGCGCCTCGATCGACTCGGTCGATCCCCAGCGCTCGCTCAGCGCGAACAATCGCCCCAACCTCATCCGGGTTGCGGCCGCCGACGACGACGGCGAGCCGCTGGCAACCTCCAATTTCGGCGCAAACTTCGTCCAGCTGGCCGCCCCCTCCGGGTTCGTCGGCGCGGTGGACCCCGACTTCCTCTACAACTTCTACCAAGCCACTTCTCCCGCCTGCGCCAATGTCTCGAACATCGCCGCCAAGTGCCTGACCCTCGATCCGCAAATCAGCATCGCGGGCCTGCGGGCTCTGCTGACGGGCGCCTCGGTTTCCCGCGCCTCCTGGAAAGAGAAGGTAGAAACAGGCGGAGTGCTCGACGCAAAAGAAGCGATGCAGGCCGCCGCACTCGCCGCCCTGTTGCGGCAGGGGTTGAGCGAAGGACAGGCGCAAGCGCGCCTGGGGTTTCCAGACCGGCTGAAACCCACCCTGCTTCGGCTCGCGCAGGCAGCCCTGGCCAGCTAGGCGCAGAGCGAGGAGGCCCTCCCTCCAGGGTCCAATCGCGACAGGATTTCTACGGTAGCTTTGTTCGGCCAAGGGGCGGAGCGGCGGCCGCATCGCTCACGCCACCGGATCCTCCCATCGATGAAGGAGGGAGCCCATCAATGAACCGGCGAGTCGCTCCATCGCTGGCACGTCGTGCAACACGTACCTTCCCCCCGCTTTGGAAATCAGCCCGGACTCCTTCCAGTCCGCGAGGATTCGGTTGACGGTTCGCTCCGATGCTCCGATGGAGCCCGCAATGTCAGACTGCGATCGCTTCAGCGACAGGCGGATTCCTGCCGGGGAAGGTTCTCCGAAGACGAGCGCGTAGGTGGCAAAGAAGTTCGCGATCAGCGCCTGCGTTTCGTGGAGCCGGCTGGGCTGGAAGCGGGCGGCGGCGCAGAAGGCCCGGCTGATGTCCCGCAACGACTCGAGGCAAGCGCCATGGTCTTGTCGCATCAGCGCCAGGTACTGGGCGACCGTCATCGAGTACAGCCGCGAAGGTCCCGCCGCCCGGATCGACGCGAGACTTTGAACCTCGCTCGCCGAGGCCTCATGCGACCCGAGCACGGTGGGGCCATTCACCAACTTGACCACCACCGACACCCCGTCTGGGGTCTCGTCGTAGACTTCACAGGCCCCCGTCGCGAGGAGATAGACCTGCTTCAGGCCTTCGCCCGCGGTCATGATCTGCTCGCGGTCGGCCTTCAGGAACGGCACGCCCAGTGCTCCGGACTCCGCGAGAGACAGCCATCTCCGCATAGGTTTCCCGGGCTCAGTCGGCTGAGCCCACTCCGAAGGGCGAAGCCTATCGCAGCTGAGTGGCCTGGCTGAGCGCGCGGTGCACCGACTCGAGTGCCTTGCGGGCTTCGAGCAGCTCGGCGCGCTCGATGGTCAGCTCGGCGACCTGGTGCGCGAGGGTGTCGCGCTCGATCTTCAAGGCCTCAACGGTGCTCCGCAATGCATCGGAATCTTCGTGCGCGGACTCCAGTTCGGAGGCGAGCCGCTCCTCTTCGGAGAGACTCTCGGCGAGCGCATTGTCCCGCTGGCTGACTTCGGCGCGAAGCACCTCGCGCTCCTTCGAGCCTGCTTCCAGGGTTTGTCGCGCTTCCTGGAGCGACAGCAGCGCCTCGTCCCGCTCGCCCTCGAGAGAGGAGAGCTCGCGCTCAAGATCGGCGAGGAGCTTCGAGCGCCCGTCCATCTCGGAAGAGAGCCGCCGGGCCTCGTCCATTCGCAGCCGGGCCTCTTCGGTGGCGCGCTCTGCCTGACGTCTTGCCCCTTCGAGATCCTGGGTGAGCGCAAGGTTGAGAGCCTTCACCTTCTGCAGCTCGGCCTGGAGCCCCGAGATGCGCTCCACCGCCATCACCCCAGCGGCCGAGACGGTCGCCGGGAGGGGCTCGGGGCGGGGATTTTCACGCACCGCTTTGAGCCGCTCCTTCAAGCGTTCGCGGCGCTGCTCCGGGTCCATCCCCCGCTCCGATTGGGGAACCGGAACACCCGGGTTTTGAACTTCAATCACAGTGGGAGGAGGCATCGCGTGCGCCACCGGAGCCTGCCGAGCGCGCATCGACTCGGCCGGCGATGCCAAAGCGGCATGGGCCGGCGCTGAGCGGACGACGTCCGCGACCGGCGAGTAGGTCTGGGCGGCACGCGGCGCGATCGCCGAAGCAACGGAAGTCTCGTGCGCCCGACTCTGCTCCTGCCTCGGGGCGCGCGCGTCTTCCGGCGCCGTCCGGTGGCGGGGAGCGGGCTCGGCAACCTGAGCGTAATGGGCCTCGGCCTCGGTTCCGCTTTCTCCGACCGACTCGAGTGCGCGCTGCACCGCCTCGGCGACCGGGAGCTTCGGCTCTCGGGACCGGTCGGCCCGGGCCCTCACCTGCATCGAGAGGTCGGGACCGGGCGAGCGGGCCTCGAGGCTCATCTCGTCGATCGGGGCAGTGGCCGAATCGGTGGCGACCGGCTCATAGGTGGGCTCCTGCTCGACAGCGCCGGTCTCATGCAGGGCGGCACCAAAGCGAATGCGGGGCTTGGCACGGGAGACGTTCTGGTCGAAGGCCTTCTTCATCGGTTCACCTGGGTGGAAAGGTGGTCAGCTTCAACCCGCACGCTTCGAGGCGGCCGGGGACTGTTGGGGGTGGGCGATGATCTTCCCGAGCACTTCGCCGATGAGCGCCTGAATGTCATGCGCTCCCTTGCAATCGGGGTCGGCGACGAACACCGGAACACCTTCGCTCGAGGCCTGCGCGAACTTGGTGCATTGACGGACAATCTGGTCGAGAAGGTACTCGGGGTAGTGCTTCCGCAGCGCTTCGATCGCCTCTTTCGAGAGCTTGAAGGTCGCGTTGTAGGCATTGATGACGATGAACACGTGGTCGAGCACGTGGGCCAAATCTTCCTCGAGGCTCTGCACCGTCTCGAAGAGCAACTTCAGCCCGTGGAAGGAAAGGAAGTCGGCCAGCACCGGAACGATCAAATCGTTGGCGGCCATCAGCGAGTTGAGGTTGAGCAGCCCGAACGAAGGCGGCGCATCGAAGATGATCAGGTCGTACTTTCCCTCGACCTCTTTGAGCGCATTGCGAAGCTTGAATTCCCGTCCGGCCATCGGCATCAGCGCCAGGTCCACCGTGCTCATCGACAGGTTGGAGGGCACGAACGCCAGATTGGGCAGCGGCGTCTTCTGAATCACGTCGACGATTGACACCTTGCGGACGAGGACATCGAGGAGCGTTTTCTCGAAGTCTTCCCCCTCGTAA
>JAYUUC010000492.1:0-3906 GCA_043755105.1 Myxococcales bacterium
AACTTCGGCCGCAAGTCGCTGAAGGAGATCAAGGAGATTCTCGCCGAGATGGGTCTTTCTCTGGGAATGAAGCTGGAGAACTGGCCCCCGAAGGGTGCGCCCGCTCCGGTGACTACGGCTCCGGCGGCTGTTCCTGCTGGGGCGCCCGCTGTCGCTGCGGTCCCCTCGATGCCGCCGCTGTCGGCAGCTCCGAAGATCTAACCGTCGTTGGGTGGTTCGTAAAACCGAACGGCCCTTCACTTTTGAGGGGCCGGTGACTTCCACCCGGTACCTGACACGGCCGGAGTGGTTACCGAAAAGGAAGCAACCGCATGAGACATAAAGTCGGACAACGGAAGCTGCAGCGAACCACGGAGCATCGCCGGGCGATGTTGCGCAACATGGTGACCTCGCTGCTCGAGCACGAGAAGATCCGCACCACGGTGCCGAAGGCCAAGGAAGCGCGCCCGATCGCCGAGCGGATGATCACCCTGGGCAAGCGCGGTGGGCTCTCCAATCTGCGTCTGGCTGCGCGGACCGTGAGCAACAAAGACATCCTCCACAAGCTCTTTCATACCCTCAACGAGCGCTATGCGACTCGGCCGGGCGGCTACACACGTATCGTTCGGCTTGGCTTCCGCAACGGCGACGCTGCCGAGATGGCGATGATCGAGCTGCTCGATCGCCCTGAAGTGAAGGCGGACGCGGAGACCGAGGGAGAGGGAGAAGGCAAGAAGGCTCAGGCTTCCAAGGCTGCACCCGCGACCGATGAGAAGCCCAAGAAGGCCAAGACTCCCAAGAAGAAGAAGTCGGAGCAGGCCGAAGAGTAGGTTCGTCGCTCGACTCCACGGAGTCTGGCGCTCAGTGAAGCGGCCTCTGGTGCCCATCGGGGTCCAGGGGCCGTTCTTTTGAGCGGGAAGCGGGGGATCGTTCCGCTCGGAGATGGATGGGATGGAAGCGGGTTAGTCCCTGCTCCGCCCAGGCCTCCCGGCGTTCCACGAACTGCGACCCTCGTGGGCGGGGGCCTTCGACTGTACGCGATGATACCGATTGGCGTGCGACGCGACGGAGGTCTTCCGCCGAACGCGATGACGCCGAATCACTGGCGGCTCTACGGGGGTTTGCCGTTCTCGAGCAGCAGAGTGTTCCCCTGGTCGGTCTTCACTTCCAAGGTGGTCACCTTGAGGTTCTGAGGGGCCGTCTGATTGTCATTGGACTTCATCAGCTTGGGCGAGAGGGTCACGTCGCGGTTGGGGGGAATCTGCCCCACCACTGTGGTGTAGCGCCCGTTGACGAGCACGGTGACGTTGGTCCAGACCTCCTGGCCGTCGTTCTTCACCATGTAGATGGGGCTGTCCGCATCGCCGGCGACGACCAGGAGGGCGCCGATGCCGTGGGGGCTACCGGTTCCTGGGCAGGCGACGAAGAAGGTGGTGACACTCATCAACAACCACGCGGCGAGAATCCCCGCCTTGTACTTGAAGTGGCGGTCCGAGTTCTGGAAGTCCTCCCAGGTGTCGCGCAGCACCGAAGCGACGTTGAGGGCGGTGTCCTGCGCCCCCGTGGCCAGTTCGGCGCGCGTGAGGTTGGGGCGCGACTTGGGGAGCGGCTGGGCTCTTGCCGCGCTCATCACCCGGTGGGTGCCGGTCGAGGGCGATCGGGGGGGAGTCGCGGCGGGTGTCTCATCTGCCGAAGCAGGAGGTGGCGTTCGGGGAGGAGCGGTCATCGACGACAGGAGCTTAGGGTTTGCTCGAGGGTCTTGGCTACTTCTGCGCGCGGAGCTCCTCCAGCGCACGGGAAGCGAGAGCGTTTTCTGGCTGCTCCCGTAGAACGCGCTCGAGCCACTGCGCCGCTTCGTCCGTTTCCGCCTTGCGCTGCTCGGCTTGCGACGCCGCTCGGGCCCGCTCGGCGTGGAAGAGGCCCAAGCGAAGCATCAACTCCAGATTCGAAGGCTCGAGCTGCGAGGCACGCTTGAGCTCGCGATCTGCACCGGGGAAGTCTCCTTCCAGCTGCAGTGCCGTTGCGAGCTTGGCCCGCGGGGCGGTGGCCTCCGGCTGGAGGCGAACCAGAAGCTGGAAGAGGTCGCGGGCCCGGTCGAGCTCGCGCCGTTCCAGCGCCAGGTCTCCCAGGTGGAGATAGGCCCCATCAAGCAAAGGATTGAGCTCGACGGCGCGGCGGAAGTGTTCTTCCGCTTCCTTCGGCCGCTGGCGGCCGAGGTACAGCTCACCGAGATAAAAGTGGTTCTTGCCGTCCTCGGGGTCGAGCTCGATCGCACGCTTCAGCTCTTCCACTGCGCGGGAAGTGTCGTCGAGGCGCTGGTAGGCGAGCCCGAGAAGGGCATGAACGACGGCAAGGTCGGGAAAGTCGTGAAGAATCTCCTCGAAGGCAAGAATCGCCTCTTGGGGTGCGTCGTAGTTCTGCAGCCAGCCGATGCCCTGCTCCAGCCGAGGCCGCGCCGCCCGAGGAAATTGCCGGAAAGGGTCTGCGATCGGATCCATCACCCGCCGCGCAGTGAGAACCTCGGCAGGGCTCGCCTCGTGACTGATCACCTGAGTGAGCGCCGCGGTCGCACCTTTCTCGTCTCCCGTGCGGTGCAGCGCCTGCGCCAGAGGCAAGTAGAATCCGGCTTGATCGGGAGCCAGCGCGACCGCCCGCTGCAGCTCGGACAAGGCCTTCTCGTGGTGCTCGGACTCCAGCAGGGCAATTCCCAGTCGATGGTGAAGCTCTGCAACGGTAGGGGCCAGCGCCACCGCCTGCTCGAGCTCGGCGATCGCGGGAGCTCCCGCGCGAGTGGGCTGCGAGAAGTAAACCAGGCCCCGCATGTAATGAACGGTTGCGCTCTCGGGTCGGGCGCCCAGCTGGCGCAACAGCGCTTCCGACGTCCCCGCCTTCACGTGCGCTTCGGTGAGTGCCCGAGCCACGGAGAGGTCCTCGGGCGCCTGGCGGTAGAGCCCCTCGAGAAGGGGCAACGCTTTGGCCGGCTCGCCTCGGTCGATCAAGCCCTGCGCCTCCTGCCGCGGGCTGACCTTCGCGCCGGATCCTCCCGAAACCGCCGTGCAGGCATAGAGAGCGGTGGTCGCGATGGAGACGAGAAGCGCGGGTGAACGAAAGGGGTTCGCACGGCGCTTGACGTTGAAGAGCTCGTGCCGCCCAGGCCTGATCGGATTCGCACCTTCAGCAAACAGCCCAATCGGTGAGGCGAGAGGGTGCTCGCACACGGGCCACCCGGCCTTCGCCCCCGGTGTCTGCCTCACGAGACGCCCACCGGCGGTCCGCCGTCATCGGGCAGGCTGTGGCCTTCGCGCCACCGGGCGGCAACCATCTGGTCGCGATCTCCTCCACGTCCTCCCATCGTCAGGCTCTGGTCGATGATTCGCCCCCTAACGAGCGCGATCAACTGTTGGACGTCGAAGTTTTCGAATGTCTCAGGGAGAATGGGCTCACCGATCTTCACGTGAATCTCTCCGGGGGTGATTACCCAGGAGTTCTTGGGCATCAGCTTCCCTGAGCCTTCGATGGTCACCGGACAGATGGCGACGCCGGCCTTCAGTGCAAGGGCAAACGAGCCCTTCTTGAACGGAAGAACCTTCCCGTCGGCCGAACGGGTTCCCTCGGGGTAGACGATCAAGCTCAGCCCGCTGCGAATTTTTTGACCGGCCTCGTTGAGCGACGCGACCGCCGATCGATGGTTCTTGCGATCAATCAAGATGTGCCCGGCGAGCCAGAGGTACCAACCGAGAAAGGGCACCCACTTGAGCTGCTGCTTGGCGATGTAGCGCGGGTTGACCGGGAGGGCGATGAACAGGCACGGGATGTCGATGGTTGATTGATGATTCGAGATGTAGAGCGTCGGCCGCTTCGCATCGATGTGCTCGGAGCCTTCGATCTTGAGACGGGCGCCGCCCGCCCACAGCAGCACCGGCGACC
>JAYUUC010000493.1:0-11265 GCA_043755105.1 Myxococcales bacterium
GTTCACCGTAGAGCGCCGCGATGTGCTCGCGTTCGACCAGGCGGCAGAAATCGCGCACCCGCCGGTCTGCAGGGTCACTCGCCAGCAATGTCGCGAAGACCAGGGAGGCGGCCTCGAACTGCCGCTCGCGGACCAGCACTGCTCCCTTCTCGAGCATCTCGGCGATCGGGTCGGCGTTCAGGTGCGGCGCTCCGTCGACTTCCACCCGCCCCTGCCGGAGCAGGTCATAGACCCTGCGAATCGTCGCCGACCGGGAAATGCCGAGCGCGAGGCGCAGCTTGCCCAGGTTCTGCCCGCTCTCACAGAGAGTGAGGATGATCCGGTAGATGATCGGCAACGAGGCCGGCGGTTTGCCCAGCGACTTCACCATCATCGAATCCAGCGGTAACGCCCGCTCGACTTCCGCTTGCTCGTCTACCCAGCGCAGCGACTCGAACAGCAGGTGTCGCAAGCCGAGCTCTACCGGCACCCACTCCTCGCCACCGCGGTCGAGGTCCTCGCTCCAGTGGAAGGTGCCCTCGAAGCCACGGGTGAGGTCGGCCACGGTGCCGTAGATTTCCTCTCGCGCCAGCTCGACGGCCATCGACGAATCGAGCGACCGCGCGCGGAAGGAGGGGGCGATCTCCCCCGAGGTCCGCATCTCGGCGAACGCTTCGAGCACCTGCTGTCCGAAGGCCAACCGCGACAGCTCGAGCATGCGGGCGATTCGCTCCCACAGCGAGGGACCGGACACCGCCAGCACCTGCCCGTTGGAGACGAAGAGCTTGCGGCCTCCTGCGTCCCACGCGAGCTGGAGACAGCCCGACTTGCGAGACGAATCGAGCCATTGAAGAAGCTCGGGGAGCGGATAGCTGGAGAAGTCGCCGTGGAACGCCATTGCTGGAAGTTGAGGATACAGTGAGGGGCGGTGCGAGTCGCGTTGCTGTTCATCGATGGTGTGGGCATCGGGCGAAACGACCCGGCGACCAACCCCCTCGCCCGCAGGGCGTACCTCCTCTCCCGCTTCGAGGACGGCAGCGGTGCTCCCCTTCCCCCCGGCATCCACGCTCACCCGGTGGACACCACGTTCGGACTTCCCGGCCGACCCCAGTCGGCGTCCAACCAGACCGCGATCCTTACCGGTGAGCCCGCACCGCAACTGATCGGCGGCCATGTGCTCGGCTTTCCCGACCGGCCGCTGCGCGAGCTGCTCGGCCGCAGGTCGATCGTCAAGCACGCCCTCTCGGCCGGACGGACCGCGACGTACGCCAACTGCTATCCCGCCGCCTATCTCGACGCGCTCAAGCTGGCCCGCAGGCCGTCAACTGAGCCGGAGATCGAGATCCCTCCACGCGTTCTCCGGCGAATCAGGCCCTCTGCGTTCAACCTGGCGATGGCCGCAGGCGGCGTTCCGCTTCGCACTCTCGCCGACGCTCGGGCAGGCCAGGCGCTCACCCACGACTTGACCGGCGCACACGCCCGGGAACGGTTCGAGGTCCCGCTCCGCACCGCCGAGGAAGCAGCGGCCATCTTCTGGGCGGTGTCCGAAGAGCTGACTTTGCTCGAGCATTATCAAGCCGACCAGGCCGGCCACGCGCGTGACTTCGATGCGGCGGAATCGGCGCTGGTCGCCTTCGATGACTTTGCCCGGGCGGTGATCTCCACTTGCCCCGCAGATGCCCACATTCTCATCTGCAGCGATCACGGCAACGTCGAAGAGCTGAGCACCCGCGGGCACACCCGAAACAAGGTCGCGGTGCTCTCCTTCGGGGCCGGGGAGGAGCTGCTTCCTCCACTGAACACCGTGGCCGACGTGGGCCAGGCGGTGCTTCGGCTGATGGGGCTCGAGCGCTGAACGCAAACGCCTACACCCGTGGCAAGCTGCGGGCGAGAAGGCCGCGGCGAGCCTGATGCGGGTCGCCGAGCAGCTGATTCCTGAGGGGCGGACGACTCTCTTTTCTCAGTGGTGTCTCGCCGACGCGGACTTTGGATTCATGCTTCAGCGACTGCGTCACCACGGCCACCCGATGCCCAAGAAGGTGGGAGCCTACGCCCAGGCCCAGTGGGAGCGGCCTTCAGCTCAGCGGTACATCGTCCGGCCCCGACCTGCTTACGTGCCCTACTGAGCCTTCGCTTCCTTCGCACGAGCGTTGGAGGCTGGACTCTGAATCAAGGGAGGGCGGTCGCGGCCCTCGAGCGCGCGTTGAAGCTCGATTTCCTGGAGGAGCGTGGACGGAGCGACCGCTGACACCGGCACGTTGCCGCTCTCGGCGCCGCAGAAGCCGTTGAACACCCCATGGGTTTTGCCGGTCGCCAGCACCCGGTTGATCGACGACAGCGGGGTGCCGACGATCTCCACGCCTCGAACCAGCGACTCCTTGCCGTCGCGAACGTCGACCCGGTAGACCATTCGGGGCACACCCTTGAAGGCCTGGTAGCCAAAGCCTGATGTGTTGGTGTTGCCGCCCGTGATGTCACGGATGATCAGCCCGTACGGTTTGCCTTGCCGCTTGGCCTCGGCGATCAACATCTTCTTCAGCTCGTCGTCGCTCACCTGCCGGGTCGAATCGACCAGCAGATTCGCCATCCGCGCCACTGGCTGTCGGTTGCCCTGGCTGCGGCCGTGTCCGTTGGAATGAACGAAGCCTTCGACCGCATGGCGTGAGAGCAGGTAGTTCTTCAGCACCCCGTGATCCACCAGAGTGGTCCGCTGGGCCTTCACCCCTTCCTCGTCGAATAGGTAGTAGCCATTGAGCGGCTTGCCGTCTTTCTCTCGCAAGGTGGGGTCGTCGTAGATGGAGAGAAACGACGGCAGCACCTGCTTGTCGATCTGCCCACGAAAGGTTTTTCCCTCCGAGTCGTTGTCCTGACGTTCTCCTTCGAGGCGATGCCCGACCGCTTCGTGAAAGAGCACCCCTGCTGCCTCGGGCTCGAGGATCGCCGGGCCGGTGTAGGGGTCAATCGGAGGTGCCACCCGGAGGGCGAGCAGCTCGTCGATCATCTTCTGTGTCGCCTCGGCGATCTTCGCGTCGCTCGGCAGCTGGCTCTCCAGCGGGGTGTACCAGTCGCGTGAGTTGTCGAGCAGCTGGCCGTCATCTGCGCGGGTGACGGCGGAGAGGTGAACCGAGAACAAGGTCTCCTCGGTCAGCACCCGGCTGCCTTCGGTGGAGACGAAGTAACGGGTGACCTTGTCGGCGTTGACCTTCACTTCCGAGTCGAACAGCTTCGGGTAAGCGTTGAAGCGCGCCGAGAGTTCGCGGGTGAGCTTTAGCCAGCGGGGCTTGTCCAGCCCGAAGGGAATCGGCGGCTGCAGGAACACCACCGGCTTCTCCTGGGCGAATGACGGAGAGCGCTTGGGGTCCTCGACGGTGTAGACGTCTTCGCCCTTCTTCTTCAGGTAGCTGAAGAGGGCGCCCTTGTATTTCTCGTCGGTGATCAGCCAGAGCGAGGTCCGCAGCGCCAGCGCATCGTTGTCGAGCGGCCCGTTCTTGCGGGTGAGGTAGCTGTTGCCCTTGAGCGAGAAGCTGAAATCATTCTCTTCCCCGACCGAGCTGTCGTACTCGTAGGAACCGACCCGGGCGTCGACATACAACTTTCGCTCCCGCGCCACGTCGTCCTGGAAGAGCGCTCCGTAGCGTCCCGAGATCTCGCGCTGCTCGTAGTCCTTGAGCTGGTAGCTGATGAAGTAAGGCGGCTTGTTCTCGCGCAGCCGAAGCTCGGTCTGATTCCGCCCCAGCTCGAGCGTCATCGCATCGAGCAGATCCTGGCGCGGGTCCGGCGGAGGCTTGGCGGCGAGCAGCAGCAATGGCAACAGGAGGAGGGACATGGACGCAGGCGCCTGGGCTCGCGGCGAGCACTTCAACCGCGTGGGAAAGAAAGCGATGATAGTACCTCCCGGCGCACCCTTTTCGAACAGCTTCGACACCGATACGGACGATCACAATTCTCGTACGGACGCCGCACCCGTTCGTCCTGAGCGTAGCGTCAGCGGAGTCGAGGGAATCGCCAGTGCGCCCCCTCGACTCCGGGCCGTTGGCCCTACGCTCGGGGTGACCGGGGAGGCCGCCGGTGATCGAGATTTACGAACCCTGGTCTAGGCGAAGATCACCAGCGCCCACACCATCGCAGGAAGCGCCTGCTGACACTGTCCGAGCAGGCACGACGAGGGCTGCACCTGCCCGTATCCGGAGGAATAGCGGGAAGGCTCGATGCTGACCGCCACCGATTCACAAAACACTACCACCGCGTCTGAGCGGCCGGCAGGCCCGAGCTCCGCAACGGTCGGGGAAAGCGCCGCGGCGCCCTTCACCTGCTCGGCTCGACGTAATTCGTCCTCGAGAATCGGCCGAAGCCGCACCTCGGAATCCGGCAACTGAAGCCGGAACATCAGCCGGTGCTGGCCTCTGCCCTGGACCCGATCTTCGATCTCGAGCACGCGCGACTGTTTGTGGAGCGCGAGCGTCCGTTCCACGCACGGACCTTCATCGCGATGCCCGAGCGGCTCGAAGCCGTGGTGAACCGCCACCAGCCTGTCGATGAGCGGGCCGGTCTCGAACTCGCGACGCTCACATCCCGAAGAATCGGGCAACGCGAACAACCGCTCGGGATCGATCGAGTTCTGTTCGCGGTCTTCCACCTGCAAGGTGCTGTGCGAGGCAGTGGAACGAAATGCATTGCGCAGGACCGGATCGCGCCCGTAGTTCCCGGTGCCGGGATCGACGATCACCGGCCGGCCTCGAAGGTGAAGCTCGAAGGCGAGCTTGTCGTTGTGACTGTGCCCTCCGATGCCTCTCTGCCCCTGAAGCCCGGCGCTCGCGGCGACGGTGACGCCGGAAGCGCGCAGCAAGTGAATTCCGGCGCCCAGAGAGCTGATGCTTCGGCAGGGAGCGCGGGCCGGCAGCTCCAGAAACCTTTCCACTCCCTCGTGCCCCAACAACCACGCCGCTTCATCGGGCGCTTCGGCCTCCTTCCGCTTCAGCTCGGGAGCGCCGAAAAGAGCTGCGCCCAGCGGCGCGAGATACCCGTGGTCCAGGCTGCTCCGGTCGCGAAAGACAAACGCTCTGCCCGAATCGTTGTCGCCAATCTGGGGAGCGAGTCCGAGGCTCGAGCAATACGCCTCGGACACCCGGAACATTCTCCGAAGGCGCTTGGCGAATGGCGGTGCCAAGGTCATGCCTCCCGCGCTGGCGCAGAGAAAGCCGAGCGTAAATAGCTCGACCGAGAGGCGGTGGTAGGGAACCGAACCCTCGAATGACCAGCCGTCAGGATGAACCTGCTCGAGCAGCGCCGCCTCCATCCCCCGCGCGGCGCAAGCGGCCCGTTCTGCAGAGCCGGGAAGTCCCGGAAGCAGCGAGGCCACCGCAAGGAGCCCGACCCAGTTGGCGACGAGGTGATTGTTGGGAACCGCGCCCTGGTCCTCGAGGCGATCCTCGACGTACTCGCAGTGCTCGAGGAGTGCCGAAGCGACCTCGAGCGCAAAGGGGCCGCGTACCCTCTCCGCGTCAGCGAACATCCGCAGTGCCTGGGCAAGGTTCGCGGCCCTGAGCGCAACCTCCATCGGGCAGGCCCAGTGAATGCCCAAGCCCACCGGATTTTCCCGCAGGAAGTCGCGGGTGAGGGCGAGGAATCGCTCGCTCCAGCGCAGCCGTTCCACCTCGGTGCGCGCAAGCCAATACCCATGGGCCAGCGCCACCGCGCCATCCATCCGACCCATCACCCAGGGATATTTGGGGTCGGCCTTTTCGGCCAGCAGGGGCATCGTGTCTGCGGCGGCGAGCGCAAACCGGTGTCCGCTGAGGGGGTCCAGGCTCCAGTCGACCCCAGACCCTTTCTTCCCGGGTTCGCCGAAGCGAACCGGGGTCCCAAAGATGTCGAAGGTACCGGTGGCTGCCGCTTCGGCGAGAGCCGAGCTCCGCTCAAAGGCGCCGGGAATCAGCGCAAGGGCAGCCCGAATGTCCGCTCTGCGGGTGGCATCGCAAAAGGCAGAAGTCCCGCCCGATTGCAGCACCGTCGCCTCCGCCGCACTCGAACTTTGGCCCAGGGCTGCGCAGAGCCGCGGCCCATGCCACGGCTGCCGAGGCGACGACAACGCGCGGTGAGCGATGCGGTTGGCGCGCCGCGCCATGGCCCGCACCAGCTCCTTGGGCCCCAGCTGCTGCGCCAATGTCTTGTAATAGCTGAAGTCCAAGGCGGCCTCTGACGCAGGTGAGCAAGCACCACGCCAGACCCATACGTGGGCAAGCCCTTGAAAGCAGAAGCATGCCTGCAACAACCAGGCGCAGAGCCGGTAATTGTTTCGGAAGGCTGGGGCAACGGTCCGGTAACCGATACCGATAATTCATCAGGGTGCCTGACTGTCTTAGGGCATGGCACAGGGCACAGAAACTGCTCTGTCGGCAGAGGTGAGAATCGATGCGGGCGAAGCGGGCTCAGAGCGCAAGGGCGAAGCAAAACGGGCGCGCTTCCCTCACGACTTCCTGCCAGGGTGGCTCCTCGGGGCGGCGGTCGACGCTCTCTCCGATCCGAACCCTCTTCAGGGTTTATGCGAGGCCGCGGTGTTGATTCCCGGCTGCACCGGCGCGGCGATCTTTCTCTGGGAACGCTCGGGGACGCGGATCGCGGCCCGGGGCGAGGGCTCGTCAGCGTGGGTGTCGCTCCTCGCACGTCCCCGTCAGCTCAGGTCGGTGCAGCAGGCGCTGCGCTCGGGCAAGGCGATCGCGCTCGGACCTACCTATCTCGAGCCCCTTCGTCTGGAGGGACAGGTGCAGGGCGCGTTCGCCTTCCACTCCTCTCGGGATGAAAGGCCCCCTGCTCTTCCGGCGCTGGCGCGATTGGCGGCGCTGGCACTGGAACGCGAGCGAGGCAGGACGCGCGACCGCGATGAGCGCTCGAGGCTGCGTCGGCGTATCGCTTTGCTCGAGGCGGACCGCCAGAGCCAGGACCGACACCTTTCCTTCCTCCGCCACGAGCTGAAGAACCCGCTGGTGGCGATGAAGGGTTACACCGACATGCTGCTGCGGGGAATGGCCGGGCCGGTCTCCACTCAAAGGGTGCGCTACCTCGAGAAGATCGCCGAAGGAATCGAGAAGGAGCGGGCCCTGATCGACGCCTTGTGCACGTCGCCGACAGGCCCAAAACGGGCGGTTGAGCTTGGACGGTGGCTTCAGGTCTCCATTTCCGCCGAGCGATGCTTTATTCGAGGAACGGACGCGGAGCTTTCGAGCCTGCAGCGTCTGGTGCACAGGCTGGCGGGTCCGGCGGGCGCCGCGCTGATTCGGACCGGTTCCGAAGTGCAATTGACTCTGGTCCTTCGCGGCTCGAGGCGAGCTGACGCCGTGAGTTGCCTGCGGGCTCTTGCCTGCCGATTGCAGGGCCGCAGCGGCTTCGATTCACAGACGGGGGAAAGGCTTGTCCTCTGGTTCCCTCTCGACAGTGAAGCGGAATGCCGTGCACGTCTGGACGAGACCCCTGCCACTTGAGATGATTATGCCTACCGTGAACGACGTGAATGAAACGCTCTCACCCTTCCCAGTTGTCTCGCCGGAGACGACCCCGGTGGGCCCAGGAAAGAGCTGGGCGTTCAAAAGCCTGGGACTCAACGCGCTGGGGAGCGTGGTCGACTACACGGTCTTGATGGTGACAGCGGGCCTGATGCTGCCCACGCCGCTGTGCACCATGCTCGGGGTCAGTGCAGGGGCCACCTTCAGCTTTTTGATGAACCGGCGTTACGCCTTCCGCGCCTCGAAAGCAGCGCTGGGACCGCAGCTGGTCCGGTATGGCGCCGCGATGGGGACGCTGATGATGATCCACGCCGCGGTGGTGTGGACGTTGAAGGCGCGGTTTGCCATTCCGCTGCTGCCGGCAAAGATGTTTGCAGACCTCACGGTCCTCGCCGCCTCGCAGCCGTTCGTGTTGAAGCGGTTCGTCTTTGCTCCGGTGACGGTGAGACCCGTCGCCGTCGCCGCAGAGGTACCCAAGGCGGCGGTGGTGCCTGTGGTCGCCTGAAGATTCACCCTGCCCTGGATCGGCGGGCAGGACTTCTCGTTCAACTCCCTCAGTGCCGAGCCGCATGGGTGCGGGGCGAGCCCATTTCGGACTCAAGGGACGATTCGAGTTGAAGGACCTGGGCAACCGGTTTCGAGAGCACAGGGGGCTCGGACGCCAGGTCTTGAACTGCTTGCTGAGAGGTGCCGGTGCGAAGCCGCCGTTGCCGCACGTAGATCTTGTGGAGAGCGACGCACGCCATGGCGACGCCCACGGCCCCCAGGAGGTAGCCGCCGACCGCGCGCACGTGCGCTAGCATCACAGCGCCGAACCGATAACCGATGAACACCATCAACGGCGCGTTGATCGCGGCCGCGGCCCCATCGGCGAGGAGAAAGGTCCTGCGATGCATCTTGGCCATACCGGCCATCAGGAACGTCGGAGCCCGAAGCCCCGGCACAAAGCGAGCGAGGAAGATGGTGAGGGCGCCTTTGTCCTTGAAGTGTCCTTGCACCCAGGCGACGCGCGAAGGGGTGAGCAGCTTCTTGAAGCGCTGGCTGTCGACGGCGTGAATCCCCAGTTTGCGGCCGAGCCGATAGAGCAACGTATCGGCGGTGAGGACGCCGACGAACGCCGTAGCCATCATTGCATAAAGGTTGGCGCCCCCTTCCGCCGCGACGAGGCCGCCGGTGAGGAAGACCAACTCCTCTGAAATGGGAGCACCGACGCCCGTGGCGACCAGCATCGCCAGCACGGCCGGATAAGAAAACCGCGCGACCCAGCTCAGCACTTGCCCGTCGAGCACCGCGCACCCCGCCCATCCAGCCCGAAGCCCGAAGCCCGAACACGGCCCCGGCCCCGGCCCCGGCCCCGGTCCCGGGAACGAATTCGAACCCGTGTTCGCCCCCGGGCACAAGCTAGGAACGAGCCCCGAAAAAGCAAACTGAGCACCCGCCCACCCTCAACCCCGGGTGGGGAGCGAGGGTCTCCCCCAATCAACAATGCGCCACCCGCGAAGCGACGCCAGCCGGCGCAAGCGCACATCCGGGTTCACGGCCACCGGCTGTCCCACCCGCTCCAGCACCGGAAGATCAGAATAAGAGTCCGTATAGAAGAAGCATCGCTCCAGCCCTACCCCGGCCTTGCGAGAATACTCCAGCGCATGAACCAGCTTCCCCTCCCCGAAGCACAGCGCCCCGACCGAGCGACCCGTATGATTTCCGCCCCCGTCGACCTCGAGGGTATTGCAAAGGATGCCATCCAGCCCCAGCTCATCGGCGACCCGCTCCGAGAGGTAATTCGAAGACGAGGTCAGCAGCACCAGCGCATGCCCCTCGGACCGATGACGCGCCAGGGCCTCGAGCGCCCCGGGCCGGTACTGACCGCGGACCTCTCTTTCAAAAAACTGCTCGGTCCGTGCGCGCAACGGCGCAGCAGAAGTCCCTTCGAGCGTGGCGATGGCCCGGGTGACGGCCTCGTCGAGCCGGGAGAACCCGAGGTGATAACGCGCGATCCACAGCGCAGCGCGGGCGGCCTGAAGCCGGGTGATGTGGCCGAGCTCGAGCTCACGGCGCAGCCAGAGCTGACCCGAGTTCATGGCCAGCAGGGTCTTGTCGAGGTCGAAGAAGGCGATCGTCACGAGGGTCGGTTCCGTCTGCCAGTCAGTCTAATGACCTCAGCCTTGACCCGCCCGAACGGCGGGCTTAAGTCGCCGAAGGTTTTTGTCGCAGTCCTATCGACAATACAGAGGAGCGTCTGATGGCACGCATCGTCAAGGGAGGCCTGATCCAGGTCGCCACCCCGAAGACCGAAGGCCCGATTCCGGAGATTGTCCGGGCGATGGTGGAAAAGACGCTCCCGTTCGTGGAGCAGGCGGGCAAGGCAGGGGTAAAGATGCTCTGCCTGCAAGAGGTCTTCAACACGCCCTACTTCTGTCCGGCGCAGACTCCCCACTGGTACGACGCTGCCGAAGCGGTGCCCGGCCCGATGACCCACCTGCTGGCGGAGTACGCCAAGCGTTACCAGATGGTGATTGTGGTCCCCGTCTACGAGCGGGAAATGGCGGGCGTCTACTACAACACCGCCGCGGTGATCGACGCCGACGGGAAGTACCTGGGGAAGTACCGGAAGAACCACATTCCGCAGACCAGCGGCTTCTGGGAAAAGTATTACTTCAAGCCCGGCAACCTCGGGTACCCGGTGTTCCAGACCCAGTACGGCAAGGTCGGGGTCTACATCTGCTACGACCGCCACTTTCCTGAAGGCGCGCGGCTGCTCGGACTCAACGGCGCCGAGGTGGTGTTCAACCCGTCGGCCACGGTGGCGGGCCTGTCGCAATACCTGTGGAAGCTGGAGCAGCCGGCGCACGCGGTGGCCAACGGCTACTTCGTCGGAGCGATCAACCGGGTGGGCACCGAGGCCCCCTGGAACATCGGCCGCTTCTACGGCAGCTCGTACTTCGTCGACCCGCGGGGCAAGTTCCTCGTCGAGGCAACGGAAGACAAGGACGAGCTCGTGGTGGCGGAGATGGACTTCGATCAGATCGAAGAGGTCCGCCGGGTGTGGCAGTTCTACCGGGACCGTCGCCCCGACACCTACGACAACATGATTCGCCAGCTGCCCTGAGGGACGCGATGAGAACCCTGATCAAGAACGGCACCGTGGCCACCGCGTCGGACCTCTTCCGCGCCGACGTCTTGCTCGAAGGCGAGCAGATCTCGATGGTCGGCATCGACCTCGCTCCCAAGGTGGGACCGGTGGACCGGACCGTCGACGCGACCGGAAAGTACGTGCTTCCCGGAGGCATCGACCCGCTCACCCACCTCGACATGCCCTTCGGCGGCACCCGCAGCGCCGACGACTTCGAGACCGGCACCCGGGCCGCCGCCTTCGGAGGGACCACCACCCTGGTGGACTTCGCGATTCAGCCGATGGGCGGGGCGCTCCGGCAAGGGCTCGACGACTGGCGGGCGAAGGCCGAAGGCAAGGCCTGCATCGACTATGGCTTCCACCTGATCATGCGCGACGTCAACCCGGCCAGCCTCGCCGAGATGGACCTGATGGTGGCGCGCGAAGGGGTGAGCTCGTTCAAGCTGTTCACCGCCTACCCCGGGGTGTTCATGGTCGACGACGCGTCGATCTTCCGGGCGATGCAGAAGACCGGCGAGAACGGCGGGTTGATCTGCATGCATGCCGAGAATGGCCCGGTGATCGACATCCTCGCCGCGCAGGCGCTGGCCCACGGCCACACCGCGCCGAAGTGGCATGGGCTCACCCGCCCTCCCCGCCTCGAGGCCGAGGCCA
>JAYUUC010000494.1:0-3898 GCA_043755105.1 Myxococcales bacterium
ACTGCCGATAGGGCAGAGGACGAGTCGCCTGAAGAAGCGACCCCCGGCGGCGAGCCGGACGTGAGCTAGAGGTTCGTCCCGGGAAGCATGAACCGGGAGCGCATCAGAGGGTCAACAGGCATGGAAGCCTTCGCGATCCGGTTGGCGACTCCCGAAGACGCTCCCGCGGTCGCTTCGGTTCATGTGCAGAGCTGGCGGAGCAGCTACCAGGGCCTGCTTGACCCTGCGTTTCTGCGTGAGCTGAAGGCTTCCAGCCGGGTCGAGGATTGGTCACGGCGTCTCGCCTCTGTTGACCACGCTACTTTCTTCGCCACTCGAAGCCATCGGCGCGACGCTCCGTTGGTTGGCTTCTGCCGTGTCGGCCCGCATCAGTCGCTCTACCTGCTCGAGGAGGTGCAGCGGTTGGGGCTGGGCAAAGCGCTCTTCAGTGAAGCCCGAGAATGGCTACAGCGTTGCAACTTTGAATCATTCTGCGCGTGGGTCCTCTCGAGCAATGTGAGCGCATCTCTCTTCTACCAGGCCATGGGCGGCGTTCGAGCTGCTGAAAAAAGGGCGGTCGTGGGAGGAAGGGAGGCGACGCTGGTCGCCTATGGATGGAGGCTGAAATAGCCGAGCTCAAGTCAGGGCAAGCAGCATTGCGCGCCGGTCCACAGCTTTCCTGCGCCGTAGCAGGACGATGCGGTCCCTGACACGCACTGACTCACACCCGAAACGCAGCACCGCGCGCCGGTCCACTTCATCAACGGGCCGTAGCAAGACGAGGCGCTTCCCTCGACGCACTGAGAAGGTTCCGAGACGCAGCAAAGCGCGCCCGTCCAGACCAAGGTCGAGCCGTAGCAGCTGGAGGCGGAGCCACTCACGCACTGAATTACCCCGGATACGCAGCACTGACTGCCCGTCCAGGTTCGTCCGGTGCCGTAACAAGAGCCTGCGGACCCACTGACGCACAACGCTGGGCTCGTGGAGGGGCACTTGCCCGAAGCACTGCAAGCGCCAGAGCTGCACGTCCCGCACGAAGTACCGCATACCGGATCGGGGCCGCAGCTGCGGCCGCTGCAATCAGGGGTGCAGGAGTTGATGCACTGGCCTGCGCCGGTGCACTGGCCCCCGCCACAGGAACCGCAAGAGGCACCGCAGACGGGATCGGAACCGCAGCTGCGCCCGTGACAGTCCGGAACGCAAAGACTGGGTGTGCTGCAGAGACCCGCTTCACAGACATTTCCGGCGGAGCATGACTCACAGGCACTGCCCAGCCTGCCGCAAGCTCCGATGGTCATGCCAGGGGTGCAAACGCCATCGGAACGGCAGCAGCCCGTGCAGGTCTGAGGGCTGCAGATCGGTGAATGGAAGTCAGGAACCGGAGGCCCACAGGCAGCAATGAAGAGAACCAACAGCAGTGACGGCGAGAATCGAAGAGAGATGACCATGCCGACCTATTGGAGGCAGGGGACCTCATCCGTCACCGAGCGATTGCGAATGCCGAAGGGCTCGGAAGAATGTCTAGCGTCTTTGCATTTTGATCGAGAATTGGCGGTGAGCTTGGGCCGAACCAACAGCCTCCTCAAATCGACCGCTTGTGTTTCCGACTCCAGCGTCGACTGGAACGCGGCCTTCGGTCCCCGCTGGTCAGCCTTTCCGTCTCGACTGATCCATGCGCGAGGCCCCCATTCGGGCCCGCTCCTCGTCGGCCCCGTCCACGCCCTCTTCCTTGAGGTCGGCCGTCACCACCGCTCCGTCTCCAAAGCGGGCGTTGATTCGATCCAGCGCCGCATTGAGCTTGTCGCTCTTCGCCGGCGCGGGAGCAAAGAGCGAGAGCTGATCGTCTCCTCCCAGATCCTGCGCCGAGACGCCGGTGAGCCGCACCCGCTGATGGGTCGGCGCCCGTTCGAGCAGGGTGAGCGCGGCCCGATAGAGCGTCTGGCCATCATCGGTCGACGGCTCGAGGGTCATTCGCCGCGTGAGCAAGGTGAAGTCCGAATACTTGAGCTTCAGCTGCACCACCCGCGTCTTCACCCCTGCTCGTCGCAACCGCCGTCCCACCCGCAGCGCCTGCGAGTGGAGCGCCACCTGCAGGGCCTCCCGATCATCAAGGTCCTCCTCGAAGGTATCCTCGGCACCGATGCTCTTTGCTTCCCGGTCCGGCACCACTTCGCGCGGATCTTGCCCCTGGGACAGCGCCCACAGCTCGCGGCCCGAAGGCCCCAGGCGCTGCTCCAGCCAATTCGGGTCGCGCGCGGCGAGGTCGGCGATGGTCGATAGCTTCAGCCCCTTCAAGGTCTGCTCTGCCTTCGGGCCCACTCCCCACAGACGAGACACCGGCAGCGGCGCGAGGAACTGCTTCTCTTCCCCCGGGCGCACCTCGCGCTGACCGTTGGGCTTCGCGAGATCGGAGGCAATCTTCGCCACGAACTTCACTTGCGCGATGCCTGCCGACGCGGGCAGCGACAGCTCTGCAGCAATTCGTGCCCGCAAGCGCTGCGCAATCTCCGCTCCCGTTCCGAACAGCTTCAGCGACCCGGTCACGTCCAGGAACGCTTCGTCCAGCGAGAGCGGCTCCACCAGCGGGGTGACCGACTCGAAGATCGCCAGCAGCTGCTCGCTCACCTCGGCGTAAACCTCGGGCCGGGGAGGAACCACGATCGCCTGAGGGGCCTGTCGCACCGCGCGGGACATCGGCATCGCGCTCCGCACCCCGAAAGGCCGGACCTCGTAGGACGCCGCGAGCACCACCCCTCGCGTCGGATGGCCGCCGACGATCACCTGCTTGCCCCTCAGTGCCGGATGGTCGCGCTGCTCCACCGAGGCATAGAAGGCGTCCATGTCGACATGAAGAATCGCCCGCTCTGCCAGCCGCGTGCTCACCGGGCGACGGGCTCCCGAACGCCCGTCCACGACGGAACCCTGACCCTCAACATCGCCTCGAGCTCCGGTGGCAGCGGACTCTCGACCTGAAGCCGCTCGCCCGTCTCGGGGTGGGGGAGGGCGAGGGTGCGGGCGTGGAGGAAGAACCGGTTCAACCCCTGCTCGGGCCGACCGCCATAGAGCTCGTCGCCCACCAGCGGCGCGCCGATCGCCGCCAGATGGGCGCGCACCTGGTGCAGCACTCCGGTGAGAATCTGCACTTCGACCAGGGCGTATTCTCCGGAACGGGCGAGCACCTCGAACAGCGAGACCGCCTCGCGCGCGTCGGGACCGCCGTCGGACGCCGGCTCGACCCGGTCCGGGTGACGGGGGTGATGGCGCAACGGAAGGTCTATCTCTCCGCGACCCACGAGCGGGCCGGTCACCAGCGCCCAGTAGCGCTTGTCCACCCTCCGCTCGGAAAACAGCGCCCGGACCGCGGTCCAGGCGGTGCGGGAGCGGGCCGCCAGCAGCACTCCGGAAGTGCCGATGTCGAGCCGATGGCAGAGCCCGCCTTCTCGCGAATCCTCGGACGCCAGAGCGCACTCCGGGTAACGCGCCACCAGCGCATTGGCCACCGTCCCCTGCTCTCCGGGCTTGAGCGGGTGGGAGGGCACCCCCGCGGGCTTGTCGAGAAAGAGCAGGGCCGGGTCCTCGTGAAGGACCGTCAACGCCGCTCCCTGCTCGGGCGCCGCCGCCGAGGAACGCACCTCGGGTTCCTTCACCGTCACCGTCTGCCCGGCCTCGACCATCTGCCCCTTGCGCGCCCGGCGGCCTTCGACTCGAACGGCATCGAGCTCGAACAGCTCCTTCACCCGGGCGCGAGAGAGCGACAGCGCTTCTCCGACGAAGAGGTCCAGCCGCTTGCCCTGGCTCGCTGGTTCTACCTTCAGCTCATGCGACTGCATCGATGACCTGCCCGCCAAAGTCCAACCGGAAAAGCCGCTCTACTCGGAGAGCGCTTCGTATACCTCTTCCGCGGTCTGATAGCGGTCGT
>JAYUUC010000495.1:0-3897 GCA_043755105.1 Myxococcales bacterium
TCATTTCAACCTTCGAGCAGCGACCTTACGCGCTCTTCAGCTTCCGGCCGCCAACCTTCAACTGCGCGGGAGGCGCAGCGAACTCGCCGAGGCCGACCGACTCGTTGACCCAGCGGTGACGGTTGAACGAGGGGAGGTTCTTGTTGCAAACAATCTGGAACGCGGTCGACCCACCCTGCTCGGCGATCAGCACCGACCAGGCGAGGAACACCGTCCAGAGGCGGAACCAACGCTCGCCGTAAGAGGCGAGGATCGCTTCCTTGTTCTGGAGCCAGAGCTTGTACCAGCGCTCGATGGTGTACGAGTAGTGGATGCCGACGTTCTCGACGCTGTGGATCTCGAAGCCAGCCTTCTCGAGCTGGTTGGTGACGTAGGACAGCGGCATCGACGCGTCCGCGCCCGGGAAGATGTACTTCGACATGAACATGCCCCAGGTGAAGTCCTCGGGGTTCCAGTTCCGTCGCAGCCCGGCGATCTGCAGGTAGAGAATGCCGTCGTCGGTGAGCAGGGTGTTGAGCTGCTTCATGAACTTCTGGAAGTTCTTCAGCCCGACGTGCTCGGCCATCTCGAGCACCGAAATCTTGTCGAACTTCTGCTTCGGGATGTCGCGGTAGTCGAGGGTGAGGATGCGCGCCTTCGAGCCCAGCTTCTTCTCGTTGATCCGCCCGGTGCCGAACTCAGCCTGGTTCTGGCTGATGGTCACGCCGGTGGCGTCGACGCCGAACTTCTCGGCCATGTGGGCGACCAGGGTGCCCCAGCCACAGCCGACGTCGAGCAGCCGCTCGCCGGGCTTGAGTTGCATCTTGTGGCCGACGTAGTCGAGCTTCTGCCGCTGCGCGGTCTCGATGTCCTCATCGCCGGTGCGGAAGAACGCCGAGGTGTAGACCATCACTTCGCCGAGGAACGCCTGGAAGAAGTCGTTGCCGCGGTCATAGTGGTTGGTGACCAGCTCCTTGTCGGCCTTCTTGCTGTGCACCACCAGCGAGGGGATGAACTTCTGGAAGAAGAACTTTGCCTGGTCCTGAGTGAGCCGGTAGTTGACGAAGAGGTTCTTCTTCCTCATCAGCTCGTGGACGTCGCCTTTGATGTCCAGCTTCTGGTCCAGGTAGGCCTCGACCAGCGTGTTCATCGGGATCTTCGCATTGGAGTACTTCTGCTTCAGATCAGCGTCGTGGAACTCGATCCAGTTCGAAAGTTCAGCTGCCATGTTTCCATCCATTGTCAGAGTGAAGGGCTGCGAAATCGGCGCACCTTAGGTCACACACGTGGGAGTATCGCAAGGGGGTCACCCAACTTTCCCCCCCTCCGCGGAGGCTGGGGTCGGAAGCGCCCTGTCAGATCGGGCAGATAGGGTCGGGACCGATGCCGCTCCGCGCCGCCTTGGCCCACCATGTGATCGTCGATCTCGAGACCACCGGGCTCGACGCCCGCGTCGACGAGGTGGTCGAACTCGGGGCGCTCTTCGTCGAGAACGGAGTGCCGGTGCGGTCCTTCTCGCGCCTGTTTCAGCCCCAGCAGCCGCTGCCGCCGATCGTCTTCCAGCTCACCGGGCTGCTCGATGAGGACCTCGCCGGGCTGGGCCGGTTCACCGATTACCTCCCCCAGCTCGAGCGCGAGCTCGACGGCTGGACGGTGATTGCGCACAACGCCCGCTTCGAACAGAGCTTCTTGCGCGAGAGCTTCGAGCGGATCGACGCGCCGCTGCTCGACTCCTGCGAGCTGCTCCATTACCTGTACCCCGAGCTCGCCAGCCACTCCCTCGATGCGGTCGTTCCCTGGGCAGGCGCGGGGGAACGCACCACCCACCGGGCGCTGAAAGACTGCGAGGACACCTTCGCGGTGCTCTCCCATGCGTTGCGGCAATGCGTTCACGACCGCCGCGCCGACGACGTCGCCGAGCTGGTCGACATCCTTCAAGGCAGCGGCCCAGACGCAGCCCCCTTGGTCAGCCTGCTCGAAGCTCTCGAGCGCAGTTGTCGTGCCTCCCGAAGCTCTGCTCTGCGCCATCGCCGGCCAACGCCACCCGTTTCACCGCTTGAGAGCGTGCAGCAGGAGGGGCTCTCTCCGATGCTTCGATTTGCCCGTGCCTCGCCGCCGCCAGGCCTTTCCGGTGCCTCGAGCTTTTCTTCTGGCAAGGCGCTGGCCTCCAGCACCCCGCGGGGCGCGACCCACGCTGCCTCGACTGCAGCAGTCCGGTCAGGTGACCCTGCGCTTGTGGACCCTCGTTCGATGACCGGCGCGTCGTCGGGGCGCCCGGTTCCAAGCGGGCCCGCTGTCGCCAGCGTGGTGCCAGGGTCCGAGACCTCGGTCTCGTCTGTCCCGGGCGCAGGTACTCCGGCTGCCTCCCGATGGGGAAGCGGAGAAAACGCTCTCGCTGCTGCGCGCCCCTTTCGTCGAGTCGATCGTCGCCGGGATTCCGCCCTGAGCCCGCGTTACGCGTGTCCGGAACGCACCCACGAGCTGACCCGGGTGATGCCGCAGATGGACTACCAGGAGCGCGCTCCCCGGGCCTACCTGCGCGCGTTCGTTCGCCGCAGCGAAGGGGCGGACCTCGAGCAGCTCAGCCACTGGTTCAAGCAGCATTACCCGGTGCTGGTCACGCTCGCGGGCGCGGCAGCGACTCCCCACCCTTCGTCGCCATCCCCGACCCCTCCGTAGCGGCCGTCAGACGCTCAGGACTTTATTCCAGGCGGGCAAGGACCCGCGCCTCCAGGGTTTTCAGCTCGCGAATCAGGGCTGCGTTGCTTCCGTCTTTCTCAGCCAAGGCCAGGGCCCGGCGCGCCTCGTCGAGGGTCTGCTGCTCCCTCGCCCGCAGCTGGGCAATCATCCCGTGGAAGGCCTCGAACACGTCCTTGAGCTCGTCTCCGGGGCGCAGCCCGTGGCCGCCGCCCGTCTGAAGTTGGCCCTCGCCGATCTCCTGGGCCAGCCGCTTCAATCGGTAGAGAGGGCCGACAATCTTGTGGGTGGTGACGATGGTGCCCAGGGCAATCACGATGATGAAGGCGAGGAAGCCGCCGATCAGCGCGATCAGCGTGTGCTCTTGCCGCCGAACCAGCGCTGCACGGGTGGCGACGATCGAGTTCCGCTCGGCGGCGTAGGTCTGGTCGATCTCTGCCGACTTCGCCCGCAGCTGCGCTTCGAACGACGGGTCCTTCAGGTGGGCCATCAGCTCGTTGCTCAGGGTCGCGTTGCCGAGCTCCTTGCTGGTCTCGGCGGCCCGGGAGCGGGCGTCCACCGCCACCGCGGTCTCGTCGAAGAGCATGCTGGTGGTGTTCCAGAGAAAGACCCCGAGCAGCCCGGCCACCAGCAAGGTGAGGAGGACGATGTAGCTGGCGAACTTCAACTGGAAGCGGGCGTCGATGAGGAAATTCCTCACCTTCCGTTTCGGGCCGGCGGCTTCGGCGCTGGGGGCTGGATTCTGGGCGAGGGTGGGCATGGTTCTACGGACTCCGTTTCGGCGCCGACGTGCGGGCAGGTTTGCCCAGGGGGAAGTGCCGGCTCATGGGTTGCCCCACTCCAGGTCCTCAGCGGCGTCATCCACCACCTTGGGGACCATCGCGCGGATCAGATCAGGGGGTCGGCCTCCCGAGGCCTTGACGCTGTAGTCGCCCTTGATCGATTGCTCGGGGTAGGTGAGCGCCAGCAGGCTGATTTTCAAACCGTTGTTGGGATGGGGAAGCAGCTTCACCATCAGCATCCACCCGTGCAGCTTGCGGGCGCGGATCACTGACTTGGCCACCGCCCGGTTCTCGTTGGCGGGCGCGAACACCGCCCCCATCCGGGACAGCTTCTGGCGCAGCAGCTCTTCGGTCATCTTCACCATCTCGGGGCCGAGGCTGCCGCCGGTGGCGTCCACCACCGGGCCGAGGGCCACGTAGAGCGAGCCTCCGCCCTGGG